>CAZWGT010000196.1:0-6656 GCA_964633345.1 uncultured Planctomycetota bacterium
ACCGCCGCGCGGTCCGGGAACTCGGCCTGCCGGCCCACACCGGGAAGCGCTTCTCGTGGGGCTACCCCGCCTGCCCCGACCTCGCCCAGCACGTCCCGGTGTTCCGCCTGCTCGGCGTCGAGGCCGCCATCGGCGCGAAGCTCACCGAGGCCCACCAGATCGATCCGGAGGCCTCGACGGCGGCCCTCATCGTCCACCACCCCGACGCGGAGTACTTCCACACGAAGGGCGTGGCGTAGGAAGAGGCGCTACTCCTCCTCCAGAATCGCCGGGAGACTCCGGGCGCCGTGGACAATCCTCATGACCTCGATTCCACGGGGCGAGGGCCTGTAGAAGATCAGGATGCTCTCGTACCCGGAGAGGGGCCACGTCCGGACCCCCCGAAGGAGCGTGTCGCCGGCCGTCCATGGATGGCCGATCCCGGGAGTCTCGGCAATCCGCCGAAGGGAGTCCTCCACGGCAGCGCCGAATCTGAGGGCTGCCGCCTCGTTGCGGTCGGCGAGGAAGTCCGCGATCTCCTCCAGTTCCCTTCGCGCGAACCTGCGGAGGCGCACTCCGCGGATCACTTCCGCCGCGCCCTTGCTCGAATGCGAGCCCGGAGGCGTCTCCAGTCGGCCTTGGTCATCTCCGTGAGCGGGGTCGCGAGGCTCTCCAGCAGCTTCCGCTCGATCTCCTCGTGGGCGCGCTTCTCCGCTTCACCGCGGAGGATCTCGCGGATGTACTCGCTGGCGGTCCCGTAGCCGCCCCGGGCGACCTCGCGGACGACGAACTCCTTGAGCTCCTTGGGAAGGGAGACGTTCAGGCTGGTGGCCATGGGCTTCACCTCCGCGGGCATCCTACCGCGCATGGCAGACCCTGACAAGGCCTGTCATCCAGGCCTACCCCCGGTGGATCGCGCAGATCGCCACCGCCAGGGCGTCCGCCGCGTCGGGGGGCTCGGGGACCGCGGGCATCCCGAGGATCACCTTCACCATCGCGCCGACCTGGTCCTTGCGCGCCGCGCCCTTCCCGGTGACGGACTTCTTCACCGTGGCGGGGGGGAACTGGGCGACGGGGAGCCCGGCCAGAGCCGCCGCCAGCATCGCCACGCCCCGCCCCTCGCCGAGCGCCAGCGCCGCGCGGGCCCCCTTGCCGAAGAACGCCTCCTCGATGGCGACCCGGTCGGGGCGGTGCTCCGCGATGAGGGCCCGAAGACCCTCGTGGAGGATGCGGAGCCTCTCCGGGACGTCCTTCGAGGCCGGGGCGCGGAGCGCGCCGAAGGCGACCGCCCTCAGCGCGCTCCCGCGGGAGTCCACCACGCCCCAGCCGACGACCCTCGTGCCCGGGTCGATGCCGAGGACCCGCACGGCTACCGCGGCTTGACGACCTCGGCCGGGCCGAGGTCCGCCGGGGCCGCGTCGAAGGAGGACGGGTCGCCGACGAGGACCACCTTCAGGGACTCCGGCCGCAGGTACTCCTTCGCCATCCGCTGCACGTCCTCGACCGTCGTGGAGCGCACGATCTCCCGGTACCGGTCGAGCCACCCCTCGGGGTACTCCTTGAACTCCAGCGTGGCGTACTGCGACGCCAGGGCGGCGGGGCTCTCGATCACGGAGACGAACCCGTTGAGGATCGACTCCTTGGCGAGGCCGAGCTCCTCCTCGCTGATCGGGGCGCTGCGGATCTCCTCCATCACCTGCCGCATCAGGGAGATCGCCCGGTAGGAGGTCGCGGCCTTCGTCTCGACGGAGGCGAGGAACACGCCGCCCTGGGAGCCGCGCATCAGGCCCGAGCCCACGGAGTAGGCCAGCCCCTCCTTCGTGCGGACGATGGTCGTCATCCGGGACCAGAAGCCGCCGCCGCCGAGGACGAGGTTCATCACGTCGAAGCGCACGCGGTCCTCGGAGTTCTGCGGCGGGCCCCAGTGGCCCATGCGGATGTTCGTCTGCGTCACCTTCGGCATGGGGACGACGAGGTGGGCCGCCCCGTACGTCCTCTCGAAGGGGCCGGGCCACTTCGGCAGCGGCTCCGCGGACTTCTCCCAGCCGGCGAAGGCCTTCTCGAGGGAGGCGACGAGGGCGTCCTTCCGGAAGTCCCCGGCCACCGACAGGATGAAGGACTCCGGGTGGAACCACTTGGCGTGGAAGGCCTCGACGTCCTCGCGCGTGATCGCCCCGACGCTCTTCGGCGTGACCAGGTGGCCGTAGGGGTGGTCGCCGTAGACCGTGGCGTTGAAGGTGCGGGCGAGGACGGCGCCGGGGTTGCCGAACTGCCGCTGGACCCCCTGGGCGGTGACCGCCTTGACCTGGGCGAAGCGCCCGGCGTCGAAGCCGGGGTTGCGGAGCACGTCGGCGAAGATCTGGAGGCCCCGTTCCAGGTCCTTCGACAGGAAGGAGAAGGAGGCGGAGAGGTTCTCGGAGCCGGCGGAGACCCCGATGCTCCCCGCGATCCGGTCCAACTCCTCGTCGAGGGCGGCCGGGGGGAGCGTCTTCGTCCCGCCCGTGCGGACCATCCCGCAGGCGACGGACGCCAGGCCCTCCTTCCCGGGCGGGTCGAACACCGACCCTCCGCGGAAGATCGCCGTGGCGTCCACGAGGGGCAGCGTGCGGTCCTCGATGAGGTGGAGCACCATCCCGTTGGAGAGGACGACCCGCTCGGAGTGGGGGAACTGGAACTCCGGCTCCGTGAACTTCATGTCCTTGGGATGGGCGGAGGAGGGGGCCTCGGCGGCCGGGATGGAGGTCGGCCCGGCCGCGCCCCCGGGGGAGGCGCAGCCGGGGAGGGAGAACGCGGCGGCCAGGGCGGCGGCGGCGAGCCTGCGGCGGAGGATGGTCTCGTTCATGGGTTTCCTACTTCGCCGGCGCCGGAGCCGGGGCCTCGGCCGGGATCACGTGGACGACGGTCCGGTTCTCGTCGCCGAAGTACTTCCGCGCCACGCGCTGGATGTCGTCCCTGGTGACCTTCGCGATGTTGTCCATGTACGTGTTCACGTAGTCCCAGCGGTTGAGGATCTCGTAGGTGCTGAGGGTCTGGGCGAGCCCCATGTTCGACTGCATCGACCGCACGAGCCCGGCGGCGTTCTGGTTCCGCACCGTCTCGATCTCCGCGTCGGCGACCGGCTCCTCCTTCAGGCGGCGGACCTGGTCGAGGATCTCCTTCTCGACGTCGTCGAGGGTCTTCCCGGGGAGCGGCGTCCCCGTGAACACGAAGAGGTCGGGGTAGAGGGTGTCCTGGTTCCCGGCCGCCATCTGCCCGATGCGCTTCTCCCAGAACGCCTTGTCCAGGCGGGCGGAGTTCCCGGAGGAGAGGATCCCGCTGATGAGGTCGAGGACGTAGAAGTCGGGGTGGCCGAGGGCGGGCCGGTGGTACGCGACCGCCATCTGGGGGACCTGGAGGTTGGGGAAGCGGACGATCCCCCGCTTCTCGCCCCACTGCCGCGGCTCGACGGTGACCACGGGCTCCGGGTCGGGCTGCCGGGGAATCCCGCCGAAGTAGCGCTCCATGAGGGCCTTCACCTCCTCGAACTTCACGTCCCCGACGACGCAGGCGACGGCGCGGTTGGGCGCGTAGTGCTTGCGGAAGAACTCCTCGACCTGGGTGCGGGAGACGTGGGCGATGTCGCTGGCCCAGCCGATGACGGGCCAGTGGTAGGGGTGGGCGCCGAAGGCCAGCGAGCGGAGCTGCTCCCACATCTTCCCGCCGGCGGAGTCGTCGGTGCGCATGCGACGCTCCTCCATGATCACGTCCCGCTCCTTGTAGAACTGGCGCAGGATCGGGCGGCGCATGCGGCCCGACTCGACGAGGGCCCACAGCTCGAGGCGGTTGGCGGGGATGGAGTAGAAGTACTGGGTCGAGTCGGCGCCCGTGGAGGCGTTGAGGCCCCAGGCGCCGTTGCGCTCGAGGATGCCCCAGTCCTCGTCGTCCACGACGTACTGGTCCGCCTCCTCCTGCACGCGGCAGAACTCCGCCTCGAGGTCGAAGACCGCCTTCACGGCCTCCCCGCCGGCGGCCAGCAGCGGCGCGGCCTCCTTCGTCAGGGCCTCGATGCGGGCGGCGTCCCTGCGCTCGGCCGGCGCGGCCGACACGACGGCCAGGGCGTGGGAGACGCGGACGATGGCGTCGTAGACCTCGGTGTTGCGGCGGGTCTCGAGGGGGAGCGCGGCCCGGGCGGCGAGGATCTCGTGGTACAGCTTCTCGGTCCGGTCGAGGAGGGGCTTCTCCTTCGCCCAGTCCTTCGTGCCCCAGACGTCGGTCCCCTTGAAGAGCATGTGCTCGAGGATGTGGGCGATGCCGGTCTGGCCCGGCTTCTCGTCCACCGCCCCGACGCGGAACTTCACCACGCAGGAGACGGTGGGGGTCTCGTGGCGCTCGACCACGAGGAGCTTCATCCCGTTGGAGAGGACCCCCTCCTTGACGGGGATCCTGAACGCGGCATGATCCTGGGCCGTGGCCGACGCGGGGGACGCGGCGAGGAAGGCGGGCGCGAGGGCCGCCGCCGCGGCGAGGGTGCGCAGTCGCATGGTGGGTCTCCCTGGGGTCGAGGTCCGGAAAGCAACGATGCTACGACTCCCCATGGGAGCGGGGGAGGAATCCCCCCGTGGGAGCCCTTGGGTTACCCTCGTCCCACCATGACCCCGGTCGCCACCGTCATCGTCGCCGCCGGCGAGGGCCGCCGCCTCGGCGCGGCGGGCCCGAAGGCCTTCGTCCCCCTCGCGGGGCGGGCGCTGTTCCTGCACTCCCTCGAGCGGCTGGCGGGTCTCCCGGGTCTCGTCGGGCAGGTGCTCGTCGTCCCGCCGGGGGCGAAGGCGCGGGTGGAGGGGGAGTTCGCCGCCGACCTCCGGCGCTGGCGCGTCGCCGCCGTCGTCGAGGGCGGGGAGCGCCGCCAGGACTCGGCGGCCGCGGGCTTCCGCGCCGTCCCGCCGGAGGCCGCGGTCGTCCTCGTCCACGACGCCGCGCGGCCCCTCGTCCGGGCCGCGGACGCGGCGCGCGTGGCGGAGGCCGCCGCCCGGGACGGGGCGGCGCTGCTGGCCGTCCCCCTCGCCGACACCCACAAGCGCGAGGGGCCGGCCGGCCGCGTCGCGGAGACCCTCGACCGGCGCGGCCTCTGGCGGGCCGCCACGCCCCAGGGCTTCCGGCGGGAGGTCTACGCGGCGGCGCTCCGGCGCGCGGAGCGGGAGGGCGGCGAGGCGACGGACGACGCGACGCTCGTCGAGAGGGACGGCGGGGCGGTCGCCCTGGTCGAGGGGGACCCGTCGAACCTGAAGATCACCACGGAGGCCGATCTCCGCGCGGCGGAGGCGATCCTGCGGGAGGAGGCGCGATGAACCAGGAGAGGGTCGGGATCGGCTGGGACCTCCACCGGCTCGTGCCGGGAAGGAAGTTCCTCCTCGGCGGCGTCGAGATCCCCCACACCCGGGGCCCCATCGGCCACAGCGACGCGGACCCGCTCCTCCACGCGCTCGCCGACGCCGTCCTCGGCGCCGCCGGCCTCGGCGACCTCGGGGACCACTTCCCCCCGGCCGACCCGCAGTGGAAGGACGCCGACAGCCGCGTCCTCCTGGGGAAGGCCCTCGAGGCGGCGCGGGCGGCGGGGTTCGTCCCGGTCAACGCCGACTGCATCGTGGTGCTGGAGGAGCCGCGCCTGGGCCCCTTCAAGGCGTCCCTCCGCCGGTCGATCGCCTCGGCCATGGGACTTCCCGAGGCGGACGTGAACGTCAAGGCCAAGACCGGAGAGGGCCTCGGGCCCGTCGGGACGGGCGAGGCCGTCGAGGCCCACGCCGTCGTCCTGCTCGGCAGGGGGGTCCGTTGAAGGTCCGCCTCCACGACAGCCTGAGCGGGGAGCTGCGCGACCTCGATCCCGCGGAGCCGGGCGTGGTGAAGATGTACACCTGCGGCCCCACGGTCTACCTCCCCCAGCACATCGGCAACTTCAAGACCTTCATGTTCGAGGACGTGCTGCGGCGGACGCTGCTGCTCGCGGGGTACCGGGTCCGGCAGGTCATGAACATCACCGACGTGGGACACCTCACCGTGGACGACGTCGCCGACGCCTCGGGCGAGGACAAGCTGGAGAAGTCCGCGCGCGCCGAGGGGACGACGCCCCTGGCCATCGCGGCGCGCATCACGGAGCGCTTCCACCGGGACCGCCGCGCGCTGCGCATCCAGGACGCCGAGGCCTACCCGAGGGCCACCGACCACATCCCCGAGATGATCGCGATCATCGAGGCGCTGATCGCCCGCGGCCACGCCTACGCCGTGGGAGGCAACGTCTACTTCGAGGTGTCCACCTTCCCGGGCTACGGGAAGCTCTCGAAGAACACGATCGAGGCGCTGGAGGCGGGCGCGCGCATCGAGCCGAACCCGGAGAAGCGCCACCCCGCCGACTTCGCCCTCTGGAAGACCGACGCGAAGCACGTCATGCAGTGGGATTCCCCCTGGGGGCGCGGCTTCCCCGGCTGGCACATCGAGTGCTCGGTCATGGCCTCCAAGTACCTCGGCGACCGGCTCGACATCCACACCGGCGGAATCGACCACATCCCCGTGCACCACACGAACGAGCGCGCGCAGTCGGAGGCCCGCTTCGGGCACGAATGGGTGAACCTGTGGATGCACGCCGAGTTCCTGGTGATGGACGAGGGCAAGATGTCGAAGTCGGCCGGCACGTTCCTGACGCTCCG
>CAZWGT010000196.1:6666-6875 GCA_964633345.1 uncultured Planctomycetota bacterium
ACTACCGCTACTTCTGCATCGGGGCGCGCTATCGGCAGCAGCTCAAGTTCAGCTGGGAGGCGCTGAAGGGCGCGCGCACCAGCCTGGACAACCTGCGCAATCGCGTGGCGAGCTGGAAGCTGTTCCCGAAGGAGGCCAAGGGGGCGGCCTCGGTGGACGAGTACCGCCGGCGCTTCTGGGACGCGATGCACGACGACCTCCAGACCCCC
>CAZWGT010000197.1:0-6844 GCA_964633345.1 uncultured Planctomycetota bacterium
GGACGGCAGGGTCCCGGTGCACGTGTCCAGCCGGCCCTCGATCCGCTGGACAATCGCGGACTACGGCAGGAACCTAGCCAACGTCGAGACTTTCTCGGATGCGCTGGTGCACCGGCTGCCGATGCACGCGGCCTGACCGAAAGCCGCTACGCCTTGACGAACCGCCACTCCCCGCCCTCGCGCTCGAGCCAGTTCGCCCCGTCCTCCCACGCGCCGAGGACGAAGACGTCCCGCTCCCGCCCGTCCACCGCCATGCGGTGGCGGACGCCCCAGTGGACGTGGCCGCAGACCAGCGCGTCGGCGTCCCCGCGCTGGAGGAGGCGGCGGACGCGGCCCGCGTCGAGGCCCATGGTCTCGTAGGCCTTGCGCGCCGTCTCGGCCTTCGATCCGGCCCGGGCGCCGTCGGAGAACCGGTCCATGGCCGACGGCGGCACGGCCTCGGAGAGGGCGGCCAGGGTCCGGCCCCGGAAGAACCTCCGGAACGCCTGGTAACGGCGGTCCTTCGTGCAGAGGAGATCCCCGTGGGTGAGGAGCACGGCGGCCCCGTCGACGGTCCGCCGCGCGAGGTCGGGGAGGCGCTCGATCCCCATCCCGCGCACGACCGGCTCGAGGCGGAAGTCCCGGTTCCCGGGGAGGAACGCGACACTCGTGCGGGGCCCGAGCGCCCGGAGCCCCTCGATCACCTCCCGGAACCCGGGGCGCCCCGCGTGGGCCGGCGTCGGGAAGGCCTCGAAGAGATCGCCGAGGACGAAGAGCTCGTCGGCCCCCTTCGCCGGGCCGGACAGGAAGCGCAGGAACGCGTCGAGGGTCGTCCGCTCCGAGGGGTTCGCGTGGACGTCGGAGACGAAGAGCGACCTCATTTCGCCTCGAGGCTCGCGTCCTCGATCCCGTAGGCGCGCATCTTCTCCCAGAGGCTCTTGCGCGAGATGCCGAGCACCTTGGCCGCCTGCGCGCGGTGGCCGTGGGTCAGGCGGAGGGCGGCGAGGATGGCGTCCTTCTCCGCCGCCACGCCCGCCTCCTTCAGCGTCCGGACGAGGCCCCCGGCCGGGCCCGGCGCCGGGCGGTCGCCGCGGCTGCGGAGCAGGTGCTCCTTCTGGAGGACCCCGTCGGGCCCGGCCAGCGCGATGGCCCGCTCCACGGCGTTCTCCAGCTCCCGCACGTTCCCGGGCCAGAAGTAGCGCTGCATCTCCTCCATCACCTCCGCGGGGATGGTGAAGGAGCGGCCGCGCCCGTAGACGGCGACGAAGTGCTCCGCCAGGGCCTTCACGTCCCCGGGCCGGTCCCGCAGCGGCGGCAGGAGGATCCCCACGACGTTCAGGCGCCAGTAGAGATCCTCGCGGAACGCCTTCTCGTTCACCGCGTCCTGGAGGTCCACCTTCGTGGCGGTGACGACGCGCACGCTCACCTTGATGGGCCGCTGGCCGCCGAGGCGCTCGATCTCCCCCTCCTGCAGCACGCGGAGCATCTTCACCTGCATGGACAGCGGCATGTCGTCCACGTCGTCGAGGAACACGGTGCCGCCGTCGGCCCGCTCGAAGCGGCCGATCTTGCGGTCCTTGGCGTCGGTGAAGGCCCCCTTCTCGTGGCCGAACAGCTCCGACTCCAGGAGCGTCTCCGGGATGGCGGCGCAGGAGATCGGGACGAAGGGCCTGCCGCGGCGGGAGGAGAGGTTGTGCACCGCGCGCGCGACCAGCTCCTTTCCCGTGCCGGACTCCCCCTCGATGAGGACCGAGGCCTCGCTCGGCGCGGCGCGGCGGATCACGTCGAACACCGCCTTCATCGTCGTCGAGGCGCCGACGATGCCCTCCATCAGCACGGGCTCCTCGGCGGACGGGCGCAGCGCCCGGAGCTCCTCGACCCTGCGGAGGAGCTTGACGATGTCCTCGTTGTAGAAGGGCTTCTGGACGTAGTGGAAGGCGCCGGCCTTCATCGCCTCGACGGCGGATTCGACGGTGGCGTAGCCGGTGACGAGGACGACCTCGGTGCGGGCGTCGCGGGCCTTGGCGCGGCGCAGCACCGCCATCCCGTCGAGGCCGGGCATGCGGACGTCGGAGACGACGACGTCGAAGGGGTCCCCGTCCACGGCGGCGGCGGCGGCGAGGCCGTCGTTCACCACGGTGACGTCGTGGCCCGCCTCGCGGAGCGCGTCCCCGAGGGTCACGGCGATGGCCTTCTCGTCGTCGGCGAGGAGCACTCTCACGGGCGGGATTGTAGCCGCTCGAGCGCCTCGACCCAGCGCGCCGCCGCACCCCCCCCGCCGAAGGCGTCACGATCCGGCGGGGCGGCCCCGCGGGGCGGGACCGCCGCCGCGGCCGCGATGCGGGCCGGCTCGGCGCCGGCCAGCGCCGCCCAGCCCTCCTCGACGGTCTCCCGCCACTCGCAGGCGTCGCGGAGGACGACGCAGGGGACGGAGAGCCAGTAGGCCTCGCGCTGGAGGCCGCCGGAATCGGTGATCACCGCCGACGCCCTCCGGGCGAGGTCCACGACCTCCCGGTGGCCGAGGGGGGGGAGGAGGCGCAGCAGCCCGGTGGGCCGGAACCCCGCGCGCCCGAGCGCCGCCCGGGTCCTCGGGTGGAGCGGGAGGAGGACGGGCCGGCGCCGCCCGACCGGGGCGCGTACGTTGCGGTGCTGGCGTGGGGGGTCGTGGTGGTGCTCGGCGCGGTGGTTGGTGGCCAGCAATACGGGGCGGGGGGGGGCGTCGGGCGCGGGCCCCTCGGGCGGGAGGGCGTCGAGCAGCGGGTCCCCCGCCGCGACGACGGCGGCGCGGGGGCGCTCGGCCCGGAGGGTCTCCGCCGCCCGCTCCGTCGGGCAGAGGCAGAGGTCGGCGAGGTGGTCGAGGACGACGCGGTTCGCCTCCTCGGGGAGGGAGAAGTTCCCCAGGCGCACCCCCGCCTCGCCGTGGACGAACCGGATGCCCGCCGCCCGTGCGCCGAGCCCGGCGGCCAGCGCCGAGTTGGTGTCCCCCGCCGCGAGGATGCAGTCCGGCCGGCGCTCCGCCGCGAACGCCGCCACCCCCCTCGCGCCCTCGGAAACCTGGTAGGCGTGGGAACCCGAACCGATGCCCAGGCACCGGCACGGGGGCACGGGGCCGAGGAGATCGGCGTCGTAGTGCTGGCCGGTGAGGAGGACGATCTCCTCGTGGCCCGCCGCGGCGAGGGCCCGGGAGACCGGGGCCGCCTTGACGACCTGGGGCCGTGTGCCGAGGACGGAGAGGACGCGCATCTACTTCCCGTAGAACCCGCGGACGGCCGTGACCACCCGCTGCTGCTCCCCCTCCGTCAGCTCAGGGAACACGGGGATCGACAGCGCCTCTCGGCTCGCCCGCTCCGCCTCGGGGAACTGGCCGAGCCGGCCCCCGAGGGAGGCGAAGCAGCGCTGGAGGTGGAGCGGGAGCGGGTAGTAGACGGCCGTCCCGATCCCCGCCTTCGTCAGATGAGCCTGCAGGGCGTCCCGCTTCTCGCAGCGCAGGGTGTACTGGTTGTAGACGTGGCGCCCCTCCGCCTTCGGCACCGGGGCCGGGGTGCGGACCCCGGAGAGGCCGCGGAACATCGCGTCGTACCGCGCCGCGTGGGCCGCCCGGGCGTCGCTCCACCCGTCGAGCCGCTTCAGTTTCGCGCGCAGCACCGCCGCCTGCAGGCCGTCCAGGCGCGAGTTCGTGCCGACGAACTCGTGCTCGTACCTCCGCGACTGCCCGTGGTTGCGGGCCTTCCGGAGCGTCGCGTCGAGTTCCGGGTAGGAGGTCACAACCATCCCCCCGTCCCCCGCCCCGCCGAGGTTCTTCGAGGGGTAGAAGGAGAGCGTCCCCGCGTCGCCGAGCGACCCGGCCCGCAGTCCGCGGATCTCGGCACCCACCGCCTGGGCCATGTCCTCGATCACGGAGATCCGCCTCTTCGAGGCGATCTGGAGGAACGCCGCCATGTCGGCGCAGCGGCCGAAGAGGTGGACCGGGAGCAGCGCCCGCGTCCGCGGCGTCACCGCCGCCAGCGCCGCCCGCGGGTCGAGGTTGAACGTCCCGGGCTCGACGTCCGCGAAGACCGGCCGCGCCCCCGCGTTCCAGACCGCCCCCGCCGTCGCGAAGAAGGTGAAGGGCGTCGTCACCACCTCGTGGCCCCGGCCGACGCCGAGGGCCTTCAGCACCAGCAGGATCGCGTCCGTCCCGCTCGCGCAGGCCACCGCGTGGGGCGAGCGGCAGTAGGCGGCGACCTCCGTCTCGAGGGCGGCCACCCGCTTCCCGAGGATGAAGTCCCCCTCGCGGAAGACCTCCTTCACCTCGGCCAGGACCTCCCTCTCGAGGGAGGCCCACTGCCGCGAGAGATCGAGCAGCGGGACCGGCTTCGTCGTCTTCATGGCTACTCCGGGTCGAACCAGGACGCCCGCACGAGCACCCAGGGGACCTCGAGGGCGTCCACCCACGTGATCTTCTTCCCCTCGGCGTAGGTGCGGCCCGCGTAGGAGATCGGCGTCTCGTAGATCCGGGCGCCGACCCGGGCCAGCTTGGCCGTGACTTCCGGCTCGAACCCGAAGCGGTCCTGGCGGAGCGTGATCTTCCGCATCGTCTCCGCCCGGAAGGCCTTCGCCCCCGTCTCCATGTCCGTGAGGTTGAGGTTCGTGACCATGTTCGAGAACAGCGTGAGCAGCCGGTTCCCCACCGAGTGCCAGAAGAACAGCACCCGGTGCGGCCCGCCCAGGAACCGGGACCCGTAGACCGCGTCGGCCCGCCCCGCCTCTATGGGCCCCAGGAGCAGGGGGTAGTCGGCCGGGTCGTACTCGAGATCGGCGTCCTGCACGACGAGCACCTCGCCGCGGGCCGCGGCGAACCCGGTGCGCAGAGCCGCCCCCTTCCCGCGGTTGCGCTCGTGCCGGAGCAGGACCACGCGGGGGTCCTCCACCGCAGCGAGGGAGGCGAAGGAGCCGTCCGTGGACCCGTCGTCCACCACGACGACCTCCTCCGCCCTCCCCGAGGCGAGCACGCGGCGGACGACCTCGGCGGCCGTGGCCGCCTCGTTGTAGACGGGGATCACCACGGAGACCCTCACGCCTTCCCGCCCTTGCGGAGCAGGCGGTCCCCGACGACCAGCGCGTCCATGCCCGTCGTGAAGAAGCACTCGAGCACCTCCCGCACCGTCGTGGCGGGGGGACGGCCTGGGAGGTTGAGCGAGGTGTTCACCGCCGCCGCGAGGCCGCGGCGCCTCCCGACCCCCTCCAGCAGCGCGTGGAAGGCCGGGTCCACCGCGCGGTCCACGGTGTGGATCCGCACCGTCCCGTCGGCGAGCACGACGCCGGGGATGCGCCGGCGCTCGGCCGCCTTCACGAGAGCCGGGACGAGCATGTACGGGGCCTCCCGGTCCCGCTCGAGGAGGGCGCCCGCGGCCTCGCGGGTGATGGACATCCCGTAGGGGTGGTGGGTCTCGCGGGGCTTGACCGTCTGGCGGAGGCGGTCGGCCACCGCCGGGTCGGTGGCGTCGGCGAGGATGGAGCGGTTGCCCAGCGCCCGGGGCCCGAACTCCGCCCTCCCCCGGGCCCAGCCGACGACCCTGCCCGCGGCGACGAGGTCCGCGGCGGCGGCCGCGGGGTCCGCGGGCCGCTCCGCCTCGAGGCGGCAGGAGGCCAGGGTCGCGTCGATCTCCTCCGCGGCGAGGTCGGGGCCGAGGGCCGGCGAGGGGACGGCGGCCGGGCGCTTCCCCGTCTCCCGGGCGTGGAGGTGCATGGCCGCGCCGATGGCGGTCCCGTCGTCCCCGCAGTAGGCCGAGGCCGCGATGCGGTCGAAGGGGGCCTCCCGGGCCAGGCGGCCGTTGAGGGCCCAGTTGGCGGCGAGGGACCCCGAGACGACCAGCGTGTCCGACTTCGTCCGGGAGCGGAGCGCGCGCGCCATGTGGAGGGCGGCGTCCTCGACGGCCCCCTGGACCGAGGCGGCGATGTCCCGGTGCCGATCCGTCACCTCCTCGCCGGGGTGGCGCGCGGCGCCGAAGGCGTCGTAGAACTTCCGCGAGAGCACGGCCCGGCCCTCGTGGAAGGTGAAGCAGGCCGGGTCGAGGGAGAACCCGCCGTCGAGCTCCAGCCGCACGATCTCCGAGAGCTCCCTCCGGAACCGGGGCTCCCCGGTCGCGGAGATCGACATCACGCGGAACTCGTCGTCCTGCTCCTGGAAGCCGAGGAAGTCGGCCACGGCGGCGGAGAGGAGGCCGAGGGAGTTGGGCATCTCCTCCACGCGGAGGATCTCCACCGCGGGGCCGCGCCCGACGCCGAGGCTCGAGGTCGAGACCTCGCCGCGCCCGTCGATGACGAGGACGGCCGCCTCCTCGACGGACAGCGTGAAGAACCCCGCGGCGGCGTGGCAGAGGTGGTGGCGCACGACCTGCACCCGGTCGAGGCCGAGGCGGCGGTGGTCCTCCAGCTCCTTGAGGTAGAGGAGCGCCTCGCGCGTCTCGTCGTGGAAGATGTGGTACGCGCGGAACTCGGGGGATTCGAAGAAGCGGTCCCCGTACCAGCCGAGCACCTTCTCCCGGAGCGGGATCCAGGGGTTGTTGGCGACGGCGACCCGGTCCACGGACTCGGGGGGGATCCCCGCCTGCCGGAGGCACCAGGCGACGGAGCGGGCCGGCCACCCGCCGCGGTGCTTCACGCGGGTGAAGCGATCCTCCGACGCCGCCGCTACGAGGTTCCCGTCCACGAGGAGGGCCGCCGCCGCGTCGCGGTAGCCGAGCCCGCCGATTCCCAGGATGATCATTTCGGTTCTCCTCAGCCTTCCCTGTGCAGGCGGATGACGGCGCGGACCGCCGCCTCCGGCGTGTAGGGCTCCGCGTCGAGCCCCTCGGCGGCCAGCGCGGCGAGGCCGGCCGGGCCC
>CAZWGT010000198.1:0-6807 GCA_964633345.1 uncultured Planctomycetota bacterium
GGGGCTTGCTCGCCGGGCGGAAGATGGAGAACCGCCTCCCCATGTCCACCGGCTTGCCGTCCTTGAAGAACTGGACCATGTAGCGGAAGGAACCGACCTCGGCGTCCTCCTTCTGGCTCTCGAGGGTGAAGGAGATGGAGGGCTTCGTCCCCTCGGGGGGCGTCAGGTTCGCCTCCATCTTCACGACCTCGATCTTGTTGCCGAGGAACGTCGTCCCGCGGCGGAGCCCCGTGTCCGGCGTCTCCCGGGCCGCCGTCATGCGGACGTCGGCGCCGGTGGCGGACCGTACGCGGGCGAACAGCGGCGGGGCCTTGGCCGAGATCCCGCCGGGGACGGAGCCCGTCTTCGACTCACCGGTCTTCCAGTCGGTGAAGGAGACCTCGACGAACTCGGGGACGTAGGGGGCGATGGCCTCCGGGGGGGCCGGGTAGCCGAACTCGACGTCGAAGGCGACGAACTCCTGCGGCGCCCCCTCGTTGACCAGCTCGATCGAGATGCTGCCCGGGGCCGCCTTGAAGTCGGTCGTGAACTTGGTCACCCGGATCTTCTGGGTGCCCTCGTTCACCACGTAGGTGCCCGCCTTCGTGTTCTGGTCGCTCATGTCCTTGGCCGTCTCCTCGTAGAGGCCGAGGGCCCGGCAGCCCGCGCCGGCGACGGACGCCGCCGCCGCGAGCACGAGGACGAGACCGACGCCCGCACGACCGTTTCCAGCACGCATGTCCAACCTCCTTTGCGCCCGCGGCGGGAGCGAGCCCCGCGGCGCGGACCTTTCCGTTTCGGAATCACTTCGCCGGTACGGGGACCACGGTCCTCAGGCCGACCAGGTACCCCTCAGCCGCGTCGCCGTCTTCGAAGAACTTGTACTTGAGGTAGCTGTTCTGCATCGCCCCGCTCATGGCCTCGTAGGCCGCCCGGCCCGGCATCGGGTCGCGGAGGGGGATCTTGTCGTTGAAGACGGCGAGTTTCCCCCCCGTCATCGAGTAGTTGCCGCCGAGGAGCCACATCTGGCCGTCCTTCCGGACCCACTCGGCGACGTTTCCGGCCATGTCCTCCGCGCCGCAGGGCGCCGCGCCCGCGGTCCGCCCCCCGACGGATTCGGGGGTCTCCCGCCCCTCGGCGGTGAAGGCCCGCGTCCCGTCCGGGGACTCCTTGCCCCAGGGGAACGGGTGGGACTGGGAGTCCCGGCCGCCGAAGGCGGCGTGCAGCCACTGGGCGTCCGTGGGCACCTGCTTCCCGGTGGCCTTCTCGTAGGCGGCGAGCGCCGTCGCCCGGAAGAACCAGGCCGGATGGCGGTCGCCGCCGTTGAATCCCCGGCTCTCCCGCGCCGCCTCGGCCAGGGGGTCCCCCTCCCCGCCGCCCGCCACGGCCTCGACCTGGGCGATGGTGACCTCGTGGCGGTCGACGAACAGGGCCTCGCCCCCGGCCTTCAGGGGGGGGACCCAGACCATGCCCGCGGGGGCCCGGTTGGGGAACTCGACCGCGGCCGGGGCGTCCCCGAGGACGACTCCGGGGAGGCTCGCGAAGGGGAGGTCCGACCCGGGGGCGTAGGCGCGCACGGTGTACGTCCCGCGGTGCCAGAGGAACGGGTTCTTCTTGAACTTCCCGGAGACCCCGGTGGCGGGGAAGAGCTTCCCCTCCCCGCCGCCCGCCGCCCCCGCCTCGGGCTCGAGCCGGAAGGTCGCGCCGGTCGTGTCGTCGATCGCCCCCTTCACGCCGGCGAGCGCGGCGGCGACGTCCCGCCACGCCACCTGCAGCTTCTGCGTCGAGCCGGCGTTGCGCGCCTTCTCGTCCTCGACGTCCTTCAGGTCCCTGTTGACCGCGAAGCCCCCGGTCCCCTTCAGCGCGGCGTCGTAGGAGTCCCCGAGGTCCTTCCGCAGCTCCCCGAGGACGCGGTCGAGCATCGCGCCGATCTCCTCGAGGTCGTTGGTCTCCATCGCCGCCTGCCAGTTCCCCTGCTTCCGCGCGATGCGGACGAGGGCGGAGACGGCGTCCTGCCCCATGGAGCGGTCGTCGCCCCCGACGACAAAGGCGTAGGCCTTGCGGGCCGCCTCGTACTGGCCGGCGGCCTCGAGCTGCTTGGCCTTGGCGGCGCTGCGCACCACGACGAAGTCGTTGGCCTTCTTCCGGTACTCCTTCACCACCGGGTCGTCCTTGGATTCCAGCACGAGGATCTGCCCCGCCATGGCGTCGGCGGCGTCGGGGTCGTTCTTCGACTCGTAGACCCCCTTCAGCTCCCAGTAGCCGCGGGCCATGAGCGCCTCGACCCCGGCGACCCCCGGGTCGTTCTTCGCCTTGTAGGCGGCCTTCTGCTCGGCGAGCTTCCGGAGGAAGACCTCCTCCCCCTTGCCGCGCCACTCCGGGACGTCGAAGTAGCACTTGAACTCGAACCTCAGCCGGTCGAGGGAGACGACGGGGGCGGCGGCGGGCGCGGGGGCGTCCTGGGCGCGGGCGGGAGCGGCCGCCCCGCCGACGGCGCCGCCGAGGGCGAGGAGCGCCGCGAGGACCACGGGACCGCCGCCGGGGAGAGGACCGGTGAATCGGGAGGGTCCCGCCTTCCGGCGGACCGGCAGAATCGCGGTGTTCGCCAAGTCCTTCCCCTTCCGCCCCCTGCGGGGCAGGCCCAGACGGACGGTGGCCACCTGTGGCCGGACCGGGACTCCCCCGGCCGCCCATTCCGGGTCGGAGGAGCATAGCACCCCCCTTCGGAAGCGCCCAACCCGATTTGGGCAAAGGGGAAGGGGCGGGAGAGGGGGGGGGCGCGGCGGCGGCGAATGTCCGTCCGCCCGACCCCGCGGCGGGGTATCTGGTGGTCCATGCAGAGCACGGGGGTCGGCGGAACCGCGGACGCCCCGTCCCCCCACCGCGAGCGGCCCGCCCTCGTCGCGGCGGCCCTGCTCGTGGCGCTGGCGGCGGCCCTCCCCCTGGCCGGGTCCCTCGACCTTCTTCCGCGGGGTTCGGAGGGCCTGCGCCGGCTGCTCGCCTTCGCCCCCCTCGGCCTGGGCCTGGCCGGCGTCGGCCTCCTGCTCCGCCCCGTGCGCAGCCGTCCGGCCCTCCTCGCGGCGTTCGTCGGAGCCGGGTGGTCGGTCCTGCTGTGCTCCTTCTTCCTGCGGCCGGAGGGGCCGGGGGCCTGGGCGGACGACTCGACTCTCTTCTACCGGATGGCCGAGGAGTGGCCGTGGCGCCCGGAGGGGTGGTGGAGGTACCGGGTCCTCGTGCCAACCGCGGTCCACCTGCTGCCCCTGACCACCAACCTCGCGTACCTCCTCGTCGCGGCGGCGTCGATCGCGGCCGCCGCCCCGATCCTCTCCCTGCTCCTGCGGGACCTGGGATACGGCCCGGCCGCCCGCCACGCCGGGGTCGCCCTGTACCTGTGCTCCTTCGCCCCCCTCTACAACGCCTACAACTACGCCCTGCCGGACCCGGCGGCCATGGTGGTCCTCCTGCTGGCGGCCCGGGCCCTCGCCCGCGGCCGGGACGGGGAACTCGCCCTCTGGCTGGCCGTGGGTTGCCTCACCAAGGAGGTGGCGCTGTTCCTCGTCCCCGTCCGCTGGCTCCTGCGGAGGGGGGAGGAGGGGGACCGGCGCGGCCTCCTGCGGTCGGCACTCGTGGCGTCGCCTGCTGCTCTACTCTTCCTGGTCTTCCGTGTCCTTCCGTCCGAAGCGGCGACGTACACCGACTTCGTCACCGGAGCGGCATGGCTGAATCCCTGGCGAAACGAGCCCGGGAACCTCGGCCGCCTCTACTCCCCCTTCGCGGCCGGGTGGGCCCTCATCCTCGTCGCCGCGCACGCCCCCGGCCGGTGGGCCCGCGCCGGGGCCCCCTTCGCGGCCCTCGTGCTCGCGAGCCTCCTCGTCACCGACGCGGGACGGATCCTCGTCTACCTCCTGCCCTTCGCGGTCCCGATGATGCTCGACGGGGCGGGGATGGGGGCCGGGTCCGGGAGACCGGACGCGAGGGCGTGGCTCCTCGTCGCCCTGGCCTGCCTCTCGATGCGGCTGTGGGAGCCGTTCCTCCTCTTCTGGAGGATCCCCGCGGCCCCGAGGAACGCGGCCGCCCTGCTACTGGCGGCGGTCGTCCTGGCCCTCGCCCTTCGCGCCCGTCGGCCCGCCGCCGCAGCGGCCGGCCCTTGATCGCACGATGAACAGCGGGCGCTTCTTGGCCTCCTCGTAGATCCGGCCCACGTACTCCCCGAGAACGCCGATGGTGAGGAGCTGGACCCCGCCGAGGAAGAGGATGGAGACGGCCAGGGTGTTGTAGCCGCGCTCGACCTGCTGGTCCCAGTTCAGGAGCCAGAACAGGAGCACGCGGGCGAGGTAGAGGAAGGCGAAGCCCGACACGCACAGGCCCAGCAGCGTGGCGATGCGGAGCGGCCGGTAGGAGAACGAGGTGATACCGTCGAGGGCGTAGCGGAACAGGCGCGTGAACGTCTGCTTCGGGGCGCCGGCGGCCCGCCTCTCCCGGTCGTACTCCACCGCCGCCTGCCGGAAGCCGACCCAGGCCCGCATGCCGGGGAGGAAGCGGCTCCGCTCCTGGAGGCCGAGGAGGGCGTCCAGCGCCCGGCGGTCCATCAGGCCGAAGACCCCGGCGTCCAGGGGGATGGGGAACTCGCTCAGGCGGGAGAACAGCGCGTAGAACGCCCGGAACGCCGCGCCCCGGATCGCCCCCTCGTCCCGGGCCCGGCGGCGGGCGAACACGACCTCGGCCCCCCCCTTCCAGGCCTTCACGAGGTCGGGGATCACCTCCGGCGGATCCTGCAGGTCCCCGTCCATGAGCACGACGGCGTCGCCCCGGGCCGCCTCGAGCCCCGCCGAGCAGGCCGGCTGGTGGCCGAAGTTCCGGGAGAGGTGCACGACGCCGATGCGGGTGTCCTCGGCGGCCCGGGCGTCCAGCCACTCGCCCGACCCGTCCCGGCTGCCGTCGTCCGCGAAGACGAACTCCACCGGCTCCCCGAGGGACCCCGCGACGGCCGTCAGCCGGCGGAGGAGTTCCGGGAGGATCTCCATCTCGTTGAAGATCGGGACGACGATGGAGATCATGGCCCCATTCTGGCCGCGGGGCGGCCCCGTCCAACCTAGATCTCGGTGAACCGCAGCGCCGTCGGCGCCATGACGAGCCGCGCGCCCGCCGCCCGCGCCGCCGCCCGGAACCTCTCCTGCTCCGCCGGCTCCGGCACCCGTGCGAGGACGATCTCCTCCACCCTGCCGAGCCCGGCGAGCACCGCGCCCAGGTCCGCGGGGACGCCGAGGATGGGGATCCCGTGGAACGCCCGCCCCTTGAGGAGCGGGTCGGGGTCGAGGATCCCCACGGGCCGCACGCCGCCGCGGATGCGGAGCGCGCGCAGCGCCAGGTCCCCCTCCGTCCCCGCCCCGACGAGGAGCACCGGGACGCCGTCGGAGGGGAAGCCGGCGACCTGCTCGACGAGGAGCCGGAAGAGGGCGCGGCTCCCGACGAGGAAGAGGAACAGGAGGACGCCGTCGATGATGAGGACGCGCTGGAAGCCGTGCATCCCGTAGCCCCAGGCGATCCCCGCGGCGGCCAGCAGCCCCCCCGCGACGACCGCCTTGCCGACGGCGGCGAGGTCGCGGAGGCCGAAGTACCGCCAGAAGCCCCGCTGGAGGCCGAAGGCCTGCAGGGCGACGAACTTCGCGAGGATCACCAGGGGCAGCCCCTCGAAGAACCGCACCTGGTCCCCGGGGTCGCCGCGGCCCCCGAACCGCAGCGCATGGGCCCCGGCGTAGGCGCCGACGACGAAGGCGAGGTCGAGGAACACCACCGCCACCGCGCGGAAGTAGTAGAGGAAGGTGTCGCGGGCCTCGACGGCGCGCCCCGCCCGGGCCGTGACGGTCCCCTCGCCTTCCGCGGCGCGGATCGCGGCGTCGGCCTCCGCCTCCGGGACGGGGTGGTAGACCTTCACCATCCCGAGGACGACGCCGAAGATCGCCGCCCCCGCCGCGGCCAGGCCGAAGATCACCAGCGTCCCGGGGTCGAGGAGCGCCCGCCCGCGCGGGCTCGCCACGAGGGTCACCGCGCCGAGGCCGGCCGCCGCGGCCCACAGCACCGCCACCGCCTTCCTCTCGCTCATGCCGAGGGCCACGAGGCGGTGGGAGAGGTGGTCCTTCCCCCCCTCGGAGACCTTCCTCCCGTGGAACTTCCGGACGAGGGTCACGAGGGTCGTGTCGAGGATGGGGACGCCGAGCACGAACACGGGGACGATCAGGACGAGGAGCGCGTTGCCCGCCTCGCGGTAGGTGCCGAGGATGCCGGTCGCCGCCAGGAGGAACCCGAGGGGCAGGGACCCGGCGTCGCCCAGGAACTGGCGGGCGGGGCTGACGTTCCACGGCAGGAACCCGACGGCGCTCCCGGCGACGGCCATGGCCAGGGGGGCCAGCCAGCCCAGGCCCGAGGCCTCGCCGAAGGCGGCCATGACGAGCGCGGCGATGGCGCCGACGCCCGCGGCCAGGCCGTCCATGTTGTCGAGGAGGTTGAGGGCGTTGGTGATCCCGACGACCCAGAAGATCGTGAGGGGGATGCCGAAGACGCGCCGTCCGGCGACCTCGACCTCGACGCCCCCGAGGAGGAGGAGGGTCGCGGCGGCGACCTGGGCCGCGAGCTTGGTCGCGGGTTTGAGGCGGTGGACGTCGTCCCAGGCCCCGACGAGGAACATGAGGAGCGTGCCGCCGAGGACGGCCCGCACCCGGACGTCGCCGAGGGGGAGGAAGAGGGCCGTCGCGGCGAGGAACCCCGCCACCAGAGCGCACCCGCCGAGGAGCGGCGTGGTCCTCTTCGACCAGCGGTCCTCCTTGGGGA
>CAZWGT010000199.1:0-6744 GCA_964633345.1 uncultured Planctomycetota bacterium
CGCGCAGCACCGTCCGCCTCCGGCGAACGCCCGCCCGCGCGAAGAGCCTGCGCGTCCAGGCCGCCCGCGATCCCTCGAGGCCGGCCAGGCGGAGGACGGCCTCGGCCGCCACGCCCTGCTCGACGCACGCCGGCGGCACCTCCGTCCCGATCCCCAGGACGCAGGGCCCGGGCGCGGCGGAGGGGAAGGGAGGGCGCGTGGACATGCCGAAACGGTACACGCCCCGGGCCTTCGCCGCGATAGGGGGGAATCCCCACTCCCGGCCCGGGGGTAGCAGTCCACCCCATGGCGGGCCCCGGGGCCGGGGCGTACCGTCGGCCCCCGATCCCCGCAACGCGCGCATCGACGTCCGATCTTCCGGCCCGGGGAGGGAGGGGCATGCACGGCGGGACCTCCGCCCCGGGCCACCGCGGACGCGGATCGCGACGGAGGAACCGATGGAACCGGACGAACCCCCCGCCGGCCTCCCCGGGCGGGCCCCGCACGAGTCGACGGCCCTCGTCCCCTACCTGCTGAAGGCGGAACTCGCCGTCCTCCCTCCCCCGGGAGCGGAACGAAAAGAACCCGCCCCCCGCGGGTAGCGGGAGGCGGGTTCCGGAGTCGCGGAGTCGGTTCTACGGGTTGGTCGCGGGGATGATCCCGGCCAGGACGACGACGGTCCCGGCGGAGTTCCGGACCTCGATGGGCATGCCGCCCATGGACGTGAGGGTGGCGCCGAGGGTCAGGGCGTCGCCCTTCTTCGTGTCCGTCGCGTAGTTGAAGTTGCCGGAGTTGCGGGTGGTGAAGGTGCCGAACTGCACGAGCTCGGTGCCCTCCGTGGACGGGTCGTCCGTCCAGACGGTGTACTCGGTCGCCGCGTCGAGGTGGCGCAGCTTCAGCTTGAACCAGGTGCGCTCCTCGCGGGAGGCGCGGGCGGGGAAGTGCTTGACGTTGAGCCGGGCGAAGGCCCGGGTGTTCGCGGCGCCCTCGGGAGGCGTGAGGTTCGACTTGGCGCCGGAGGGGGGGCCGGTGGACGCCACCGCCTCGGTCTGGACCTGCACGACGTTCGAGGGGTCGGACGCTCCGTCCGCCGCGTTGAACGCCGTCACGCGGTAGGAGATGTTCTTGCCGGCGGGCAGCATCGCGTCCTGGTAGGTCACCACGGCGACGGTGCCGACCGTGTCGGTCGAGGCGACGGTCTCGATGAGCTGGAAGGCGTTGAGGGCGCCGACGCGGCGGTAGACGCGGAACTCGGTCTCGTTGTCGCTGGCGTCGGTCCAGGAGAGAGCGGCCGCCTGGCTTCCGGGCATGCCCGACAGGACGGCCGCGAGGCCGACCGGTGCGGCGACGACGCCGGGCAGGACGACGCCGGGCGTCGGGGAGGTGACGGTGTTGGCGTCGAGGGTGACGGCGCCGTTGAGGGCGAGCGCGTTCCCGACCATCGTCGAGCCGGTGACGAGGGTGATGCTGGAGTAGGCGAGGATGTTCCCGGTGAAGGAGGTCCCCGTGTCGAGGGTCGCCGAGCTGCCGACCTGCCAGAAGACGTTCGACTCGTCGTAGTCGGCGCCGCCGTTGATCACGGTGACGGACGATCCGCCGGACGTCGTGAGGGTGGTGGCGATCTGGAAGACGAACAGCGCGCCGGAGTCGCCGCCGGCGTCGAGGACGAGCGCGCCGGTGATGCCGGCCGCCCCGTCGAACTTGTACACGCCCGGAGCGAGGGTGAGCCCGCCCATGTCCACGTTGGAGAGGTTGTTGGCCGGGATGCTGGCCATGCCCGCGAGGACCCCGTAGGCGGTCGTCGCGTCGGCGTGGGCCGTGGCCGCCAGGGTGTCCCCGGCGTGGAGAGCGCCGCCGGTCACGATCGCCGGCGGGAAGCCGTTGATCTCGGTGCCGGGGCTGACGCCCACGTCGCCGGTGACGGCCGTGGTGCCGGTGTTGGAGACGTTGGAGGCGCCGAGGACCGCGAAGGTCGCCGCCGCGCCCAGCGACGGGCCGCCCGCCGCCCCGGCGGGAAGGGATGCGCCCGCCATCGCCACGCCGATCGCGGCGATGAGGCCGCCGCGGACGGTCCAGTCCTTCGAATTGCGGATGGTGTGAGCCATGAACATCCTCCTTGCGAGACACCTGAGTCCCAAAGTCCGTGCGTCAGGGGACCACGGTAGGAGGAGGCGGGGCGGGCGCCAATGGGGCAGTACCCGCCCACGCGGGGGAGGCCGGGGCTCAGCAGCGGGTGCGGAGGGACTCCCGCGCCCTCTCCTGCGCCGTGTCGCCGTGGTCGACCTCCACCCTCCCCAGGCGCCCGGCCGCGGCGAGGGCCGCCCTGCGCAGCGCGGCGCTGCGGCCCCCGATGGCGATGACGGCGCCGTTCATCGCGTACCGCTCGAGGTTCGGCGCCTCCCCGATCGACCCCTCGATCCTCCGGAGGAGGTCCGCGAACCAGGAGTCCGGCGCCGCCTCGTCGCGGGCGGCCATCTGCCCGACCAGCGCCCAGCCCGTGGAGCGCAGGGGCTCCTCGTCGGAGGCGAGCCACTGGGCCGCCTTCGCGGCGGCGTGGGGCCCCTCGGCGGCGAGGGATGCGACGTAGAGCGCGCACATCCGGGCCTGGTTCTCCCGGGCGAAGCGGTCGAGGTCCCGGGCGGAGGTGATCGCGGGGTCGGCGATCTTCAGGGCCAGGTTCTGCGCGTCGAAGTTCCCCGTCCCCCAGAGGGCCAGCGCCAGCTCGTGGTCGACGCCGATCCGCTTCTGGAGCGTCTTGAGCGTGGCGAAGGAGACCCCGAACATCCGCTCCGAGACCCCGTGGCGCGCGTAGGTCTTGCGGGTCTGGGCGGAGCCCGCCTTCTCCAGCGTCTTCATCACCTCCGCGAGCGTCATCCGCGGCTTCGCCGCCGTCTTCGCCTTCGCCATGGCCGGTTCCTCCGGGGGTCCCGGGGGATTGTACCGACGGACCTCCCTACCGCTTCGTCGCCGTCCAGGTCCCCGACGAGGAGTTCCCGCTCATGCTCCCCCCGCCCACGGTGTACCAGGTCCCCGCGAGGTGCCCCGGCGCCGCGGCGTCCACGTCCAGCCACACCGCCTGCACGGGGATCGAGTCCTCGACGCCGGTGTACGTCCAGCGGAACCGGTGGGCGATGAGGGGGAAGTCGGACCGGATGTGCAGCGAGGGCTCCGTCGTGGACCACCAGACCTCCAGGGTGACGGGCACGATGTCCTCGAACTCCAGGAGGCGCACGATCGAGGGCTCCGGCTGCTGGAGGAGCGGCGTCTCGATGCCCCACCACGACCCCGTGCCCGTCGGGTCCGGGATCGACTGCCCCAGGGACTTCACGAGGTCCCCGTGGAAGACGATGTCGGTCCACCAGGACTCCATGTACGTCGGATACGGGAACCCGCCGAGGACGAACTCGTCGGAGCCCGTGAGGGAGAACCCCCACAGCTCGTTCCCCGACCCGCCCCCGCCCCCCCCGCCCGGCTTCTGCCCGTAGTTGCAGAGCAGGCGCACGCACGTCCGGCCGCAGCCCTGCAGCATGACCCGCGCCGCGCCGGCGTCGGGACCCATCGTGAGTTCGAAGGGCTCCTCCGCTTCGACGGGGAAGATACCCGTGTCGAGCACCGAGGTCTTCCCGTGGACGGCGGCGGTGTCGATCACCGTCATCGACATCGGGGAGACGCAGGAGCCCCGGGGGTAGACCCGGGGGCGGAAGGTGACGACCTGCCCGGGCCGGTGGAACCCGGCGGAGCGGGCCCGGACCTCCTCCAGGATCACGATGGGGCCGAGGCTCGGGGCGTCCCGGAAGGACCCCTCGAGCCTCGTCGCCTTGAACGAGGCCCCCTTCACCGCGCGCAGGACCGCCGCGTCGGACTTCCGGACATCGGCCGCGCGGGCGGAGGCCCTCGCCAGGGCGCCGGACAGCGCCGCGGCGGCCCGGACCACCCGGTCGGCGTCCCTGCCGAGGGACCCGGCGATCCCCGGGCTCTCCGCCTGCTCCCGCAGGGCCACCCCCTTCGCGGCCGCCTCGAGGATCTCGTCGCCGGCCCCCGTGCGGTCGGCCGCGGAGATCCGGTCCACGGCGGCGATGAGGTCGCCCGTGACGCCCTGCAGGAGGAACTGGAGCGCGGCCACGGCGTCGGCGGCCTCGTCGGCGGGAACCGGGGGGGCGGCGAGGGCGAGGGCGGCGGCCAGCAGGACGGCCGTTCGGGCGGAGGCCATGGGAGCGTTCCGGCGCCGGACCTGGGAGCCCATTCTACACCCGTCCCGCGGGGGGAATCCGGTCGGGCGCCGCCGTCCCCGATGGGTACCCTCCCCCCATGACCGAACCCCTCTCCCCCTCCACCGCGCGCATCGGCTGGATCGGCACCGGCGTCATGGGGGCGCCGATGTGCGGCCACCTCCTCGCCGCGGGGTACCGCGTGACCGTGCACAACCGCAGCGACGGGCGCCTCGCCCCGCTGGTGGAGCGCGGCGCCGTGCGCGCCGCCACCCCGCGCGCCGTCGCCGAGTCCTCCGACGTCGTCTTCACCATCGTCGGGTTCCCCCGCGACGTCCGCGAGGTGACCCTCGGCCCCGACGGGACGCTGGCCGGCGCGCGCCCGGGGACGATCCTCGTGGACATGACGACGAGCGAGCCGGCGCTGGCCGTCGAGATCGCCGCCGCCGCGAAGGCCCGCGGCGTCCACGCCGTGGACGCCCCCGTCTCCGGCGGCGACGTCGGCGCCCGGGAGGCCCGTCTCTCCGTCATGGTGGGCGGGGACCCGGAGCCCGTGGCCGCGCTGGCCCCCCTCTTCGCGCTGCTCGGGAAGACCGTCGTCCACCAGGGGCCGCCGGGCTCGGGCCAGCACGCCAAGATGGTGAACCAGATCCTGATCGCCTCGACCATGGTCGGCGTCTGCGAGGCGCTGGTCTACGGGCGGCGCGCGGGCCTCGACCTCGAGGCGGTGCTCCGCAGCGTGTCGGGCGGGGCGGCGGGGTCGTGGAGCCTCACCAACCTCGCCCCGCGCATCCTCGCCGGCCGCTTCGAGCCGGGGTTCTTCGTGGAGCACTTCCTGAAGGACATGGGGATCGCGCTGGCCGAGTGCCGCCGCATGGGGCTCACCCTGCCGGGGCTGGAACTGGCCGAGCGGCTCTACCGCGACGTCGAGGCGCAGGGCCACGGGCGGGACGGCACCCACGCCCTCGTCCTCGCCCTCTCCCGGATGTCGGGGAGGGAGTGGCGCTAGCCCCGCCCCAGTTCGAACACGCCCTGCCCCGCGTTGACGAGGCGGCCCTGGCGGGCGAGTTCCAGCCAGATCTCGCGCGGGTAGTCCCGGGGCGGCGAGACCCCGCTGATGCCCGAGGCGCGGCCGCCGCTCATGGGCCCCCCGCCGACGGTGGACTCGTCGTCGAGCTGGGTGACGCCCAGGCGCTTGCGGAAGGCGCGCATGGCGCGCTTGAGGAGGTCGCGATCGTGCTCCACGAGGGGCCGCTTCCCCGAGGTCCACGCGTCGAGGATCCCCCGCAGCGCCGCCGCGTCCCGGGAAGCGACCGCGCCGGCGAGGTCCGGCTCCGGGTCCCGCACCGCGGCCAGCGCCGCGGCCGCCGCCTCCCAGGGCGCGGCGGAGGCGGGCTCGGCGGCCGCCTCGGCGAGGCGGGCGGCGAGGAAGTGACTCAGTAACTGGGTCTTCGGGTCGAACATGCCGGGATCCTAGCCCCCCCCGCGGGCGATCGGTTAGACCAATGGGACCACCTAGGAGGCCGACCATGCCCGACGCCCCGAAGATCCTCTACACCCTCACCGACGAGGCCCCGGCGCTCGCCACGCGCTCCTTCCACCCCATCCTCCGCGCCTTCGCGGCCCCGGCCGGGGTGGAGATCGGCCTGAAGGACATCTCGCTGGCCGCCCGCATCCTCGCCGCCTTCCCCGAGCGCCTCCCCGCGGACCGCAGGGTCCCCGACACCCTCGCGGAACTGGGGGCCCTGGCGAAGACGCCCGGGGCCAACATCATCAAGCTCCCCAACGTCAGCGCCTCGCTCCCCCAGTTGAAGACGGCCGTGGCCGAACTTCGCACGAAGGGCTTCGACCTCCCCGACTACCCCGACGAGCCGAAGACCGACGCGGAGAGGGACGTCCGGGCCCGCTACGACCGCGTGAAGGGGAGCGCCGTGAACCCGGTGCTCCGCGAGGGGAACTCCGACCGCCGCGCGCCGAAGGCGGTGAAGGACCACGCCCGCCGCCACCCCCACCGGATGCGCCCGTGGTCGAAGGACTCCAGGACCCACGTGGCGACCATGGACGCCGGGGACTTCCGCCACAACGAGAGGTCCGTCACCGTCGCCGCGGCGACGAAGGTGCGGATCGAGCACGCGGCGAAGTCCGGCGGCACGACGGTCCTGAAGGAGGGCCTCGCCCTCCAGGCCGGGGAGATCCTCGACGGGACCTTCATGAGCCGCCGGGCGCTGTCGGCCTTCCTCCGCGCGCAGATGGCCGACGCGAAGCAGAAGGGGGTGCTCTTCTCCCTCCACCTCAAGGCCACGATGATGAAGGTGTCGGACCCCCTCATGTTCGGCGACGCCGTCCGCGCCTTCTTCGCGGGGCTCTTCGAGAAGCACGGCGCCACCCTCGCCCGCATCGGGGCCGACCCCGCCGCGGGCTTCGGCGACGTGCTGGCGCGGATCGCGGCCCTCCCCGAGGCGGAGCGCGCCCCCCTCGAGCGGGAGATCGCGGCCTGCTACGCCGCGGGCCCGGCGCTGGCGATGGTCAACTCGGACAAGGGGATCACCAACCTCCA
>CAZWGT010000200.1:0-256 GCA_964633345.1 uncultured Planctomycetota bacterium
CTCCGCGCAGGCCGGGCCCTCGGCGGCGGCGGCGGGGGAGCCGGCGAGGAGCAGCGGCGCGGCGGCGAGCAGGAAGACCCGGCGAAGAGTCACATGCCACCTCCCGTGATGCGGTCGGTCCGTCCGGTCCGGGACCCATCAAAGACCGGTCCGGAGAGGGGCCGGTGCCTTCAGGCGTCAAGGTCCACGGCGGGCGGAGGCGACGGCCGCCCTCCGCCCCGGGGGAGGTTTCCCCGTTCCCGCGGAAAATGCCCGC
>CAZWGT010000200.1:266-6730 GCA_964633345.1 uncultured Planctomycetota bacterium
CGGTTGCGATGGTTCCCCGGGGGTCGTTCCACCCCCGGAGGTCGAAATGCCCCGCCCGAGCCGTGGACTCCTCGCGTCCGTGCTGGCCGCCGCCGCCCTCCTGGCGGGGGCCGCGGGGGCGTTCGCGGGCGAGGGGACCGATCCCGACTCCTGCCTGGGCTGCCACGCCAAGGGGTCCCGGAGGGCCGACGCGGCCCCGAAGGACAAGCGGATCGAGGACGCGGTCTGGCTGGGCACCCCGCACCGGGAGTCCTGCCTGCAGTGCCACCCCGACATGGAGGCCGTCCCCCACGCGAAGAAGAAGGCCGACCGGGTGGACTGCGCCCAGTGCCACGACGAGGAGGCGGAGAAGTACGGGAAGAGCGCCCACGGGGAGTACCTGGCGAAGCACCCCGACGCGAAGGACGTCCCGACGTGCGCGTCCTGCCACGGGACCCACAACATCCACTACGCCAAGGAGGCGCTGAGCCCGACGAACAAGCGCAACCTCCCCGCGACCTGCGGGCAGTGCCACGGCCGGGAGGCCCTGCGCAAGGAGCACGGGATCGGCGCCACGGTGGAGGACTACAGGAAGTCGGTCCACGGGGTGGAGCTCCTGGAGAAGGGGAACCTGAAGGCGGCGTCCTGCTCCGACTGCCACTCCGCCCACGAGCTGCGCCACCGGAGGGACCCGAAGTCGCAGACCTTCAAGATGAACATCCCCGGGGTGTGCGGGACCTGCCACAAGGACGTCGCGGCGCAGTACGGGGAGGGGATCCACGGCCGCGCCCTGGCCCTGGGGAACATGGACGCCCCGGCCTGCACCGACTGCCACACGGAGCACTCCATCCGGCCGCCGACGGACCCCACCTCGACGGTCTACAGCCTGGAGGTGGCCAAGACCACCTGCCCCTCCTGCCACAACGCGGAGCGGCTGGTGCGCAAGTACGGGCTTCCGCCCGACCGGGTGACGACCTACCAGGACTCCTACCACGGGCTCGCCGACCGGCAGGGCTACACGCGGGCGGCCAACTGCGGCTCCTGCCACGGGGTCCACAAGGTGCTGCCGCACACGGATCCCGCCTCCCTGGTGAGCCCGGCGAACCTGGTCGCCACCTGCGGGCAGTGCCACCCGAACGCGGGCCCGGGGTTCGTCGACGGGCAGGTGCACACGACCCCCGACAGGGACCAGGCGAAGGTGGCCTACTGGGCGCGCGTGGCCTACTGGATCCTCATCCCCCTGGTCATCGGCGGGATGCTGGTGCACAACGCGGTGCTGCTGCTGAAGTTCATCCGGGACAAGTACCGGGACCAGAAGCGGAGGAAGCACTTCGTCCGCTTCGCCCGCGCCGAGGTGGCGGTCCACATGGCCCTGGCGGTCTCCTTCATCACGCTGGCGGTCACCGGCTTCGCCCTGACCTACCCCGAGGCGGCCTGGGTGAAGGTGCTGCGGGCCGTCGGCATGTCGGAGGGGGTCCGGGCGTGGATCCACCGGGCGGCGGCGGTCCTGATGGGGGGGACGGCGATCGCCCACGTGACCTACAGCGCCTTCGCGAAGCACGGACGCTACTCCTTCGGGCAGATGCTTCCGCGCCCGCGGGACCTGAAGGACCTGCTGCAGAACGTGCGCTTCCACCTGGGCCTGGCGAAGGAGGGCCCGCGCTTCGACCGCTACGACTACACCATGAAGGCCGAGTACTGGGCCCTGGTGTGGGGCACGCTCCTGATGATCCTGACGGGGCTGATGCTGTGGTTCAAGGTGGAGGCCACGGAGTACGTGCCGCGGTGGATGGTCTACGTCGCGGAGCGGGTGCACTTCTACGAGGCGATCCTCGCCTGCCTGGCCATCGTGGTGTGGCACTTCTTCTTCGTGATGTACCACCCCGACGAGTACCCGATGAACCTGACCTTCCTGACGGGGCGGATCACCGAGGACGAGATGCGCCACACCCACCCGGCGGAGTACGAGCGCCTCAAGGGGACCGAGTACGAGGTGGTCGCGGCGGACGGGGTGCACGCGGAGCCGGCGGCGCCGGACCCCGCCTCCCGGGTGTAGGATCCTCCGGTTCCCGGAGGATGGACCATGGATTCCCGTTCCCTGTGCATCGCGGCGGCGCTCCTCCTGGCGGGTACGACGGCCCCCGTGTCGGCCGAGGTCCGCTCCCGCCCGACCCGCGATTCGGCGGCGCCGCGGGCCACCCTGGACGGCGTGCCCGTCTCCTTCGAGGCCAACGCCGGGCAGGTGGATCCGGAGGTCCGCTTCCTCGCCCGCGCCCGGGGCTTCCGCGCGTTCCTCCTCGACGCCGGGGCGGTCTTCGCCCTCCCGGGTGGAGGGGCGGTGCGGATGGAGTTCGAGGGGGTCCGGGCCGGTGCCGCCGCCCGCGGGGCCCGCCCCCTCGCCGCCCGCAGCCACTACCTCCTGGGGAACGACCCGTCGGCCTGGGTGAGGGACGTGCCCCACGTCGCCGAGGTGGAGATCGCGGACCTCTATCCCGGCGCCACCCTGCGGTGGCGGCCCGCCGCGGGTCGCCTCCTGGAGTACGACCTCCTCCTCGCCCCCGGCGCGGATCCGGGGGTCGTGGCGATGCGGTTCGAGGGCGCGGAGTCCGTCGAGGTGGACGCGAGGGGGGACCTCCTCGTGGGGACGCCGGGGGGGCTGCTGCGCCACGGGCGGCCCGTCGCTTGGCAGGACGCGGACGGGCGCAGGGTTCCCGTGGCGGCGGAGTTCGCGCTCCTCGGCGGGAACCGGGCCGGCTTCCGGGTCGGGCGCCACGACCCCGCGCGCCCCCTCGTCATCGATCCGGTGGTCCAGTACGGCTCCTACCACGGCGGAACGTCCACGGAGGACGCGAAGGCCGTCGCGGCGGACGCGAACCGGGCCGCGTACATCTTCGGCCAGACCACCTCCGCGAACTACCCGGTGAAGTCCGCCTACCAGGGGAACTACCAGGGGGGGAACCTGGACTTCTTCCTGGCGAAGGTCGCGCCGGACGGCGCCTCCCTCGTCTACGCGACCTACCTCGGGGGGAGCGGCGACGACGCCGCGGTCGCGGTGGCCGTGGACGCCGGAGGCTCGGCCCATGTCACCGGCTACACGACCTCCGACAACTACCCCGTGGCGAGCGCGGTCCAGGGGACCCTCCCGGCGGCGGGCGTCCAGTCCGGGGTCGTGACCCGGCTCGCCGCCTCGGGCTCCTCCCTCGCCTGGTCCACCTACCTCGGCGGGGATCTCGCGACCTACCCCTACGCCATCGCCCTCGATCCGGCGGGGGCGGCCGTCGTGGTCGGAGGGACCTTGGCCACGAACCTCCCGATGGCCTCCTCCTCCCCGATCCAGGGCTCGAGGGCCGGTGGGTACGACGGTTTCGTGGTGCGGTTCGCGACCGCGGGCAACGCCATCTCCTGGGCCACGTACCTCGGGGGGAGCGGCACGGACGAGATCAAGGACGTCGTGGCGGACTCCACCGGGATCTACGTCGCCGGGGTCACGCTCTCCGCGAACTTCCCCCTGGTCTCCCCCTACCAGGGGACGCTGAAGGGGAGCCGGGACGCCGTCGTCGCCAAGATCGCCCCGGGAGGGACCTCCCTCCTCTACTCGACCCTGCTGGGGGGGACCGGCATGGAGCAGGGGAACTCCCTGGAGGTGGACGCGCAGGGGGCGGTCTGGGTGGCGGGGAGCACCACCTCCACCGACCTCCCGCTGGTCTCCGCGGCCCAGGGAACCGCCGGGGGGGGATCGGACGGCTGCGTCGCGAAGGTGACGGCCACCGGGAACGCGCTCCTCCGCTCCACCTACCTCGGGGGCGACGGTGACGACTCCCTGACGTCGCTGGGCCTGGCGCCGGGGGGCGGGGTCTGGGTCGGCGGGCTCACGACCTCCACGAACCTCGCCGTCGTGGACGCGATCTCCGCGACGCTCAAGGGAAGCTACGACGGCGTCCTCGCCCACCTGCCCGCCACGGGCACCGGCTTCCTGACCCTGACCTACGTGGGAGGGAACGACCTCGAATTCCTGCTGGGCCTGGCGGTGGACGAGGGGGGCTCGGTGCTCGTCGTCGGCTCGACGAACTCCACGGACTTCCCCGCGAACGGGACCTTCCAGCCGGCGAAGGCCGACGGGGGGGGCGGCCTCGACGCCTTCATCCTGCGGCTGCAGTCCACGCTCCACCCGCCCTCGGACCTGGAGGCGGTCCTCACCGGGCTCACGAAGGTGCTCGTGACCTGGATCGACTACAACGGCGACGAATCGGGATTCGTCCTCGAGCGCTCCGTGAGCGGGGGCCCCTTCACGGAGCGGGCGACCCTGCCTCCCGACACGGTCCAGTTCCAGGAGACCGGCCTCGCCCCGGCCACGGAGTACGCCTGGCGGGTGCGGACCTTCCGCGGCCTGGAGGCGAGCGGGACGAGCAACACCGACTCGCTGATCACGCCGGGGACCCCGGTCACGGCCCCGGCCGCGCCGACGGACCTCGAGGTGGACGTGGTCTCCCCGCGGGAGGTCGCCCTCACGTGGGTCGATGCCAGCGACAACGAGGACTTCTTCATCGTGGCGCGCGCCGTGGGGCCTTCGCTCTACGCGACCCTGGCCACGCCGGTCCTCGGCGCCACCTCCTACACCGACGCCACGGTTCTCCCCGGCCGCGCCTACTCCTGGAAGGTCATCGCCTACAACCCCATCGGCAACTCCCTCGACTCCAACATCGTCACCCTCACGATGCCCTCGACGCTGGAGGTCTCCGTCCTGCAGGGGCGGATCGCGGACTCGGCGAAGCTGGCGGGGGACTCGGTGATCGTGAAGGGCACCCTCGCCTTCGGCGGGGAGGCGGAGTCCGCGGCCTTCGATTCGGCCCTCCTGTCCATCTCCCTCCGGCTCGGGGACCACGGGAAGCCGCCCCTGATGGACGTCGCCGCCGGGGACGAGGGATGGACGGTGCGCAGGGGGGTCCACACGTGGAGGAGCCCGAAGGGTTCGCTCGTGAAGGCGAAGCTGGTCGTGCGGCCGGAGACGGGGGAGTTCGCGGCGAAGCTCACGCACCTGACCCTCGTCCCGGCGCCGGCGAGCCCGGTGCGGGTCACCGTCGGCGTGGGCACCGACTCGGGGTTCGGCGAGGACTCCTGGGTCCCGGGGAAGAGGGCGGGGCAGCTGCGCTTCCCGTAGGCGTCAGGCCTCCACGAGGATCCTGAACCCGCCCATGGACATGCGCTTCATGTCGAAGGGCATGTCCTTCGGGTCGCACATCGCGGCGATGCGGGGGTCCTTCATGATCCTCGCGTTCGTCCGGTCGCGGTGGGCCCTGCTGCGGTAGACGATCCAGGAGAAGACCACGGTCTCCCCGGGCTTGCAGCGGGCGAGCTTCGGGAAGGGGACGCCGCAGAAGGACTTCATGTCGTCGCCCGCGCACTCGGCGTACTGCAGGGCGCCGTACTCCATCCAGACCTTCGAGGCCTTGCGGGCGAGGGCCTTGTACGCGGCGAGCTTCCTCTTCGGAACGGCGATCACGAAACCGTCGACGTAGCGGGCCATGGGGCACCTCCCTTCGGGCGGAGAGGATACCGGGCTGCGGCGCGGGAGTACACTCCGCGGACCATGGTCCCGTACGCCGTACGACGCCGCTACTTCGCGGCCTTCTCCGCCGCGGAGGCCGCCTCGTCGAAGGCCTCCTTCTCCTCCTCGAACAGGAGGATGTTGTGGGCGGGGCCGGAGAACTTCAGCCGCAGGAGGATCGCCTCGGCCTTCGCGAGCGCCTCGGACCGCTTCGGGATCCGCTGGAGGCGCGCCGCCGCCTCCGCCATCCAGTCGCGGGCGCCCTTCGACCACTCCTCGGCCATGGCGCCGTAGGACTCCTTCTCCTCGTGGCAGGCGATGCACTGGGGCTTCACCGCCGCCAGCACCGGCTTCCCGGGGGGCTCGCCGTGGCAGGCGTCGCAGGAGACTTCCGCCATCATCGCGTCCCCCGCGGAGCCGTCGGCGCGGACGCCGCGGAGGAAGCGGTCCTCGGCGACGTGGCAGGAGATGCAGGCCCGGCCCGCCGCGGGGTTGGGGGCGCGGGCGGAGTGGTGGCAGGTGGAGCAGTCCTCGGCCGCCGCCAGCACCCTCCCGTGCTCCTCGCCGGGGCGGCCATGGGATCCGGTGCTGTGGCAGACGTTGCAGTCGTTGCCCCTGCCGAGGTGCCTGCGGTGCTCGAAGCGCGTGCCCGCCTTGCGGATGTCCTGTTTCTCGATCCCGATGTGGCAGAGCAGCGCGCAGGACATCTTCGTCGCGAAGGGCGGGTCGAGGGGGAACGGGGGGAGCGTACGGGCCGGGTCAACCGTGTGCATCACCTCGGCGGACTTCAGGTGGGCCGACTCCAGCAGCTTCCGCGCGTACCAGGGGTTGTGAACCCCGCGGGAGCCGTCGGCCCGCACCAGCTTGACGTCGTGGAACGCGTCCTGGAGGGCCTTGCGGACGGTCTCGTTCGGGGCGAGTCCCAGCGCCTCGAGTACCT
>CAZWGT010000201.1:0-396 GCA_964633345.1 uncultured Planctomycetota bacterium
CCCGCACGTCCACGGGCCGGGTCCCCGTCCCCCCGACCCGCTGGACCCGGCGCTCCTGGAGGACGCGCAGGAGCTTCACCTGCAGGTCGATCCGGAGATCCCCCACCTCGTCGAGGAAGAGGGTCCCGCCGTCGGCCTCCTCGAAGCGCCCCTTGCGGGCGGTCACCGCCCCCGTGAACGCCCCGCGCTCGTGGCCGAAGAGCTCGCTCTCGATGAGGTTCTCTGGGATGGCGCCGCAGTTCACCGCCACGAAGGGCCCCGTGCGCCGGGCGCCCTCGGCGTGGACGGCGCGGGCGGCGACCTCCTTGCCCGTGCCGCTCTCCCCCTCGAGGAGGACCGTCACGTCGCTGGCGGACGCCCGCCGCAGCAGGTCCACCGCCTTGTGCATCGCGGGGG
>CAZWGT010000201.1:406-6722 GCA_964633345.1 uncultured Planctomycetota bacterium
CCCGAGGAGGGCCGCGAACCCCTCCCCCCGCCGGAGCTCCCGCGCGAGCAGCTCCACCCGGGTCTTGAGGCTGCCGCGCTCCATGGCGTTGCGCACGGAGGCGACGAGGCGGGTCGGCTCCGGGGACTTGGGCACGTAGTCCGAGGCGCCGAGACGCATGCACTCCACGATGTCCTCGACCCCGTCGGCGGCGGTCAGCATCACGACGGGGATGGAGGGGTGCTCGATGTGGATGCGCGCGAGGAGGTCCTTGCCCGAGATGTCCGGAAGGCCGAGGTCGAGCACGATGGCGACGGGACGCTCCTCCTCGATGCGGCGGAGGGCCTCGGCCCCGGTGGAGGCCGTGGCGACCTCGATCCCCTCGTTCCGGAGCTGGGCCCCGACGAGGTGGAGCACGATCGCGTCGTCGTCCACGAGGAGGACCTTGGCGCCCATGGAGGAGAATCCTAACCCGGGCCGACCCCGGACCCCTGCTTACGCCAGAATCGCCCCGATCGCCTCCCGCCTGTGCCCGAAGATCCGCCCGAGGGACCTCCGCACGAAGAGCGCGTGGCCGATCTCCCCGAGGATCCCCATCGGCAGGGCGTACCGGACCCGGTCCACGACGAGGGTGCCCCCGGGGACGGCGCGGAACTCGTGGAGGTGGTGCCAGAGGGCGTAGGGCCCCCTCCGCTGGACGTCCACGAACCGGGCCGGCGGCTCCCACGTCTCGATGACCGACTCCCACCGGAGGGGGATCCCGAAGAGCCGGATCCGGTACTCGATGAGGGCCCCCGTCCGCATCGCGACGGGCCTCGGGGTGAGGATGCGGAAGTGCAGGAACCCCGGGGTGATCCGCTCGAGGTTCCCGGCGTCGGAGAAGAACGCGAAGACCTCCGGGAGGGGCCTCCCGACGAACTGGACCGATTCGAGGATCCGCTCCCGGGCCACGGTCTACGCCCCGCCGACGGCGTCCCGCAGCGCCCCCTCCACCTCGGGGAAGGAGAACCGGTACCCGGCGTCGAGGGCGGCCTTCGGGACCACCTTCTGGGAGGCGAAGAGGACGTCGGCGAACTCCCCGAAGGCGAGCCTGAGGCCGAACCGCGGGGCGGGGAGCAGGGTCGGGCGCCGGAGGACGCGTCCGAGGGCCTTCGTGAACTCCCGGTTGGTCGCCGCTCCCGGCGCGGCGGCGTTCACGGGCCCGGAGACCGCGGCGTCGCCCGCGGCGAACAGGGCCAGCCCCACCACGTCGTCGCGGTGGATCCAGGGCATCCACTGCCTCCCGCTCCCGAGGGTGCCGCCGACGCCGAGGCGGAAGGGGGTGAGCATCTTCGCCAGCGCCCCCCCGCCGGGGCCGAGGACCACCCCGATGCGGAGGTGCACCACGCGGAGCCCGAGGTCCCGGGCCTTCGCCCCCTCGGCCTCCCAGGCGGCGCAGACCTCCGCGAGAAAGTCCCCCCCCGGGGCCGCCGATTCCGCCAGGGCCTCGTCCCCCCGGTCCCCGTACAGGCCGACCGCGGAGGCGGACACGAGGACCTTCGGCCGGGCCTTCGCCGCCGCCAGGGAGGCGACGAGGTGGCGCGTGCCGAGCACCCGGCTGTCCCGGATCGCCCTCTTCCGCTCCGCGGTCCAGCGCCCCGCGGCCACCGGGTCCCCGGCGAGGTGGAAGACCGCCTCCACCCCCTCGACGGCCTCCACGGGCGGAGGCCCCCCCTCGGCGTCCCAGGGGAACGGGTCCACCGCGCCGAGCGCCGCGCGGGCCGCCTCCGGCGTGCGGCTCAGGACCCGCGGGCGCTCCAGGCGGGCGCAGAGCGCCTTCCCGATGAAGCCCGTGGCCCCGGTCACCAGTGCCTGCATGGGGATCCTCCCTAGGCCCCGAGGGTAGGGCAGGAGAGACTCGGGACCATGAAACCGACGGACCGGCCGATCCGGGTGGGCGTCTCCTCCTGCCTCCTGGGCGAGGAGGTGCGGTACGACGGCGGGCACAAGCACGACCGCTGGGTGACCGGCGCGCTGGGCCCCTTCGTGGAGTTCGTCGCGGTCTGCCCCGAGGTGGAGATCGGCCTCGGGACGCCGCGGCCCACGATCCGCCTGCAGGAGGGCGGGCCGGAGGGCCCCCGCCTCGTGGAGCCAAAGGGGGGCGTCGACTTGACCGACCGCATGTCCCGCTACGCGGAGAAGCGGGTCCGGGCGCTGGAGTCCGAGGACCTCTGCGGCTACATCCTCAAGAAGAACTCCCCCTCCTGCGGGATGGAGCGGGTGAAGGTGTGGAACCGGAACGGGTCGGGCAACCGCCGCGACGGGCGCGGCCTGTTCGCCGAGGCGCTGATCCGGCGCTTCCCGCTCCTGCCGGTCGAGGAGGAGGGGCGCCTCGAGGACCCTCCCCTGCGGGAGAACTTCGTGGAGCGGCTGTTCGCGTTCCGGCGCGTCGGAGATCTCTTCCGGGGGCGGTGGACCGTCGGCGACCTCGTCCGCTTCCACACCGGGGAGAAGTACCTCCTCCTCGCCCACGACCCGGAGGGCTACCGGCGCCTCGGCCGCCTCGTGGCCGGGGCGAAGGGGCGGCCCCGGGACGAGGTGGTGCGGGAGTACCGCGAGGGGTACATGGGGACGCTGAAGGTCCTCGCCACGACGCGGAAGCACGTCAACGTGCTGGAGCACATGGTCGGCTTCCTCCGCGACCGCCTCGGCGAGGACGAGCGCGCGGAACTGCGCGGGGTGATCGGGGACTTCCGCGCGGGGCTCGTGCCGCTCGTGGTGCCGGTGACGCTCGTCCGCCACCATGTCCGCCGGCACGACGTGGCCTGGCTCCGGGACCAGGTCTACCTCTCCCCCCACCCGAAGGAGCTGATGCTGAGGAACCACACATGAAACGCTGGCTGGTGAAGACGGACCCCGGCACCTACGCGTTCGCCGACCTCGTCCGCGAGAAGAAGGCGCGGTGGGACGGCGTGGCGAACCCGCTGGCGCTCAAGCACCTCCGCGCGATGGCGGAGTCCGACGAGGTCCTCGTCTACGAGACGGGGGACGTGAAGGCCATCGTGGGGACCGCCGTCGTGGCCCGCGGCCCCTACCCCGACCCGGAGCAGACGGACCCGCGGTTCGCGGTCGTGGACCTGCGGGCGGGGAAGGCGCTGGCGCGTCCGGTCACGCTGGCCGAGGTCCGCGGGGATCCGTTCTTCCGCGACTTCCCCCTCGTGCGGATGGGCCGCCTGTCGGTGATCCCGGTGTCGGAGGAGCAGTGGAAGCGGCTGGCGGGGGGAGGGGCGTAGGGGGATGTTCCTCCCGGAGATCGTCCTGCTGATCGGCGGGATCCTCCTCTTCCTGATCCTCCTGCGGCGCCTGCGGATCGAGGTCGTCCCGACGGCCGAGGCGGAGCGCCGCCGCGTGCTCCGCGCGACCCTCACCGACGGGGGCCTGGTCGTGGCGATCGTCGGGGCGGTCCTGCTCTGGGCCCTCTGGCTCCCGGCCGCGCGGGCGCCGCTGCTGGAGGCGGACTCGAAGGACCTCCCGCTCACCACCGTGGCCCCCGTCCCCGAGTTCCCGCTCCTCGGAACGCGCAACCTCCTCTGGTGCGCCTCCTTCCCCCTGGCGTGGGACGCGCTGCGCCGCGACGTGCTCGGGGGCTCCCCCGTCCTGCTCGATCCGCCGGCCTGCCGGGAGGCGATGGCGGCCCTCAACGCGAACCCCTTCCCCGCCGCCGACCTCGACCCCGCCTGCGTCGTGGCGATGGCGGGGACCGCGAAGTCCGGGATCGAGCGGAAGGTCCGCGACGCCCTCCGCGGCCGCGCCGAGGTCGCCCTCCCCGTCCTCGGCCCCGAGGACGCCCTCGCCCTGGGCTTCCTCGAGAAGGACCTCCCCTTCGCGATCCCCTTCGAGACCGTCGCGGGCGGGATCCCCTTCGGCCCCGAGGGGCGGAGGGTCCGCGCCTTCGGACTGGCCCACCACTCCACGAACCCGCGGAAGGAGGAGATCCTCGAACAGGTGCGGATCCACCTCGCCGAGGCGGACGGGGAGGACACCGCGTTCGCCCGCCTTCGCCCCGACCGGTTCGTCGTCGAACTCCTCCCCCGGGGAGGGAAGGACCGCATCCTGCTGGCGCAGGTGAAGCCGGAGGCGACCCTCCAGGCGACCTGGGAGAAGGTGCGCGCGGCGGCGGCGGGGCCGGGCCGGGAGGCCTCCTCCTCCACCGTGCTGGCCGTCCCGAAGCTGAACTTCGACATCGACCACCGCTTCTCCGAGTTCGCCGGCGCGAAGGGGCCCTTCGGCGTCCTGCGCGAGGCCCGCCAGCGGACGCGGTTCCGCCTCGACGAGACCGGGGCCCGCCTGCGGTCGATGGGGTCCCTCCACCTCACCCTCGGCATCGACCCCACCTTCGAGTTCCGCGGCCCCTTCCTCATCGCCCTCGTGCAGAAGGGCGCGGCGCGGCCCTACCTGCTGCTCTGGGTCGGCAACGACGAACTGCTCTCTCCCGAGTAGGATCCCCGCCCATGGCCGACCCCTGGGGCGACTGGCTGGCGCGCGGCGGGAAGGACGCCTCGTTCGATTCGCAGTGGGCAGAGTTCCAGGCGCTCGCCGCGGGGGGCCCGCTCCCCGTCTGGCTGCCGACGCCCGCGATGCGGGCCGAGAGCAACGCGGCGCGGTTCCTCGCGAAGAGGGGGCTCGCCGACTGGGACGCCCTCCGCGCCTGGTCGGTGAGGGACCGCGCGGGCTTCTGGGAGGCGGTGGTCGCGGAGATCGGGGTCGAGTTCTCGAGGACTCCCGACACCGTCCTCGACCTCGCCCGCGGCGTCGAGAACCCGCGCTGGTTCCCCGGTGCCCGGATGAACATCGCCGCGACGGCGCTCCGAGGGGAGGCGGGCCGCGTCGCGGTTCTCTCCGGCCGCGAGGGATCGGACGAGATCCGCCGCACAACGCTCGGCGAACTGCGGACCCTCTGCTTCGCCGCGGCCCGCGGTTTCCAGGGGATGGGACTCCAGCCCGACGACGCCGTCGCCCTCTACATGCCCATGAACCTGGAGTGCGTGGCCGCCTACCTCGGCGCCGTGCTCGCCGGGATGCGGGTCGTGTCGGTGGCCGACTCGTTCTCCGCGAAGGAGCTGGAGCGACGCCTGGAGATCGGGAAGGCGAAGGCGGTCGTCACGTCGGCCCGGTTCCTCCGCGCGGGCAAGGAGGTCGATCTCCACGCCAAGGTGAAGGAGGCCGGGGCGCCGAGGGCCGTCGTGCTCGGCGACGCGGCGCTGCGCCACGGGGACCTCGCCTGGACCTCGTTCCTCGGCAGCGGCGGCGACTTCGCCCCCGTGGAGCGGGACGCGTATGACATCGTCAACATCCTCTTCTCCTCCGGCACGACCGCCACGCCGAAGGCGATCCCCTGGACCCACCTGACGCCCGTCAAGGGGATGATGGACGGGCGCTTCCACCACGACATCCGCGCCGGCGACGTCGTCGCGTGGCCCACGAACATGGGCTGGATGATGGGGCCGTGGCTCGTCTTCGCGTCCCTGGGCAACGGGGCCTCGATGGCGCTCTTCGAGGGGACGCCGGGAACCTCGGAGTTCACCCGCTTCGTCGGGTCCGCGGGCGTGACGATGCTGGGGGTCGTGCCTTCGCTGGTGCGGGCGTGGCGGGCCTCGGGCGCGGCGGACGGCGCGGACTGGAGCCGGCTGCGCGTACTCTCCTCCACCGGCGAGGCCTCCCAGCGCGAGGACTACCTCTGGCTGATGTCGCGGACCGGCTACCGCGCCCCCGTCATCGAGTACTGCGGGGGGACGGAGATCGGGGGCGGGCACATCACGGGGACGGTGCTCCGGCCCGCGTCGCCGGCCTGCTTCAACACCCCCGCCCTCGGCCTCGACTTCGAGATCCTCGACGAGGCGGGGAATCCGGTGCCTGAGGGCGCGACGGGGGAGATCTTCCTCCGGCCGCCGAGCGTGGGGCTCTCGCAGACCCTCCTCAACGCCGACCACCACGCCGTCTACCACGAGGGGTGCCCGGCGGGCCTGCGCCGCCACGGGGACGCGGTGGAGCCGCTGCCCGGGGGGTTCTGGCGGGCCCACGGCCGGGCCGACGACGCCATGAACCTCGGCGGCATCAAGGTCTCCTCCCAGGAGATCGAGCAGGTCGCCGACGCCCACCCCGCGGTCTACCAGTCGGCGGCGGTGGCGGTGCAGGCCGGGGGCGAGGGGGCCGACCGGCTGGTTCTGTTCGTGGTGGCCCGCGGGAATCCCGATCCCGCCGCGCTGAAGTTGGAGGTCGCCGCCCGCATCGCGAAGGACCTGAACCCCCTGTTCAAGGTCCACGACCTCGTCCTCGTCCCCGAGATCCCCCGCACCGC
>CAZWGT010000202.1:0-6671 GCA_964633345.1 uncultured Planctomycetota bacterium
CTCCTACGAGAAGACCGCCCACGCCCGCGGCCTGCGCACCGTCGGCCGTCCGGCCGTCTCCGGGAAGGCGATCGCCGCCGATTCCGACGGGGACGGGAAGGACGACTTCCGGGAGGGGCTCGACCTCGCGACGACCCCCGCCTTCGCCGCCTACGGGGCGGCGGCGCCGCGGCTCTCCTACGAGAAGGGGAATCCCGGCGTCTGGCGCGTGTCCATCGGCGGCATCCCCTACGAGGTCGTTCAGGTCTACGGGGGATCGCTGCGCGAAGACTACCTCGTGAAGACGGTCAAGACCGACGGATCCCTCTACCTGGCCCCGATGGAATGGGACGTGGTCAAGCAGGTCTGGCTCCCCCTCGAGACCGACACCTGGTACGCGGGCACGACGCCCCTGTTCCCCTCAGCATTGGCGGCCGCCTCCGGCATCGACCGGGAGAAGTCCGCGGAGCGTCGCTGCATCGGCTGCCACACCGCTGGCTTCACGACGGGCTACGACACCGTCTTCGGGGAGTGGAAGGGCGGGTACACGGAGCTCGGCGTTGGCTGCGAGTCCTGCCACGGGCCGGGCCGGGAGCACGTCGCCTCGGGCGGGGAAAAGGCGTTCATCCTCAACCCCCGCGGCCTCCTCGACGACACCGCCTCCGGCGCGAAGCGGGCCGACGACACCTGCGCCCGCTGCCACGTCCGCGGGACCGGCGGCTCCGCCCCGGCCGCCCCCTCGCCCCTGCTGACGCCCTGGTCCACGGTCCTCGCCCGGCCCTTCGTCCCCGGGGACGACGCCGACGCCTTCATCGCCGCCACCACGGACCCGGCGGACTTCCGCGGCGCGAAGGACAACTTCCTGGCGCCCCTCGCCCCGACCCCGGCGGACCCCTCCGACGACTCCTTCATCGCGGCGCGGTCCGGCTACATGCAGGGGATCGAGCAGCGCCACGGCGCCCACGCCCCGGCCGACACCGTCCCCGGCGGGATCCCGGCCGCCCGCTGCTTCGACTGCCACTCCCCCCACGGCTCCCCGAACCCCTCGCTGCTCGCGCGCCCCGACGCCGACGGGTCGCTCTGCCTGTCGTGCCACGCGGGGCGGGAGCCCTTCGCCGACGCGACCCCCTCCTCGGTGATCGACCACATGAAGGACGTGGGGATGCCCGTGGCTCCGGCGGCCTACGACCCGGTCGGGACCGGCGTCGGGCGCTGCTCCTCCTGCCACATGCCCTCGACGGTCGAGGACCGCCGCGGCGCGACGACGGACGCCGACGGGAACCCGGCGGGCGGCCCGCGCGGGGGGACCCACACGATGATCACGATCTGGCCCTCGGCCAGCGCGCGCGCCCCGATCACCAACGCCTGCGCGTCCTGCCACCCGGCCGGCTCCGCCGACGCGGTGGACGACATCATCGCGCAGTGGGCCTCGGGGGACCCCGACGGGGACGGGCGCCTGCACGGCTACACGCCCCGCGGCGAGCACCTCGGCAACCTCAACGGCTTCCGCTGCGCGCAGTGCCACACGACGGCCGGCTTCCGCGGGATCACGGTGGAGGGGGACCAGTCCGGGCTGTCGACGGACGACCCGGCGCTGGCGAAGATCGTGAACCGCGCCGCGCGCCTCGACGAGGGGATCACCTGCGCCGCCTGCCACGGGAAGAACGGCGGCGGGACCTTCAACGCCGGCGCGAACCCTCTCCGGATGCAGAAGGCGCTGCTCTGCACCTCCTGCCACTTCTCGGCCGCCATCGATCTCAACACGTACGCCGCCGGGACGCCGGTCCACTTCCCCCAGACGGAACTCCGGAACGGGACGGCGGGCTCGGAACCCCCGGGCTCCGGCTTCTACGAGAGCGCCGACCACGCCTTCTTCGCCGACGGCTGCGTGAAGTGCCACTACGACACGGCCACGGCCGGCGTCGCGCCGCGCCACGACTTCCAGCCCCAGGTCGGGACGTGCCAGGTCTGCCACCCCTCGGCCACGAGCATCGACATCCCGACCTACGGGGACTACGACGGCGACGGCCTGAGGGAGGGGATCCAGGGGGAGGTCTCGGGTCTGCTCGCGGTGCTGAAGACGGCCATCCTGACCGGAGACGCGGCGGTCACCTTCGACGGCACCGGCTTCCGGCGCAACGGCGTGCCGGGCCTGCCGGGGGCGACGGTGCCGCGCCAGCGCGCGGCCTTCAACTGGGAGACGATCTCCAAGGACGGGTCGAAGGGCGTCCACAACGGCCCCCGCTCCGTGAAGCTCCTCCAGCAGTCCTACAAGGAGCTGACCGGGGTCAACGTCCCCGGCGCGGTCATCCGGTAGCGGCGTACGGAACCCGTCCCGCGACGACGGCGCAAACGGGGGATTTCCCGCGTCCACGAGGGACGGCGGACGCAGCATCCATGCACCATGGCAAGGGCACCCGGGAACAGGGATGACCGGCGCAAGTTCCTCAGGATCTCCTGGCCAGCCCTGCTGATCCTCGGGGTCTGGCTGGGCAAGGTCGGATGGGCCTTCGTCGATCGGGAGTGGGGACCCGGCGGAGTCGCGGCGGACGTGCGCGCCGAGCATGCCGTTCTCGTGCGCTACCTGGAAGAGGAGCTCCGCCACGACCGGGAGGCGAAGGACCGCGCCGTCGCCGAGGGACGAAGGACCCGCGTGCGCATCGCCACGTCCGACGGTTCCCCGTTCAGGGCGCTCCTGGTCTTCGTGCCCGGGCATCCCGGGGCGGGCGATGATCCCCCGGTCGGGCACTCCGCACTCATGGACTCCCCGGTCGTGAAGGAGTTCGACCTCGCCGTGCCGGAAATCGAGGTATTCGCCACGGCCGCGGAGTGCCGCCCGGGGCGGGTGCGCGCAGGGCGCATCGCGCCGGGGGGGCCGCCCTTCCTCCTCGTTCTCCAGGCGGCCCGCCGGCTCCGGGGCAGGATCGTGGGCGTGGATGGACGCCCCGTGGCCCGCGCCGCGGTGCGGCTCGTCGTGGGGGGACCCCCGGGGGATCTGCCCGCCGGAGACGGGGGGGCGCCGCCCGTGGAGCTGGCGGCGCTCTTCCGGGATCGGTGGGGGATGGAGCATCTCGTCGACGCCGTCGTTGATGTGCCGCGCGCATCGGCCTGGACCGTGACCGATTGGCACGCGGACGAGGACGGGCGATTCGAGGCCTTCAGCCCCGTCGAGCCCGCGACCACCTGCGTCCTGCTGCAGAGCGCGGACGGGGGGTGGAGGGTGGCGGCGACCCCGTCCCCGGCATCCGGCGACGGCCCCATTGCGCTGGGGGACATCCGGAGTCCCCGTGCCGACAGGTCGTGCCGCTTCACCCTCCGGTACGGGGACGGATCCCCGGTAGCCTCTCGGCGTATCGTGGCCCAGCCGGCCCGGTTCCCGCCCGGGCTCCGGGCCGCATGGGTGGAACTCCGGACGGATTCGGAGGGCAGGGTCGCAGCCTCGCCCCTGGACGGGGAGGAGACGTACCGGTTCATCGAGGACTCTCTACCCCTCGGGACGGGCGGCGGAGTCCGGTGGGGCGGAGACCAGGGGGTCGGCATTCCCTCGCCTGAGGCGATCCTGGTCCTCTCCAGGGTCCGACCGTCGGCGAGGCGCTGGACGGGATGGGAAGTGGCGCCGGGCCCCTCGGGCGGGAAGTAGGCAGGACCCTCAGCCACCGTCGAGCAGCCGGACCACCTCCCGCGCCGCCTCCGCCGGCCGCGTCTGCAGCAGGAGGTGGTGGGCGTCGAGGGTGACGGACCGGAAGTCCGCGACCTTCGCGGCGATCCGGTTCATCGCCCGCTTGCCGACGATCCGGTCGCGCGAGGCCCGGAGGTAGAGGACCGGGACCTCGATGCGGGGCAGCGCGTCCTCGACGTCCACGCCGAGCACCTCGCGGAGGCGGAACGCCATCACCGCCGGGTCGAGGCGGGCGGCGACCGACATCGCCAGCGCGACCAGCTCCGGCGTCGCGTCCCGGCCCGCGAGGACGTGCCGGAAGAACGTCTCCGTCACCCGAATCCGGAACAGCGCCGGCCGCGCGAGGACGCCGACCCCCCGGACCGCGGGGGGGAGCGGGTTGCTCGCGAAGGTCGCGGATAGGACGAGGGCGCGCAGGCGGCGGGGGCGATCCGCCGCGTGGAGGATTGCCAGCGGCCCCGAGAACGACTCGGCCACGAGGACGTAGGGGCCCGACCGCGGGACTGCCGCGTCCACGATCGGGCGCAGGTCCCCGTACCCGAGGAGCCGGTGCGGGGGATAGGCGACCGCGGTCCCCTTCCACCCCCTCGGCAGCGCGCGGACGAAGGGGGCGAGGAGCTCCCCCGTCCCGTCCATCCCGGGGAGGACGACGACGCGGATGGCCCGCCTACTCCTTCGCCGCCAGGACGTGGATCGCCTTCACCACGAGGAGGACCTTGTCCCCCTTGCGGATCTTCAGTTCCTTCAGGGAATCGGTGGTCATGACCGAGGCCATCGCGATCGGCCCCTTCACCTTGAACGTCACCTGCGACATGACCCTGTCCGACTTCACCGACACGACCTTGCCGACGATGCGGTTGCGGGCGCCGTGCTTCACGGGACCTCCTCGGTCGGGACGGGGGGATCCTACTTCGCCGCCGCGGGTTCCGGGCGCGCCGCCCGGACCGCGGGAGAACCCCCGGGTTGTCCGTCGGCGGGGGCCGGGTTCGGTGCGGCGGGGAACACCTCGAGGTACTTCGCCGCCAGCGCGAACACCACGGTGGCCAGGGAGATCAGCATCAGCGTGACCACGACCTCCTTCCACGAGGGGAGGTAGCCGGATCCCAGGGCCGGGATCAGCCCGAACCACGCCACGTTCAGCCGGTGCAGCACGATCCCGAAGAGGATCAGCACCGCCGCCGCGAGCACGTCCCCGGCGCGCGACTGCCACGGCCGGGCCAGCAGGACGATCGCCGCCGCCACCAGCGCCCCCTCCTCCATCAGGAAGAGCGTGCCCTGGAGCGGGTAGTCGAAGATCGCCACCCAGGCGTCGCGCAGCGTCATGTCGAGGACGCGGATCCCGAGGAAGAGCAGCAGGACCACCGTGATGAACCGCCCGAGGGAGACCACGACCCGGTCCTCGACGCCCTTCCCGAGGAACCGCCGGCAGAGCGCGGACACGATGACCACCATCGAGAGCCCGACGGTGATCGCGGAGAGGAAGAAGAACAGCGGCAGCCAGGGCGTGTACCACAGCGGAACCAGCTTCGTGGGGACGATGAGGTAGAGGCTCCCCAGCGACGACTGGTGCAGCGTCGAGAAGATGACGCCGGCGATCACGAAGGGGACCGTGAAGCGGTGGATGAAGTGCCCGAGCTTCGCCATCCCGACCTTCTCGAGGACCACCGGCGCGAACTCCACCGTCAGCACGACCGTGTAGAGAAGGATGCACCAGAAGATCTCGAAGAGCACCGAGCGGTGCTGCCAGTGCACGATGGGGGACCAGAAGTTCAGCGGCCGCCCGATGTCCACCATGAGGCGCGCGCAGCCGAGCAGCGTGTAGCCGAGGTAGGCCGTCAGGATGGCCGGCCGCAGGCAGGGGTAGAAGGGCTTCGCGCGGAAGATGTAGACCGTCCCGGCCATGGTGAACCCGCCCGCCCCGCAGGCGATGCCCCAGAGCACGTTGAACTTCCAGACCCCCCAGGGGAACGTGTCGGAGAGGTGGGTCACCGAGCCGAGCCCGTCGAGGTAGCGCTCGGCCAGGACCCGCCCCCCCGCGCCCCACAGCAGCGCGAGGAGCAGCCAGGCCCCCGTCTCTGGGGCCCTCGGGGTCCGGCGGCCCGCGAGGGCGCGGCAGGCGAACCACGCGGCGGCCGCCCCGGCGACGGCGGCGCCGATCTCCGCGGCCACGGTCCCGGCGGACGTGTCAGCCATGGGCCTCCGCCTTCCTGCGCAGCCACAGCACGCCGGAGAGGAGCAGGCCCACCCCGACGATCTCCACGGGCACCTCGGCCAGCGCGCGCCACGTGAGGGCGGGCAGCGGCTTCCCCGGGAGGTCCGAGGGGAAGCCGAGCTGGTCGAAGGGGACGTCGGAGAGGTACACCCACGAGGTCCCGCCCGCCGCCCGGTCGCCGTAGAGGGCGGCGTAGCGCTCCCCGTGGGTGGCCAGGAGCTGGCGCGCCTCGCCGACGACCACCTTCCGCCTCCCGTACCGCAGGGCCCCCGTCGGGCACGCGGCCACGCAGGCCGGGGATCCCCCCTTCGCGGTCCGGTCGTCGCAGAGATCGCACTTGGCGATCCGCGGCGTCAGCCCCTTCTCCCACTCGAAGCGGGGGACGTTGAAGGGGCAGGCCAGCATGCAGTAGCGGCACCCGATGCAGTTGTCCGCCTTCCAGACGACGGAGCCCCGCTCCGTCTTCTGCAGCGCGGCGGCGGGGCAGGCGGAGACGCAGGCGGGGTCCACGCAGTGCATGCACTGGCGCTTGACCGGGAGCGGCCGATCGCGGTGGGGGCCCGAGCGGGGGACGGGCATGTCCACGAAGGTCCAGCCCGTGAAGGTCAGGGTCCCCTCGCCGGCGGCGAAGCCCCGGCGGCCCGCGGGGAGCGACGGGCGTCCGCGGCGCAGGCCGCAGGCGTTCTCGCAGGAGCGGCAGCCGATGCAGCGGGTGAGATCCACGAGCACGGCGCCGTGGTCGTCGGGGTTCCCGGCGCCGGGGCCCGGCCCGTCCCCCGAGGCGAGGGCCGCGGCGGGGGC
>CAZWGT010000203.1:0-6647 GCA_964633345.1 uncultured Planctomycetota bacterium
GACGGGCGGTTCCTGGACCCCGGGGATCCGCTCCGCCGCTCGATCACCGGGGGGCCCTGGGGGTCCGGGGAGCCGGTGGTCGTCCTCCGGACGCCCAACACGGTCTTCCGGAGCCGGTTCCACGACCCGGCCCTCGTCGGCCGCTGCCTGCGCAACGCGGAGTTCACCTGCCGGGCCCTCGCCCTGCTCCTCGGGCCGGGGGAGGTGGTCCCCGTCGGGGACGACCACGACCTGATGGACATCCGCCTCCACGCGGACGAGAAGGCGTTCCGCGCCGAGGACGCGGAATCGGGGGGCGGGACGACCTGGAGCGCGGGCTACTACACGCCCTCCGAGGGGGTCTCGCGCTTCTTCGTCCCCGGCGCGGAATCGAGGGACCCGCTCGGGCGGGGGCTCTTCGAGGTCCTCGCCCACGAATTGACCCACCACTTCCTCGACCGCCGCTGGAAGGCGACCGCGGGCCGGAGGCGGGGCGGGCCCGGGGCTCCCGGCTACTGGGCCATCGAGGGGATCGCGCGGTTCGTCGAGGACCAGGCGGTGGAGATGGACCGCCGGGGGCTGCGCTTCGACGACCGCACGGCGCCGTCCCTGGAGTGCGCGGCCCAGGCGGCCGGGAAGAAGGTCCTCTTCCCCCCCTCCCGCCTGCTGGCCATGAGCCACGAGGAGTTCGGGACCCTCCCGGAGGGGGAGATCCTCCGGGTGCGCCTCCGGAACACGCTGGAGGGCCGCATCCTGAGCCCCATCGCCCTCTTCTACGAGCAGTCGGGGGCGACGGCCTACTTCCTCGTCATGGAGCGCGGCGAGGAGGGGCGCGCGGCGTTCTTCCGCTACCTCGCGGACGTCTACGCGGGGAAGGCCTCCGCGGCGGGGTGGAAGGCCCTCGGCTTCGCGTCGGCGGAGGAGTTCGACGGGGCGGTGATGGGGTTCCTCGCCGGGCTCCGGTAGCGGCGCCTTCCTTCCCCCCCCTCACCGCGCCACCGCGCGCCCCTCCCTCCGCGCCGCCGCCAGGGAGGCGCCGACGGCCACGCCCAGGATGCCCATGACGATCCCCAGCGAGAGCGGGGCAGGGACCTTGACGAAGTCCACGAGCCCCATCTTCAGACCGACGTAGACGAGCACCACCGCCAGCCCCGCCTTGAGGTAGCGGAACTTCCCCGCGAGGCCGGCCAGGAGGAAGTAGAGGGAGCGCAGGCCCAGGATGGCGAAGATGTTCGAGGTGAAGACGATGAAGGGGTCCGTCGTCACCGCGAAGATGGCGGGGATGGAGTCCACCGCGAAGATGACGTCGGTGACCTCCACCAGCACCAGCGCGAGGAAGAGCGGCGTCGCCACCCGCCGGCCGTCCACCCGCGTGAAGAAGCGGTCCCCGTCCGGACGATCGGTGCAGGGGAGGATCCTGCGGACGATGCGCATCGCCAGGGAGTCCTCGGGACGGTCGGCCTGCCCGCGCGCCAGGAAGAGCTTCACGCCCGTCAGCACGAGGAAGGCGCCGAACACGTAGATGAGCCAGTGGAAGCGCTCCAGCAGGGCCGTGCCGGCGAAGATCATCCCGGCCCGCAGCACGAGGGCCGACAGGATGCCCCAGAAGAGCACGCGGTGCTGGTGGATCGCGGGGATCCCCAGCGACGCGAAGATCACGACGAAGACGAAGATGTTGTCCACCGAGAGCGACTTCTCGATGAGGTAGCCGGTGAGGTACTCGAGCCCGCGGTCGGGGCCGAACTTCCACCACACGCCCGCCCCGAAGAGGAGGGCGAGGGCGACCCAGACGGCGCTCCACGACAGCGCCTCCCGGAAGCCCACGACGTGGGCCTTGCGGTGGAAGACGCCGAGGTCCAGCGCCAGCATGAGGACCACGAACCCCGTGAAACCGGCCCAAAGGCCGGGACTGCCGATGCTCTCCACGCCCGCTCCTCCCGTTTCCGCCTAGCGTCCGCCCGCCGACGGTCCGCCCGGGGGCCCCGAATGGGGGTCCCTCCTCCGCTCCAGCGCCCGGGCGACCGCACGGGCGATGCGCCCGGCGGCCATGTCCACCGCCTCCAGCGGGTCCGCGGCGCCGTCGGAGGCGCGGATCTCCCCGCCCCGGTCGCCGCGCACCGAGATGTCGCAACGGATGGCCGGCCCCCCCTTGGGGCCGTTCTCATCCGTCACGACGACGTCCGCCGAGGTGAGCCTCCCCTCGAACCGCGCCAGTGCGAAGCCCAGCCGCCTGCGGACGTGCTCCCGGATCTCCGCGGCCTCGCCTACCCCCCGACACCGGACGTTCAGCCTCATGGTCCACCTCCTGTCCGTGACCGGACGGGGACATCCTGGGGCCGTGCGACTACTTCGGCAATCAGGAAGTTTCGAATGGACGATACGGTTTTCTCGTAGAGTTGCCATGCGTGGAACGCATCAACCACCACCACCTCCTGTGCTTCTGGGCCGTGGCCACGGACGGGAACCTCCGGGACGCGGGGAGGCGCCTCTTCCTCTCCCCCCAGACCCTCAGCGGCCAGATCCGTCTGCTGGAGCGGGCGCTCGGCGCGAAGCTCCTCGAGCGCCGGGGCCGCGGGCTCGTCCTCACCGCCGACGGCAGGACCGCCTTCCGGTACGCGGACGAGATCTTCTCCATCTCCGGGGAGATGCAGGCCGCCCTCGCGGGCCGACCGACGGGCCGCGCGGTGCACGTGGTCGTGGGGATCTCGGACTCGCTCCCGAAGCTGATCGTGCTCCGGCTGCTCGAGCCCGTCCTGCGCATGCCGGAACCGGTCCACCTCGTCTGCCGCGAGGACCGGGCCGACAGGCTGCTGGCCGCCCTCGGCAACCACGAGGTCGACGTCGTCCTGTCCGACGCCCCGGTCCCGCCGGCCTCGGGGGTCCGGGCCTTCAGCCACGTCCTCGGGGAGAGCGGCGTCGCCCTCTTCGCCGCCCCCGCCGTCGCGGACAGGGTGCGCGGACGCTTCCCCGCGCGCCTCGACGGGGCACCGTTCCTCCTGCCCGCGGAGGGGACGGCCCTCCGCCGGTCCCTGGACCAGTGGTTCGACGGGAGGGGGATCCGGCCGCGGGTGGTCGCGGAGATCGACGACAGCGCCCTGCTCAAGACCTTCGGGCGGAAGGGCCACGGCATCTTCCCGGCCCCGTCCATCGTCGCCGCCGAGCTCCGCCGGCAGTACGGAGTCGTGCGCGTGGGGGTCCTGGACGGGGTCCGGGAGAGGTTCTTCGCGCTCAGCGCCGAGCGGCGCATCCGCAACCCGGTCGTGATCGCCCTCCGGGACGCGGCGATCTGAGGCTCACCCCCCCATCTTCAGCCGGCAGCACTTCTTCCACTTCTTGCCGGAGCCGCAAGGGCAGGGGTCGTTGAGGCCGAGTTTCGGGGCCTCGCGGCGGATGGGCGGTCCGCCCTGGCCGGAGCCGTGCTTGGGGAACTCCTTGCCGAGGGCCAGCGCGAAGTTGCCGAGGTGCTTGCCGTTGGCGACGCGGCCGCCGCGGCCGAGGAACTCGAGGTAGGCGGCGACGAGGCGCGGGGCCTCGGCGCGGACGGCGGGATCGAGCGGGAGCCCCGCCACGCGATCGAGGAGGCCCTTCTTCACCTCGGCCTCGCCGATCTGCCCGGGATCGACGCCGTCGGCGCAGGCGCCGCCGAGGAACTCCGCCAGCAGATCCTGCGCGCCGGCGCGCACCTTCGCGGCGAAGGGCAGCGCCTCGGGCGACTCCTCGAACTCCGCCGCCCAGGATTCGAATCGCGTGTCGAACTCGCCCGCCATGGTCGTGCCTCCGTGGAAGCGCACGATCGTAGCGGCGATCGCGGCGGGGAGACCGTTCTCGCCCCCCTACAATCACCCCATGGTCGAGAATCTCGCCGGGGCCCTGTTCCTCCTCGTCGTCACGATTCTGCTGCTCGCCCCCGGTGTCCTGCTCGCCCTCGGATGGCGGGACTGCCGGACCGGGCGCTGCGAGCGGGCCGACACCCGCGCCACGCTGGCGGGGATGACCTCGGTCGGGCAGTTCGCGCTGGTGGGGTTCCTCGCCATGCTGATGGTCGGAATCCAGGACGCCCATCCCGCGACGATGGCGGTCGTCGCCGTCCCGGCCGCCCAGTGGATTCTCTCCCGCGTCCTGCACCGGTCCATCCGCGTCCGCCGCGAGGCGGATCGGATCGCGCGGCGGGCCTAGGCCCAGACCACCGGCTCGTGGAAGGACGGCGGGCCGTCCGCCGCCGGGCGCAGGCGCACCCGGAGCGCGTAGCCGTAGGCCCCCGGCCGCGCCACCCCCCAGACCCCCTCGAACCGCGTCGCCGGGCCCCCCGCGGAGGCCCGCGGCTGCAGCGGCACCCGCTCCAGCTCCTCGAGGGACCCGTTCCCGTCCCGCCGCCCGACGACGAGCTCCACGAGGACCTCCCCGGGCTTGAGCGGCCCGAGGTCCACCTCCATCTCCACCGGGAGGGGCTTCCCCGGACGCACCGTCGAGGGATCCGCCACGCCGGCCGTGAGGATGCGCACCGCCGCCATCCCGCGCAGAAGCCGCTGCCGCTCGGCGGCACGGGCCCGCGCCGGACCGTGGTCGTCGGCCCGCAGCGCCGCCCCCTCGAGGGAGAGCGGCTCGTAGGCCTTCCGCGCGTACTCCTCGACCATGCGCGCCGTGTCGAAGAACGGCGGGATCGTCGCGAGCGAACGCTTCACGCGCTCCAGCCACTCCCGCGGCAGACCCTTCCTGTCCTTCCTGAAGAACAGGGGGACCACCTCGGATTCGAGCAGCCGGTAGAGCGCCTCCGCGTGGCGCGCGTCCCCCGCCGGGTCCCCGTCCGTCGGCAGCGCCGGGGCGGCCCCCGCGTCGGCGGAGCCGATGCGCCAGCCGTTCGTCCCGTCGTACCCCTCCGGCCACCAGCCGTCCCCGACGGAGAGGTTCAGCACCCCGTTGGCGGCCGCCTTCATCCCCGAGGTCCCGCTCGCCTCCAGCGGCGGGCGCGGGTTGTTGAGCCACACGTCCACCCCCTCGACCAGCCGCCGCGCCAGCCCGATGTCGTAGTCCTCGAGCACGTAGACCCGGCCCGCGAACTCGGCGCTCCGCGACAGCCGCGCGATGCCCGCCAGCAGCTCCGCCGCCGCCGCGTCCCTCGGGTGGGCCTTCCCCGCGTAGAAGACGCGCACCGGGCGGCCGGGCGCGTCGAGGATCGCGCGCAGGCGCGCGGGGTCGGAGAGGAGCAGGCCCGCCCGCTTGTAGGCGGCGAAGCGGCGGGCGAATCCGATCAGCAGGGCGTCCCCGTCGAGTCCCTCGACCCGCCGGCGGACGAGGTCGGCGGGGTCGTCCGACGCCTCCAGGGAGCGGCGCACCGCCGCCAGGAAGCCCTCCCGCGCCCGCCGCCGCGCCGCCCAGAGGTCCGAGGGGTCGAGGTCCGCCGCCTTCCGGGCGAAGTCCGCCCCCGTCACGGGCCGCTCCCCGGCGCCGAGCAGCCGCGCCATCTCCGCCCCGGTCCACGCCGCGAGGTGGACGCCGTTGGTCACCGCCTCCACCGGGACCTCCTCGGGGAGGAGCTGGGGGCGGATGCCGGCCACGAGGCCGCGGGAGACCCGGGCGTGCTCCCGGCTCACCCCGTTCACGAAGGAGGCGCAGTGCACCGCGAGGCTCGTCATGTTGAACAGCCCCGGCTCCGCCGCCGAGGCGCCGAGGTTCAGGAACCGCTCCCAGGAGAGGCTGATCCACGAGGAGGCGTCGGAGAAGTACCGCCGGAGGAGGTCCTCGTCGAAGCGGTCGTGGCCCGCCGGCACCGGCGTGTGGGTCGTGAAGGCGGTCGTCGCGCGCACCACCTGCAGCGCCTCGCCGAAGGAGAGCCCCCCGTCGCGGAGGAGGATGCCGATGCGCTCGAGGGGGGCGAAGGCCCCGTGCCCCTCGTTCAGGTGCCACGCCGAGGGCTCGATGCCGAGGCGGCGCAGCAGCCGCACCCCGCCCCGGCCGAGGAGGATCTCCTGCCGGAGGCGCGTCTCCGCGTCCCCCCCGTAGAGGTGGTGGGTGACCGCCCGGTCCTCGGGGCGGTTGGCGTCGAGGTCGGAATCGAGGAGGTAGAGCGGGACGCGGCCCACCCGGGCGCACCAGGCGCGCAGGGTGAGGGTGCCGCCGGGGATCTGCATCGAGACGTGGACCGGGCGGCCGTCCCCGTCCACGACGGGATCGAGGGGGAGGTGGCGCGGGTCCACGGCGTCGTCCACGGCCCGCTGCACGACGCCGCCCTCCAGGCGCTGGCGCATGTAGCCGCGGCGGTAGAGGAGCCCGATGGCGACGAGGGGGAGGCCGAGGTCGCTGGCCGAGCGCAGGTGGTCCCCCGCGAGCACGCCGAGGCCGCCGCTGTAGACGGGCAGGGACTCGTGGATCCCGAACTCCGCGCAGACGTAGGCCACGGGGTGCTCCGGCGAGATCCCCCCGCGGGCCCGGGGAGGCTCGGCGAGGTGGGCGTCCACCCGGGCGAGGCAGCGCCCGAGGCGGGCGAGGTACCCCCGGTCGGCCGCGCGGGCCTCGAGGTCCGCCGCCGGCGCCTCGCGCAGCAGCCGCACGGGGTTCCCGCGCACCGCGGCGAAGGTCGCGGGGGAGAGCTCCTCGAAGAGCGACCGGGCCAGGGGATCCCAGGTCCAGCACCAGTTCCGGGAGAGGCGGGAGAGGCCCTCGAGGGCGGG
>CAZWGT010000204.1:0-6642 GCA_964633345.1 uncultured Planctomycetota bacterium
CACCCGGACGGCCTTCCTCCAGCACGGTTCCATCCCCCTCTCCCCCAACGGGACGGCGCCGGGGTCCACCAGTCTGGCCGAGGAGAGGGGAGGGGGAACCGTGGACCCGGAGGATCTCGAGGAGGCCCTCGGCCGCGCCTTCGCGCGGGTCCTCGGGGCGGAGGCGGTGCCCGGCGCGCCGACGGAGGCCGAGGACGCGGCGGCCCGGGCCCTCGAGTCGGGGAAGTACGGGAACCGGGAGTGGGTCCTCCGGCCCGGGGGGCGGCCGGTCCGGCTCGCGCCCCCCGGAGAGCCGCCTCCCCCCCTCCGCGTCCTCCGTGCGGCGGTGGACGGGGACGGCCTCCGGGTCGTCGCCTCCGTCGGGGGCTCCCGCCCCTTCCTTCCCCACGGGGGCCTCCGGGCCGCCGACGCCGCCCTCCTGCGCGCCCTTGAGGAGCGGGCCTCCCCCGGGGAGAGGGACCCCTGGGACTCCACCTTCCGCCGCTCCCTCCTCGGGGGGCGGGAGGGGGCCCCCCCCGTCACGATCCCCGAGGAGAGGGAGGAAGCCGCCGCCCTCCTGCTGTACGTGGACCCGCCCGCCCTCCTCCACCTCGACCTGAAGCGGTTCAACTACGCCGACCTCGGCCCGCGCCGCACCGGGCGGTGGGTGGAGGACGGGCGGACCCTCCTCGGGGACCTCCTCGCCGCCGCGCCCCGGGCGGCCCGCGGGCCGGGGGCCTGCGCCCTCCTCCGGGGGGAACCCCTCCCCCTTCTGCCGGACCCGGGGGCTCCGATCCGCCGGGTGGCCCTCCTCGGCCGTTGACCCCTATCTCTTGATGGGGGGGAGGCTAGGGCGCTAAAGTTCCGGTCCGGACGGAGTTCCGGCGGACCCCAGGAAGACCGCGAGACCGACATGTCCCTCAAGGGAAACCTCCAGAGCGTCGACCTCGCCAACGTCCTGCAGATGCTCTCCATCAACCAGAAGGAGGGCGCCCTCGTCCTGTTCGACGGGGACAACCGCAAGAGCATCTACTTCTCCCGGGACGGGGTGTCCATGCTCTCCCGGGGCCGACGGGGCCAGGACTCCCTGGGGCGCATCCTCCTCCGCTACGGGCGCATCACCGAGGAGGCCCTGAAGGAGGCCCTCGCCAAGCAGAAGGCCGAGAACAAGCGCCTGGGCCAGGTCCTCCAGGAGATGGGCTCCGTCTCCCCCACGGACATCGAGGACGCCATCCGGACCCAGATCGAGGAGGAGATCTACAACCTCTTCATCTGGAAGGAGGCCTCCTTCGAGTTCGTGGAGGGCCCTCCGCCGCCCGAGATGGACGTCTCCCAGACCCGCGTCACCTTCAACGTCAACTCCCTGATCATGGAGGCCCAGCGGCGGGCCGACGAGTGGAACTACATCCGGGGCCTCGTCCCCAGCCTCGACGAGATCTACCATCCCACGGAGAGGATGGGGGACGCCGTCGTCACCGACGAGGTCTTCCACTTCCCCTTCGCCCCCCGGATCCTCGAGGGCCTCCAGGCGGGGCGCCTCAACGTCTCGGAGCTCATCGAGGTCTCCCACGCCGCGAAGTTCGAGGCGTGCAAGATCGTGGCGAACCTGCTCGAGCAGGGGGCCATCGAGCCGGTGACGATCTCCGACCTGCAGGTCTTCGCCCAGGAGGCGTCCGCGAAGGGCGATCACGTCCAGGCCGCGAAGTTCCTCTCCCGCGTCGTGGACCTCGGCGGGGCGACGCCCGGGGTGAACATGTCCCTCGGCTACGCCCTCGAGGCGATGGAGGAGCCCGAGAGGGCGTCCATCTACTTCAAGGCGGCCGGGGAGTCCTACGTCGAGGCCATGGAACCCAAGAGCGCCTTCGACGCCTACCAGCGCATCGCCCGGGCCCTGCCGACGGACCTGCCGGCGGTGCTGCAGATGGTCGAGATCGCGTTCCACACGCCGGACATCCTCGCGGCCAACCGCCACGAGGTCACCGAGGCGGGGCGCACCCTGGCCCAGTGCCTGAAGGAGCTCGGGCGCCTCCCCGCGGCCATCCAGGTCCTCAACAGCATCTGCCAGTCGAGCCCCCAGGACATGCCCCTGCGCAACATGCTCGTCCAGGCCTACCAGGACAGCGGGATGGCCGTCGAGGCCATGGTCGAGCTGGAGTCCATGGCCGACCAGTGCGCGGGGCAGGGGAACCTCGACGAGGCCATCCGGTGCCTGCGCCGCGTCATCGCCATCGACCGCAACCGGGCCGGGATCCTCAAGAAGATCGAGTCCCTCACGAAGTCCCGCGACTCGGGGACGCGGTTCATCCTCCGCATCGTCGCCGCGGCGGCCGTGGTCCTCGCCGTCGCGACGGGCTGGTGGGGCTTCACGCGCTACTCCAGGAACCTGACGGCCGAGAGGCTGCGGGTGAGCAACCTGGTCTCCGCCGAGCTGGACCCCCTCCACGAGGAGTTCCGCAAGGCCTCCGCCCGGTTCGAGGAGGCCATCGCCCACCTGCGCGACTGGAGGGACAGCACCGCCGAGGCGGTCCAGGCCGACGTGAAGCAGCTTCTCGGCTCGCTGAAGGAGATGGAGGACGTGACCGGCCGGGCCAACACGAAGGCGGGCACGCTCCTCGCCGAGAACGAGGGCCAGCTCCCCGCCAACTTCGTGGAGGAGCGCACCGGCCGGATGCTCAAGCTCCTCTTCGAGGCGCGCGAGAAGAGGGACAACGTCCTCAGGGCGATCGAGGACGACGTGACGACCCGCTTCCAGGAGCTCCGCAAGCAGATCGAGCTGTGGCCGATGCGCCACACGCCGGAGATCGAGAAGCTCCTCGACCTCCTGCGCTCCACGAACGCATCCACCGTGATGATCGTGGAGGGCCGGCGGGAGGACATCGTCGACGTGCTCAAGAAGCTCAAGGAGTACGCCGCCGAGATCTTCTCGGTGCAGAAGACCGCCGACGACCTCTGGGCCGAGGGCAAGTACCGGGAGTCCCACGAAGTCCTCTGCAAGTGGCTCGCCACCTACTTCACGGTCCGGGAATTCAACGAGCGGCTCCTGTTCCACGTCCGGGTTGCCACGGTGCCGGCGGGCGCGGCGATCCAGGTCGTCGCCGGCGCCGAGCCGGAGGCCGCCCCGTCCTCCGCCCCCCGGACCCTGCGGTACACGGCGGCGGCCGGCATCACCTTCCGGGTCTCCGCCACGGGCTTCCAGCCCCTGGACGTGACCATTCCGCCCGTGACCGGGAGCTTCGACGCCGACAGGCTGATGAAGGTCCTCCCGTGGGAGAGGAAGGTCGCCCTTGCCAAGGTGCCGACCTGGACCGCCGCCCTCGGGTCCGCCGGGATCGACGCCGCCCCGGTCCCGACCCCGGACGAGAGGTTCGTGGTGGTCGCCGATCGCAACGGCTGGCTCCACCTCGTCTCCGTGGAGGACGGGCGCAAGGTGCAGTCCCACGACGCCAAGACCGCGAGCGGCTTCCAGGCGGCCCCTCTGGTGACGGCGGACTGCGTCTACGCCCTCACGGTGGACGGGGCGGTCCTGGCCCTCGACCTCCCCTCCCTGAAGGAACGCTGGCGCAAGTCGCCCGCCGACGGCCCCGGGGAGTGCTACGGGGCCCCCGTCCTGGCGGGAGGCCTCCTCGTGACCGCCGGCCGCGGCGGGAAGGTCATGGCCTTCGACCCGGCAACGGGCGCCCCCCGGTGGTCCGCCCAGCTCGACTCCGGGACCCGGCTCCCCCTCCTCTTCTCCAGGGACTGGATCGTGGCCACCTGCGAGGACGGGCGGGCGCGGGCCGTCTCCGTCGACGGAACGTCGACGATCGTGGTGCTCCGTTCCAGGAGCGAGGAGGCCGGGTACCCCCCTCCGCGATCCACCACGATCTCCGTCGGCGCCCGGATCCTCATGGGCCTCGAAGGCACGGGGCAGGAGTTCTCCCTGGTGGAACTGCCCGTGCCCGGGGCCGCCAGCCCCCACGTCGGTCAGAAGTGGGTCGCGGGGATCCCCAGGGTCGAGGTGTCCGGGGCCTGCACGGCCGACGAGGACGTGATCCTCCTGTTCAGCGACGGCACCGCCTGGCGGGTCTCCCCGCGGACCGGTCCGAAGCAGGGCGACCTGCGCGGGAAGGTCACCCCCGAGAAGGACGTCCCCGTGGGTTCCCCCGCCTACAGGAACGGGACCCTCTTCATCACGTCCGCCGGGGGCCTGACGGCCGTCAGGCCCTCGGAATCGGAGTTCCTCGAGTCCTGGAAGTGGTCCGTGGAGGGAGGCCCCCCCCTCACGACGGCCCCGGTGGTGGTGGGCAAGCTCGTCCTCGTCGGCGCCCGGGACGGAAAGCTGTACTCCTTCTACCAGGACTGACCCCCCTCCCAACCGCCCCGGGGACAGTCGGATAGGGCCGTCGGGCTGGATTCCGGGGGGGGAGGATCCTATTGTTTTGGTGTCCTTCCCCCGAATCCTGCCGATAGGATGAGGGGGTACCGGTACGGCACCGGGCTCCGGGCGTTCGTACGGGCACACGAGGGGAGGGAAGGCGCTTGGGCCTCTTCGACGCCTTCAAGGCCTCGCCCATCCGCAAGCTCCAGGACGAGGCGGAGACCAATCCGTCCCCGGAGTCGCTCGCCGCCCTCGCCCAGAAGCACATCGAGTTGGGGAACCTCGCCGAGGCCCTCCAGGTCGCCGACCGCGGCCTCCACACCTACAAGACCTCCGTGAAGCTGAAGGACATCGTGGGCTTCGTCCGGAAGAAGCAGTGCCAGGACAGCGTCAAGCACCTCCGCGACGAGATCCGGGTCAAGCCCAGCACGTTGGCCTACTCCCAGCTGGCGGGCATCTACCGGGATCTCGGGGACATCGACCAGGCCCTCGATCTCCTCACGGAATGCACGGAGAAGTTCACCGAGGACCAGTCCGCCTTCCGGATGCTCGGTCAGATCCGCCTGGAGAACTTCCTCCAGGAGGTCATCGCCTACGACGGGCAGCACGCCCTCGAGGCGCTGCGCAGGGTCCAGGCCCTCAACCCGGACGACACCGGCGCCCGGCTGTTCCTCGCGCAGCTCTACTTCGCCGTGGGCGCCAACGCCGCCGCCATCGACGAACTGAAGGCGGAGCTCGCCCACAATCCCACGGCCCTGGACCTCCAGCCGTTCATCGAGGACGTCGGTTCCCCTCCCCCCCTCGAGAGCGGCGTCACCATCGAGAACCTCATCGACCGCTGCGAGGAGGGCGGGGCCCTGGTGAACAGCCTGAAGGGCTTCCCCAGGGTCAAGCCGGGAATCGCGCTCAGGACCTCCGCCGCCCCGAAGATCAACCCCGTCGCGGCCTCCGCGAAGGTCCACGAGCTCTCCGGCACGCCGGGGCTCCGGAACCTGGCCCTCCTGGACCGGGACGGGCGCTCCATCGCCGCCATCGCCGCGGACGGAATGGAGCCGGAGGCCTTCCGGGAGTTCGCCTGGGGCGTGCAGTCCCTCGCCTACGAGAGCTGCCGGAGGATGGACATCGGGAGCTTCACCCGCGGGTGCCTCCAGTTCCCCGGGGGCGCCGTTTCCTTCGTGCGGCGCCGCGGGACGACCTTCGCCCTGGGGTTCGGGGAACCGATGAAGCCGGAACGCGCCGCGGCCCTCCTCGAGGACCTGGTGCTCAAGATCGTGGGAGGCGGCGGTGCGTAGCGTCCTCACGGGCCTGGCCGACATCCCCGGCGTCCGCGGGAGCCTCGTGGTCACGCAGGACGGCATGGTCGTGGACAGCCTCATCGGGAAGAGCCTCCGGGAGGAGGTCGTGGGCGCCATGGCGGCCTCCCTCATCCTGGGGACCCGGCGGTCCCTGGAGAAGGGGCGGCTCCCCCCCTTCGAGGCGCTGACGGTCGTCTCCTCCCACGGCAAGCTGGTCGTGGCGGACACGGGGACCGCGTTCCTCGTGGTGATCCTCGACAAGAACATCGACCTCGGCCATGCCGAGCTCGAGATCCGCAGCGCGGTCCGCAAGGTCAGGAACCTGGGCGGGGGCGGGTAGCCCCGGCGCCGGCCCGGAACAGGCATGTAAGGCTGGATCGGCCGGCGGCGGTCGAATATCATCGCGCCCCGGCTCTGGACGAGTGTTTCGCGATCGGCGGCCCCCCGAGGGGGGGCGGGAAAGGCCCCATGGTTCAGATCAACTTCGCCCTCAAGGAAGTCAACTGCAAGGTCGTCTTCTACGGCCCCGGCAAGAGCGGCAAGACGACCAATCTCGAGATGGTCCACAAGAACGCCCCCGCGAACGTCCGGGGCGAACTCACCTCCATCGCGACCGAGGGCGACCGCACGCTGTTCTTCGACTTCATGCCCCTGGACCTCGGCACCATCGCCGGGATGAAGACGAAGTTCCAGCTCTACACCGTCCCCGGGCAGGTCTACTACAACAGCACCCGCAAGCTGGTCCTCCAGGGCTGCGACGGGGTCATCTTCGTGGCGGACTCCTCCCGCGCGAAGCTGCCGGAGAACATCGAGTCCCTGAAGAACCTCGAGGAGAACCTCAACGAGTACGGCAAGAGCCTGAAGGACACCCCCTTCGTGCTGCAGTGGAACAAGCGGGACGCGGCCGACGCGATGCCCGTCGAGGAGCTCGACAAGGAGCTCAACTGGCACCACGTCCCGACCTTCGAGGCCGTCGCGTTCAAGGGCGACGGCGTCTTCCCGACCGTGAAG
>CAZWGT010000205.1:0-3207 GCA_964633345.1 uncultured Planctomycetota bacterium
GCGCTCGGGGATCCGCGAGGCCCGCATCATCGTGCGCCCCGGGGCGGGGGACTCCCTCCGCGTCGAGGGGCCCGACGTCGCGGAGCGCCGCCGCATCGGGGGGAACGGGTTCGACACCTGGGTCGTGCGCTTCTCCCGCCGCGTGCGGGACCGGACCGTCGTCCTCCTCTCCATCGACCGCCCCCTCGACGCGGGCGCGGCGACGGTGCCCGTCCCCTCCGTCGAGGGGGCGGCGCGCGAGGACCTCTTCGTCGGCCTCGAGGGCGGGGGCGAGCTCGAGGTCGTCGCCGAGGCGAAGGGCCTGCGCGAGACCGACCCGGCCGACCTCGCCCCCCTCCTCGGGGCGCGGTCCGCGGGCCTCCTCGACGCGTGGCGGGGGGAGCGGGGCGCGGCGGCGTCGCTGGCGGTGAAGGTCGCCCGCCTCGATCCGAAGGCGCTGCCGTCGGCCTACGCCGATTCCGTCGTCCTCTCGACGATGCTCGGCCGCGACGGCATCGCCCGGACCCGGCTGTGCGCCCAGGTCCGCAACGCCGAGCGCCAGTCGCTGGAGGTCGCCATGCCCGGCGGGTCGAAGCTGGTCACCGCCCGCGTCCGGGGCGAGGCGGTCCGGCCCCTGCTCACGGCGGGCGGGAAGCTCCAGGTCCCCCTCGTCCGCTCGCCGGAGCCCTTCGAGGTCGTGATCGTCTACGAGGAGCCCCTCGACGCCGCGGGAGGCGCGGCCACCCTCGTCGCGCCGGACCTCGGCCTGCCCGGGGGACTGGCGCGCTGGACGGTGCGCCTCCCCGACGGGTCGGTCGCGTCGGAGACCTCCGGGGACTTCGCCGCCGCTCCCCGGCCCCCGGCGACGCCGCTGCTCTTCCGGATCCTCCGGGGCTTCGCCGCGATGCCGATGGCGACGCTCGACAGGAGCGCCCCCGCCCTTGCCCCCGGCTTCGCGGCGGGCCCGCCGCCCCCCGCGGCGAGGCCCGCGGCCGTGGCGGAGACGATGCCCATGGACGAGCAGGAGAGGGTCCTCGATGCGCCGCCGAAGCCCGCGGCGCCCCCCCCCGTCGCCGTCCCCGCCCCCGCCCCGGTCGAGAAGCCCGCCGGGGATCGCATGGCCGGGAGGGCCGCCCGCGAGGGGCTCTTCGGCATGGACATCCGGCTGCTCGAGGCGGGGCCCGCGGTGACCGCCGCCCGGCTCTCCCCCGGGGGGAGCCTCTCCGTCACCTGGCGCACCGGGGCCGCCCGGACCGCCGGCGCGCTGCTGGCCGGCCTGCTCGCCTTCCTCGCGGGGTGGATCGCCCGCCGCCGCGGGATCGGCGCGCCCACCTGGACCGTGCTCGCCCTCGGCCTCGTCACCGCCGCGCCCGTCGCCCTCGGCGCGACGGACGGGGCCGCGTGGGACGGGGCGGCCCTGGGCACCCTCGCGTGGGCCGCCGCCGCCCTGGTCGCCGGGATCCACGGCTGGAGCCTCGCCCGCATCCGGCGCCGCGCCGCGCGGCCCGCCGCCGCCGCGCTCCTCGCCCTCCTCGTCCTCGCCCTCCCCGGAACGGCCGTCGCCGCGGAGGAGAAGAAGCCCGCGAAGCCGAAGCCCGCGCCCGCCGCCGCCGACCCCGTCTTCGTCCCCTACGACCCCGCGCGCCCCGAGACCCTGAAGACCCCGGAGCGGGTCTTCCTCCCCTACGCCCGCTACGTCGAGCTGTGGAACGCCTCCCACCCGGAGGAGCGCATCGAGCCGGTCCGGCCGCCCGTGGTCGTCGGCGCCGCGTACGCCGCCCGCGTGGAGGGGCGCATCCTCGTCGTGGACGCCTCCTTCGACATCGATCCCGCCGACGGCGGCCTCGTGCCCCTTCCCCCCTCGGCCTCGGTGGAGGACCTCCTCGTGGACGGCAGGCCCGCCGCGGCGGCCTCCCTCCACGGCGCCGTCGTCGTCCCCGTGGCGCGGGCCGGGAAGCCCGGGGAGCGCCGGCGGGCGACCGCGGTGCTCCGCTTCCCGATCGAGGGGCGGGAGCCGTCGGGCCTCGTGGCCGCGGCCGTCCCCCCGGCGGCGCGCGCGCGCCTCGACCTCCTCCTCCCCCTGGCCGGTGCGGTGGTGAAGGTCCGATCCCTGGGCGGGTGGACCGAGACCGCCGAGCCCGGCGCGACCCGGGTGGCCGCGGACCTCGGCCCCGTGGACACCCTCTCCCTCTCGTGGTCCCCTCGAGGGGCCGACGCCTCGGGCGGCCGCGTGCGCTTCGAGGCGTCCACCGTCGAGGATCTCCTCCTCCGCGAGTCCCACGCCGTGATCGCGGCCTCCGTCTCCCTCGAGGTCCGCTCGGGGTCGCTGGACGCGGTCGATCTCGCCCTGCCCGCGGGCTGGGAGCCGGAGTCCGTCTCGGGCCCCGCCGTCGCCTCCTGGACCGCGGCGGGGGAGGGGGAGGCGCGCCGCCTCCTCGTCCGCCTGGCGGGCGCGGGGCCGGGCGCCGTGGAGATCCTCGTCCGCGCCGTCCGCGCCGGCCCCGCCCTCGGCGGGGAGTTCGAGGCGCCGGACCTCGCGGTGGCGGGGGCCGCCACGGAGTCGGTGACGGTGCGCGTGGCCGCGGGCCGGGAGTGGCGCGTCGCCGCCGCGGCCGCGGAGGCGTTCGATCGCGCGGAGACCGGCGGCGCCGCCCCCCGCGTCGAACTCGACCCCGCCCGCGGCGAGCGTGTGCAGGCGGCGTGGCGCCGCTCGCGGCTCCCCGCACGGCTCGCGGTGCGGACGGAGCGCCTGCCGCGCTCCCTCGAGACCCGGACCCGCCAGCACCTCTTCCTCGGCGCGGGGTTCTCGCTTCTCCGCGCCGACGTGGATCTCGTCCCCGGGCCCGGGGGCCTCTTCGAGGCCTCCTTCGACCTCCCCGCGGGATGGACCCTCGAGGAGGCCGAGGGCGGGGCCGCCTTCGCCGCCGGCGGCCGCGTCCGGCTCGCGCTCGACGGCGCCGCCTCCGCCCCGCGCACCGTGGGCCTGCGCCTCCGCGGCCCCGCCGCGGGCGAGGCCCCCTTCCCGATGCCCCGCCTGCGCGCCGCCGGGGCGACGAGGGAGTCCGACGAGTTCCTCGTCTCCACGGCGCCCGCGTTCACCGCGGCGGGGTCGCCGGCCGGCGGCGTCGAGTCCGTTCCGGCGGAGCGCTTCTCCGGCTGGCCCGCGCTGGACCCCGGGGAGCGCCGCGCCGCCGCCTTCCGCGCCCCCCGCGGGGGAGGGACCCTGGA
>CAZWGT010000205.1:3217-6605 GCA_964633345.1 uncultured Planctomycetota bacterium
CGCGAGGCCCTCCGCCCGACGGTGCGCCCGACGGTGGTGGCCGACGTCACGGTCCTCGACGACCGGGCCATCGTGGACGCGCTCCTGGTGTTCGACGTGCGCGGCGGCCCCGCGGGCTCGTTCCGCTTCCGCTCCCCGGCCGGCGTGAAGGACGCGTGGGTGATCGGGGAGGGACTGCGCGAGGTGCGCACCGCGCTGGCGGACGGACGCGATGTGACGACCGTGATCCTGCAGGCCCCGGCGGCGGGGGAGGTGTCGTTCCGCGTTCTCTACGAGGTCCCCGTGCCCCCCGGCGGCGAGGCGGTCGTCTCCGGCCCCGAGCCCCTCGACGGGGAATCCCCCCGCGCCTTCCTCTTCGTGCGCGCGGCCGGGGACGCCGAGGTGCGGATCGGCGAGACGCCGGGCCTGGAGCCCTGCGACGTCGCCGACCTGCCGAAGATCCCCCAGGGGCTCGACCCCCGCCGGGTGCTGCGGTTCTTCCGGGCCCGGGACGCGGCGTGGCGCCTGCCGCTGCGCATCGTGAGCCACGAGATCGGCGACCTCCCCGAGGCGCGCATCCACCTCGTCGAGGCGACGACCGTCGCCGACCGCGACGGCTCCTCGCGCACGCGCGTGGACGCGCGGCTGTTCAACCGCTCCCGTGCCTTCCTCCCCGTGGAGGCCCCCGCCGGGGCGGAGCTGGAATCCGTCTCCGTCTCCGGCGTGCCGGTTCGCCCGGTGACGAAGGCGTCGATGCCCGGGGCGATCCTGGTGCCCGTGCGCCGGCAGTCCCTCGGGGACCAGAGCCAGGTGGTGACGCTGATCTTCGCCTCGGGGGCGACGGCGCCGGGGGGGCGTTTCGACGCGCTCTCGCCGCGGCTGCCGGTCTTCCCCGGCGTGCCCGTGGACGCGACGACGTGGCGCCTGCTGCTGCCCGAGGACCGGGACTACTCGTTCTCCGGGAACCTCGACCCCATCGAGGAGGTCGAGGTGGAGATCGCCCGCGCCGAGGCCTACGCGTCGGACGTCTCGCGCCTGCGGAAGGTGGCGGCCGAGGGCTCCGCGGCCCAGCAGTGGCGCGCGGGCGAGAACATGGTCAGGAACACGCTGGAGCTGCGCCAGACGCTGGAGCGGGCGCAGTCCCGCCTCGACGACCTCGACCAGGCGGTGGCCGAGGGGCGCGTGGACGCCGGCCGCGTCGCCGAGACGCGCCGCAAGGCGCAGGACCTGAACCGGGACCTCGAGGAGGCGCTGAAGGAGGTGAAGGACAAGGCCCCGGCCCGCGCCGCGACCGCCCACGGCGGGCAGTACCGGGGGCCCTCGGGGGAGGTCCCGGCGGACAGCCGGGAGCCCGGGGACGGGCCGCCCCCCGAGATGGACGCCGAGGTGGAGAAGCGGCTGGCGACCAAGGAGGGGCAGGCCGGCAAGAACTGGCTGTCGAACAAGGTCGTGGAACCCGCCCAGGCGCAGGAGGAGAGGAGCCGGGAGGCCGCGGAGTCGTGGGCGAACGCGGCCAACTTCAAGAAGGCGGAGCAGACGACGGTCTCTGCCTTCCTCGTCCACCAGGACTTCGACCGCGGCCTGCGGGTCAACCTCCCGCAGCTCGAGGCGGGGCAGGTCGCGGACGTGACGGCCGCCCTCGACCCGGCCACCCCGACCCCGCCGGACGCGGGCGGGGGCGGGACGCCGACCCCGCCCGACGGGGCGAAGGGCGTGGGCGGCGGAGGCGGCGGGGGAGGGCACCAGTACGGCGGTGTCGCGGGGATCCAACCCGGCATGCAGACCTGGCGGCAGAGCAACGCCGGCTCGGGAGGCGCCGGCGGCGCCATCCTCCTCAAGTCGGCCGGCGACATCTCCATCGCCTCCGCTTTCACCGCCCCCGGCGGCAACGGAACCAATCCCGGCTTCTACTACTTCGGTGCCGCAGGCGGGGGCGGCTCCAGCGGCGACGTCGCGATCTACGCCAACGGACTCCTCTCGGCCGGCGTCCTCTCCCTCGCGCCGCCGCTGGTGGAGCGGGGCCGCGGCTACGCCTTCCGCAAGCTCGACGCCGGGGCGGAGATGACGGTGACCTCCCGGACGACGGGGCTCGGGCGGAGGATCGGCGCGGCGGCGGCGTTCGCCGTCCTGGTCGCCCTCGTGTGGCTGGTGCGGCGCCGTAGGGAGATGCGGGCGGAGGCGCTCCCGGCTTGACATACGGACATATCGGTCGTATGCTCTGACATATGCGAACGACCGTCCGTCTTGACGACTCCCTCCTCGACCGTGCCCGCAGGGAAGCCGCGCGGCGCGGGACGACTCTGACTGCGCTGATCGAGGAGGGGCTGCGATCGGTGCTCGCTCCCGCGAAGAAACCCGCGAGGCGCAGGGTCGAACTGCCGGTGTGCCGCGAAGGCGGGGGCACCTTTCCGGGAGTCGACGTCAGCGACAACTCCGCCCTCCTCGATCACATGGAGGACGAGGATTGATCCTCGCGGACGTCAACGTCCTCGTCTACGCGTTCCGGCCCGACATGCGGGAGCACTCCCGTTGCCGCGCCTGGCTCGATGGGGTCGTCAACGGGCCTTCACCGTACGGCGTTTCCCCCCAGGTGCTCTCTTCGGTGGTCCGGGTGTGTACGCATCCCCGGAACTTCCCGCGGCCCAGCCTGCCGCCGGTGGTGCTGGACTTCTGCCGCGGCCTCCTCGAACCGGCCAATGCGAGAGTCGTGGTTCCGGGGGACGCCCACTGGGGGATCTTCGAGGATCTCTGCAGGAAGTCCTCCGCAACGGGCAACCTCGTCCCCGACGCGTGGTTCGCGGCACTGGCCATCGAGTCCGGGTGCGAGTGGATCACCCTGGACGGCGACTTCGCACGGTTCCCCGGGTTGAGGTGGCGGAGGCCGTAGGTCCGCCTTCGGGCCCGGCGGCGGCGAACCGGGGACAGCCCCCACGACCTCGCTGCGCTCGGTCGTGGGGACAGTCCCCGTGGCGTGCCCGTCCCGTGGCGTGGCCGTCCCGTGGCGTGCCCGTCCCGTGGCGTGGCCGTCCCGTGGCGTGGCCGACCCGTGGCGTGGCCGACCCGTGGCCCGCCGCTAGAGCCGCACGTACTCCCAGTCGAAGGGGTGCTTGTTGATCCCGACGCGGGGCGGGGCGATCCAGTGGGCGATCTTCCCGTGCTCGTAGACGGCGTGCTGGAGGCCCTGGACGTACTCGCGGTCCTTCGCGCTCGGGAGCCAGTCGCCGCGGCGCTTCTCGAACTCCACGGACGAGAGCATGTTCCCGTCCGGGTCGAACCAGTGGCCCGCGTAGATGCCGATGTGGCGGTGGAACTTCCGGTCGGGCAGGCGGAGGCGGAAGTCCATGCCCTCCTTCTCGAAGACGCGGTTCCACTTCCGCACGCAGCGCTCGTCGTCCTCGACGTAGGCGTC
>CAZWGT010000206.1:0-1671 GCA_964633345.1 uncultured Planctomycetota bacterium
CGCGGACCCCGCCGCGGCGCCGGCCCCCGGCGCCGGGCCCGCGCCCGCGGCCCCTGCCGGGGACCCCGCCGGGGTCGCCGCCGGGCGCAGGCCCCACGCCGTCCCCGCCCCCTTCGAGGCGGTGCCCTTCCGCTCGGGCCGGATCCGCTCCGAGGTGGTCGCCCGCGGGGGGGCGCTCGGGAAGACCTGGCTCGCGGGGATCCCGGCGCAGCCCGGCTCCGACGCCACGACCGAGGCGGGGGCGCTGGAGTTCCTGAACGAGGTCCTGCCGGGTCGTCCCGGGGCCTTCGCCGTCACCCTGGCCTCCCCGGACCTCGAACTCGTGGACCTCGAGGCGGAGCCCTGGACGCTGGAGTCGCGCCCCGGCGAGGTCCCCGTCGTGCTCAGCGCCCGGCCCCTGAAGTGGGAGCGGGACGGCAAGGGGATCGTCGTCCGCAAGCGCCTCGTCCCGGCGGCCGAAGGGGAGGCGTGGCACTTCCGCCTGGAGGTGGAGGTCCGCAACGAGGACCCGGAGCTCGCCGGCCGCAAGCTCGACCTCCGGGTCCGCGGCGCCGCCCTCGTGCACGCGGCCGAGGGGGGGCGGGACATCATCGCGGGCCGGGTCAAGGTCCGCAACACCACGAGCCCCCGGAGCACCGACGGGCCCTCCGCCCTCTCCGGCATCCAGAAGCGCGAGCCGATCGTCGTGGACGGGGACGTCGAGTGGGCGGCGACCTGCTCCACGTACTTCGCGGCCATCCTCGACCCCGACGACGCGGGGGAGGGGGAGGTGCCGCGGATCCCGCTGGTGCGCTGGGAGGGGATCCTCCCCGGGCCCACGGAGCGCACGCCCCGGCCCTTCGCGGTGCCCTCGCCCGTCGTCTCCCTGCCCGTCGGCGTCCCGAAGACCGACGGCGCGGTGCGGGCCGGGTACACGGTCTACGTGGGGCCGACGGCCAACGACATCCCCATCGCCGGCGCCTACCACCCCGTCCTCGACCGCCCGGAGTACGAGCGGTTCAAGCCCGTGCGGGACCCGGGCTGGTTCCACCTCATCGAGCAGGGGCTGTTCCTCATCCTCCGCGCCTTCCACGCCGTCGTGCCGAACTGGGGCGTGGCGATCATCCTGCTGACGGTGCTCGTGCGCGTCTGCCTCTTCCCGCTCTCGCGGAAGCAGCTGCGGTCCACGATCGAGTACTCGAAGAAGATGCAGAGGATCAAGCCGAAGATCGACGCCCTGAAGGAGAAGCACGGGGACGACCGGCGGAAGATCTCCGAGGAGCAGTTCAAGCTGATGAAGGAGCACGGGGTCCCGCTGATGCCGGGCGGCTGCCTGCTCACCTTCCTCCAGCTGCCCATCTGGATCGCGCTCTACGGGATGCTCCAGCACTCCTACGAGCTGCGCCACGCCCCGTTCCTGTGGGTGGCCGACCTCTCCCAGGCGGACCGGCTGTGGCACATGTGGCCCGGGGTGCACGCGGTCGCGATGGTCCCCGACGCGGTGGAGTGGCTGAACCTGCTGCCGCTCCTCATGACGGCGACCTGGTTCTTCTCCTCCAAGGCGACGATGACCCCGCCCGCGGACGAGCAGCAGGCGCAGATGCAGAAGATGATGCAGTGGATGCCCTTCGTCATGCTGCTGTTCCCCGGCTTCTACACGATGCCGGCGGGGCTGTGCCTCTACATCACCGT
>CAZWGT010000206.1:1771-6562 GCA_964633345.1 uncultured Planctomycetota bacterium
CCTTCTCCACACCCCCGTCCCCGCCCCCCCGTACCCTTCTCCCGGGCGGGGGGCGTCCCCTTTCGGCTGGCTCCCCAGCCCGTCGTGGGCTAATCTCTGGGCCACCCCTACCCCTTGGGGGGAGACGGGAGGAGACTCCGTGCGCTGCCCGTTCTGCAAGGAGAACAACGACAAGGTCATCGATTCCCGCGAGTCCACGGACGCCTTCGTCATCCGCCGCCGCCGCGAGTGCCTTTCCTGCCACCGCCGCATCACCACCTACGAGCGCCTCGAGGAGGCGCCGCTGCGCGTCGTGAAGAAGGACGGCACCCGCGCCCCCTTCGAGCGGCGCAAGATCCTCATCGGCATGATGAAGGCCTGCGAGAAGCGCCCCGTCTCCTCCGAGATGCTCGAGGAGGTCACCCAGAAGATCGAGGACTACGTCACCGAGCGCTACGACCGCGAGGTCCCGAGCAAGGTCGTGGGGAACCTCATCATGCGGGAGCTGCGCAAGATCGACCCCGTCGCCTACGTGCGGTTCGCCTCCGTTTACCGCGAGTTCCGCGACGCCGAGGACTTCGAGTCCGTGGCGGAGGAGCTCCGCCGCAAGCCTCCCCGCAAGCGCGCCGCCCCGCCCCCCGACGACGACGACGACGCGGGGAGCCCGTCCGCCACGTGAGGCGCCCGACCCACGTCCGGAAGCGCGACGGCCGCGTCGTCCCCTTCGACGAGGGGAAGATCGCCGACGCCATCTACCGCGCGGCCCTGGCCGTCGGCGGCGAGGACCGCTTCCTCGCCGAGGAGCTGGCGTCCATGGTGACCCTCTTCCTCGTCAAGACCATGCCGCGGGGCGGGCCCGGCCCGGCGCTGCCGGGACTGGAAGGGGAGGTCCCCCCCGAGGAGCCCGAGGCCCCGCTGCCGACCATCGAGCAGATCCAGGACATGGTCGAGAAGGTCCTCGTCGAGACCGGCCACGCCCGCACCGCCAAGGCCTACATCCTGCACCGCGAGAGGCGATCCCGCCTGCGCACCGCGGCCGCGGCGCGCCTGGAGGACGCCGACCCGACCCTCTTCGACGACCGCTTCCTCATGGTCGAGGACGCCGCCGCCGAGCGCTCCGCCCCCTTCTCCGCCGAGCGCCTCGCCCGGACCGTCGCCGCCGAGACCGGCCTCGACCGGGAGGCGGCGGGGCTCGTGGCCGACGGCGTCGAGGCGAGGCTCCACAGGGCCCGCGTGCGCCGCATCCCCTCGGCGGTGGTCTCCTCCCTCGTGGACGCCGAGCTCCTCGACCGCGGGCTCCTCGCCGAGCCGAGGCGCCGCTCCGGGGCGCTGGTCCCGCGATCGGCCATCGACGAGGCGCTGGCCCCCCGGGGCCGCTTCGGGGCCGCCATGCCCCCGGAGACCGCGGCGCGGCGCCTGGGCGGCGAGGTCCTCCGCGCCCACGCGCTGGCCGACGTCTTCCCGGCCGAGGTCGCCTCGGCCCACCTCGACGGGACCCTCCACGTCCACGGCCTCGCCCGACCGGCGGCGCTGTTCCGGCTCACCCTCGACCTCGACGCCCTCAAGGTGGACGGGGTCCCCGGCGGGGGGGGGCGCACCGACTCCCGGGACCGGGGGGCGCTGCGCTTCCTCGCCCAGGTCGGCCGGGCCGCCCGGAGCCTCCGCTCCTACGGGACCCACGGCCTCGGCGTCCCCGCGGCCAACCTCCTGCTCGCCCCCGTCCTCGGCGGGGGGGACGAGCCGGAGCCGGCCGAGTACCGCGAGGAGGCCTGGCACCTGCTCGCGGAGACGGCGGGGGACCCCGACTCCGTGCCCGTGGAACTCGACCTCCTGGCCGAGGTGCCCGCGGCCCTCGCCCGGGAGCCGGCCCTCGGCCCCGGGGGGCGGCGGGACGGCTCCGCCCTGGGCGATCACGCTGCCCGCTCCCTCGCCTTCGCCCGGGCGATCGTGGCGGCCCGGGCCGCGGCCGAGGGGCTGCCGCCGCGCCCCCTGCTCCCGGCCCTCCACATCGTCGTCGGACGCGCGGCCCTCGGCGACCCCCGCTCCCGGGAACTCCTCCGCGAGGCGATGGCGGCCTGCCTGCGCGGGGCCCCGGTCCGGCTCGTCCTCGCGCGGGACGGGGTGGAGGCGGGGGCCGCGGCCCCGTTCTGCGCCCAGCGGGTCACCCTCAACCTCCCGCGGGCGGCGTTCCGCGTCCCGCCGGGGGACCTGGCCGGCTTCTTCCGGGAGTGCGACCGGGCCGTGGACCTCGCCATCGAGGCCCACGCCGCCCGCCGGACCCTGTTCGCCACCGTCGCGGCGGGGGAGGGGGGGGCGCTCGCCCCCCTGTTCCAGCGCCGCCGCCCCGGCTCCCCCCGCTCCCCCGGCCCCTCCGACCTCTCCACGGGGACCTGGTCGGTGGGGGTGACGGGCCTCAACGAGGCGGTGGCCCACCTCCTCGGGGAGGAGCTGCACGAGGGGGATTCCGCCGTCAAGGTCGGCGCGCGGATCCTGGCCTACCTGGCGCTGCGGGTCCGGGAGGCGGGGCGGGCGGCGGACCTCCCCGCCTTCCTCGACGCCTCCCCCTCGACGCGGGCCGCCGCCCGGTTCTTCGCCCTCGACCGTCGGGAGCACCGGGCGGAGCAGGGGGAGGCCTCCCCCGGGCGCACCTGCTACACCCCCGGCATCGGGCTGCGGCCGGGGGCGCCGGCCGACCTCCTCCGGCGCCTCGAGGCCGAGGGGCGCCTCCACGGCCAGGTCCGCACGGCGCTGTTCCGCTTCGACCCCGCGGAGCAGCCCGGGGTCTCCGAGGAGGGGCTCCTCGTCCTCCTCGAGAAGGCCTTCCTCCACACCTCCCTCTCCCGGGTGGAAATCGGGGGGGCGGCTTGAACCTCGACGGGCTCCCCCCGGTCGGCGGACTGCTGGAATCGAGCCTCACCCACTGGGAGGGGAGGGTGGCCGCGGTGGTCTTCCTCCAGGGATGCAACCTCGCCTGCCCCGCCTGCCCCGTTCCCCACCTCGTGGGGAGGGACGGCCCCCCCGGCGGACTCATCCCGGCCGAATCGGTCCTCGACGCCGTCTTCTCCCGCCGCCAGATGCTGGACGGCGTGGTGGTGACGGGGGGGGAGCCGACCCTCCACGAGAGCCTCGCCGACCTCCTCGAGATCCTGCGCTCCTTCAACCTGGAGACCCGGGTCCACACGAACGGGACCCGGCCGCGGGCGCTGCGCCACCTGCTCGAGGCCGGGGGGGCGGATTCCGTGGCGTTGACCCTCCGGGCCCCCCTCGGCCCCCTCTACTCCGTCGCGGCGGGGAAGGAGGTGGACGTGGGGGGGATCTACCGCAGCGTGGAGCTCCTTCTCGGGGATCCGGGGGACCACGAGTTCCGGATCGCCGTGGACCCGCGTCTCATAACCCGCGAGGACGTCCTCAAGATCGGCCGGACCCTCGCGGGGGCCCGGCGGATCGTCCTCGAGCCCGTCTCCCGGGGGATGCCCGGCGGGCGGACCCTGCGGGGGCTCGCGCGGCTCCTCGGCCCCAGCGCCCGATCCGTCACCGTGGCCGGGTCGCCCGGCCGCGACTACGGGGGGCGCCGCCGGACCCTGGGGGCGGCATGAGGTACTTTCCAGAGTCCCTGAAGGCCGGGCGCCCCGGAACCCGATAAACCCGATTACGGAGACACCATGTACCTCAAGCGCCTGGACGCCTTCGGCTTCAAGTCGTTCGCCGACCGGATGAACTTCGAGTTCACCCGCGGCGTCACGGGCATCGTCGGCCCCAACGGGTGCGGCAAGTCCAACGTCGTGGACGCCGTGAAGTGGGCCCTCGGCGAGCAGCGGCCGACCTCCGTCCGCGGCACCGAGATGGGGGACGTGCTGTTCGCCGGCTCCGGCGGCCGCAAGCCCCTCGGCCTGGCCGAGGTCTCCCTCACCTTCGACAACGCCGACCGCTTCCTCCCCCTCGACCTCGAGGAGGTCGTCCTCACCCGCCGCCTCTACCGGGACGGGACCAGCGAATACCTGCTGAACAAGGAGCCCTCGCGCCTGAAGGACATCCGCGAGCTGTTCATGGACACCGGCGGCGGCCGCGGGGCGCTGGCCATCCTCGAGCAGGGCAAGATCGACGCCGTCCTCCAGGAGAACCCCGTCGAGCGGCGCATGGTGTTCGAGGAGGCGGCCGGGATCGCCCGCTACCGCCTCCGCCAGAAGGAGACGCTCCGGCGCATCGAGCACCTCGACGAGAACCTCGTCCGCCTGCGGGACATCCTCTCCGAGAAGGAGAAGCAGCTCCGCTCCATGAAGGCCCAGGCGGGCCGCGCCGAGCGCTACCGCGCCCTCGAGCAGGAGATCCGCGCCCGGCGCATCGAGCTCGGGCTCCACAGGTACGAGCGGCTGCTGGCCGAGCGCGAGGAGGCCTCCGCCCGGGTGGCGGAGCTGGCCGCCCGCGAGGCCGAGGTGAACGGGCGGCTGGCGGAACTGTCCGGGGATCTCTCCGCCCGCGAGAAGCGGGTGGAGGAGATCCGGGGCCGCGCCGCCGCGCTGGAGGCCGAGGCCGGCAAGGCCGAGGGGGCCGCCGAGGCCGCCGAGGAGCGGGCCGCCTCCTCCGCGCGGCTGGCCGGGGAGCTCGAGGGGCGGATCACCTGGTACGAGGGGGAGATCGAGGTCACCCGGCGCCGCATCGAGGAGGCGCGGGAGCAGGCGCGCGCGGCCATCGCCGCCGAGGCCGAGGCCGAGGGCGGCGTCGCCGCCGGCGAGGCCGACCTGGCCGCCGCCGAGCGGGCCATCGAGGCGGCCGCCGCCGACGCCAAGGCCGTGGCCGGGGAGGCGCGGGCGC
>CAZWGT010000207.1:0-6530 GCA_964633345.1 uncultured Planctomycetota bacterium
CCCATGACCCCCCCGTGACGGTTTCCGGCGACGGTGGCGGGACTGCCGTGGATACTCGAGGGCCTCCCATGCGATTCCCGTCCGCCTGCGCCGTCCTGCTCGCCCTCCTCGCGTCGGCCTCCCCGGCCGCCGCCGAGGAGCCCGGCATCCCTCCCGCGCCCCCGAAGAAGACGAAGAAGGGGGAGGGGGGGCCGGTCTTCTCCCCGCCGGAGGAGGAGGGGACGAAGCCCCCGGAGAAGAAGCCCTCCAAGGCGCCGGACAAGCCCGCCGAGCCGCCGAAGGGGGAGATGGACGTCCTGGTCGGGCGGCTGGCGGGCTGGCCGTCGGCGGACGCGAAGGCCGCGGCGGAGGCGCTGGCGGAGCGCTGGGCGGAGGCGAAGCCGCTCCTGCTGGCGGTGCTGGCCCGGCCCGCGGGCGACGGGCGGGCGACGGCCGCCGCCGCCTTCGCGTTCCAGCGCAGCGCCGACCCGGACGGGATCCCCGCGCTGCTCGCCGCCGTGCGCGATCCCCGGGCCTCCCGCTGGACGACGGAGATCCTCGAGGCCGTGGTGGCGCTGGATCCCGTCGGCGCCAGGGACCGCCTGCTCCCGCTCCTCCAGGCCCCCCAGCCCGCGGTCGTGGAGAGGACCGCGAGAATCCTCCGCCCCCTCCTCGTCCCCGCGGACCTCCCCCGGCTCCTCGAGGGCACCTCCTCCCGGTACCCCGCGGCGCGGCGCGCCGCCCTCGGGCTCGCCGCCGACCTCGACTTCGAGGGGGCCCGGGAGCCCCTCGTCGCGGCTCTCGGGGATCCGTCCCCGGAGGTCGCCCTCTCGGCGGCCGTCGCCCTGGGCACCCGGGCCGACGCGAAGCTCGGCGCCGACCTCAACGCCCTCGCCCGCGAAGCGGAGGCCCGCCGCGCGGCGTTCGCCGTCGTGGCCCTCCTCCTCGCGGGGGAGCGGGGCGGCCCGGAGGTCCTGGAGCCGGCGACCACCGCCTCCCTCCTCGGGAGCCGCGGCCTGCGCTCCACCGATCCGCTGTCCCGGATCGCCGCGGCCATGGCCCTCGGCGACCTCGGCTACATGCGCGCCGATCCCCTCGTCGATCCCCTCCTCGAGAAGGAGATCGTCCCCGCCCTCCTCGAGGTCGTCGCCGGGACCCGCTTCTTCTCCGAGATCATCGTGCTCCGGCCCTACGTCTCGGCGCGCCTGCGCCGCCTGTGCCCCGGGACCGAGGGGCTGCAGACCTCCCCCGACTGGGCCGGGTGGTGGGAGGCGCGCCAGGGGACGTTCCGGGCGCGGCGGGTCCTCGCGGACCTGGGGCCGGCGGCGCGCGCCTCCCTCCGGGTCCGGGTGGCGGGGGAGTCGGCCGGGCCGGCGGGGGGGGCGGTCTACTCCGTCGCCGCCATCGACGCCCCGGCCGCGGGCGGGGCCGGCGGGCGGTTCATCCTCCTCTCGAAGGCGGAGGCCGACCGCGTCGCGTCCGCCGTCGAGGCGTCGGGCCTCCTCTCGATGACCGAGTCCATCCTCCTCGAGGGGGAGGTCCCGTCCCTGGAGATCGCCGTCGAGGCCGCCGACCGCGGCCGCACCGTGCGCCTGCCCCCCGGGGTCGCGCCGCCGGAGGCCCTCGCCCCCCTGCTGGCCGCCCTCGCCGCCGTCCGGTCGGAGAACCACTGGCAGCGCCACTGGGACCGCCGGGCGGGGGCGAACTTCGGCGCCTTCGTCGAATCGGAGCGCCCCTTCTGGCAGTCCGGGACGGCCACGCCGCAGGAGAGGTCGGTGCGCCTGGCGCGGCTGGCCGTGGGCTCCCTCGTCGACCTGGCGGAGGCGGACCGCACGGCCACCCTGGAGGCCCTCCGGAAGGAGCCCGCGATCCGGGAGGCGATCCGCGCCGAGGAGGCCTCGGTGCTGGCGTCCTTCGCCGCCGTGGGGCCCCGCATCGCCCCCTCGGGCGAGGCGGCCCTGCGCGTGCTGGCCGCGGCGGGGCGCACCGAGGGGCTGGCGGTGCTCCTCAACCGCTTCCAGGCGGCCGCCGACGAGGGGGAGCGCGCCTCGATCTCCGCCCTCCTCGTCCACTCCTTCGAGACCGCCCCCATCGGCGCCGTCCTCGACGCCGCCGACGGCAGGACCCCGGCCGGGATCCGGGCCGCGGCCGTGCTCGCCCTCGGCGCCCGGGTCGGCGAGGAGCCGGAGCGTGTCGCGAAGGTCGTCCGCGGCGCCACGGCCTCCGAGGACCCCCTGCTCCGCTCCGCCGGCTACCGGGCCCTCGGGCGGCTGCGCGTCGAGGACGCCTCGGCGGTGCTGGAGTACGCCGCGGAGAACGAGCCGGACACGGGGGCGAAGTGCGGCGCCCTCGAGGGCCTCGGATTCCTCGGCGGCCCCGCCTCCGTGACCATCCTCGGGAAGTCGATCGTCAACCCCGAGGCCCGCATCCGGGCCGCCGCCGTCCGCGGCCTCTCCCTCAGCCGGGAGCCCGAGGCCCTCACCTACGTGCTCACCCTCCTCACGACCGACCCCGACGCCGCCGTGCGGGAGGAGGCGGACCGCGCCGTGAAGGAGTCCGGCGGGGAGCGCGCCCGCGAGGCGCTCCGGACCCTGGCCCTCGACCGGCGCCAGGCCGCCCCGGCCCGGGTGCGCGCGGTGGACGGGCTCGGCGTCCTCGGCGCCAGGCCCGAGGCCCCCGCCCTGCGTTCGCTGCTGGTCGATCCCGACCCCGAGGTGGCCGACGCCGCCGCCTTCGCCCTGGCCTGGGTGCGGGACGGGGACGCCGTCCCGCGTCTCCTCGACGCCCTGAAGGGGAACCGCTCCCCGGCCCGGACCCTGCGCTGCCTGGAACTCCTCTCGCTGGAGAGCTTCCGGCAGGGGAGGGACCGGGACGAGATGCTGGCGCTCTACACGGGATGGTACGAGCTGGCCCGGGAGCGCGGGCCGAGGGGCTGGCTCGCCGAGGCGCTGGCGACCCGGGGCCTGGCCGACGAGACGATGAAGGAGTTCGAGTCCGGCGCGAACCCCAGGGCCGCCGTGCCCGCCCTCCTCAAGGCCTTCGCGGAGAAGACCTGGTACCTGCGCCGCGCGGCGAACCTGGAGATGCAGCAGATCGCCGGCGCCTCCTTCGGGGAGGTGGACGCCTGGACCCCGGAGGAGAACGCCGCCTCCCTCGGCGCGGCCTGGTCGGACTGGTGGGCCCGGGAGAAGGGCGCGCGCAAGTGAGCCGGCGGCGGTGAGCGGCGACCGCCGGGTCCGCAGGGACGGTCTGCCGGCGATGCTGCTGTTCGTGCTCGTCCCCTTCGCCGCCCTGTTCCTGGCGATGGGGGCCCACCCCGTGGGCCTCATCGACACGGACGAGGAGATCCGCCTGCGCACGGAGACGTGGCGGCCCCTGGCCGCCCGCGCCGCGGCGGAGGCGGGGGTGCCCCTCGACCTTCTGCTGGCCCTCGTCGCCACGGAGAGTTCGGGGCGGGACGGGGCGACGAGCGGGTCGGGGGCGATGGGGCTGACCCAGCTGATGCCTCCCACCGCCCGGGGAGCGGCCGCCCGCCTCCCCGGCCTCGACCCCGACGCCCTGGACTACTACGAGCCGGCCCTGAACCTGCGCCTGGGCGCGGCGGTCCTCGGGGGAGAGATGCGCACCTTCAACGAGGACGCGGCGCTCGCGCTGGCCGCCTACCACCGCGGGGCCGGGGAGCCGGCGGCGTGGCGGCGGGAGTTGCAGGGGCGCCCGGGGATCGAGGTCGTCCGGGAGAAGGCGCCGTCGGTGACGCGGGCCTACGTGGAGCGGGTCCTCGCGCGGCGGCGCTGGTTCCAGGGGAGGAAGGTCCCCGGCGGACAATAGTTGGCGTCCGCCCGTCCGGCGCGGACACTCGCGCCCTTCCCCCGGAGGCCTCCCATGGACCGCCGCCTCGTCTCCGCCCTCGCCGTCCTCTCCCTCCTGCTCCCCCCCCTCGTCCCCGCCGCCCGCGCCCTGGACGACCCGAAGCCGGACGCCCCGGCCCCCGCGGCGCCGGCCGCCCCCGCCGAGACCGACGACCAGGTGCTCGAGCGGATCACCGGCGAGATGGCGAAGAAGGTGGAGGAGATCCGCGGCCTGAAGTTCAAGAAGGAGGTGAAGCGGGTCTGGAAGAGCCGGGACGAGGCGAAGGCGGAGATGATCGCCGGCATCGACAGGGACATGCCGCGGGAGAAGCAGATCGCCGCCTCCCGGGAGATGGCCTTCTTCGGATTCCTCAGGGAGGGGACCGATCTCCGGGAGCTGTTCTCCGACTTCATCTCCGCCGGCGCCGGCGGGTACTACATCCCCGAGACGAAGGTCTTCTCGCTGGTCCGCGGATTCAAGGAGGACGCCAGCCGCCCCATCGTCTTCCACGAGCTCATCCACGCCGTCGAGGACCAGTACTACGACTTCCACGCCTCGCAGAAGAAGTTCGGCGACGCGGACATGGGGGACCACTCCGCGGCGATCCAGGCGCTCGTGGAGGGCTCGGCCCGCTACTACGAGGACCTCTTCGTGGACGGGGAGCCGGGGCTGCGCATGAAGTACTTCAAGGCCGCCTCCGAGGCGGAGATGTCCTCGGAGACCGCGGGGAAGATGGCCGAGATGCCCCCGGTCATCCTCATCGGGATGGTGCTCTACCCCTACGGCAACGGCTCCGACTTCCTGAAGGAGGTCCTGCCGGCGCTGGAGGCGAAGGGGACGAAGGACGCCATCGGCGCGGTCTACGCGGCACCCCCCCTCTCCACGGAGCAGATCCTCCACCCGCAGAAGTACCTCTCCTCCGACCTGCCGCGGGAGGTCCGGCTGCCCGACCTCGAGGCGGTCCTCGGCGAGGGCTGGGCCCGCGTCTCCCGCGGGACGATGGGGGAGTTCGGCACGGGGCTGGCCGTGAGCGCGGTGCTGCTCCCCTACAACCTCCAGTCGCAGATCGGCTCGATGATGAAGATGCCGGCCAAGATGCCCAAGACCAAGGAGGAGCGCGCGAAGCTCGCCGCGACCCCGGTCGTGCAGTTCCGCGGCGAGACGGCCAAGTCCGCCGAGGGCTGGGACGGGGACCGCTACGCGCTCTACGGGAAGGGGGACCGGCTGACGCTGGCCTGGGTCTCGGCGTGGGACACGCCCGAGGACGCCTCCGAGTTCGCCTCGACCTGGGGCAAGGTCGTCGCGAAGCGCTACGGGACGGTGAAGGAGGAGCCGGTCGAGGGCGGGAATCCGAAGAAGACCCGCGTCCCCCCGGACTCGGCGGAGCTGAAGGTCGGCGACTGGGCCGGCGCGCGCTGGACGGCGACGCGGGACGGCGACACGGCGGTCCTCGTGAAGGGGGATCGCGTGCTCGTCGTGGAGCGCGCCGACCCGGAGGTCCTCGTGAAGCTGGCCGAGGCCCTGGCGAAGGCCGAGGTCGTCGCGGACAAGAAGGACACGGTCCCGGCGGCGACGGTCCGGTAGGGGCGGGGCGCAGCCCCGCCCGCCGCTACCTGGCCTCGAAGACGAAGTCGATCTCCTTCGTCTCCCCCTCGGCGACGGTCACCGTCTGCGCGGCGGGCTTCTCGAACTTGCCGTACTCGTGCCAGCCCGAGACCTCGTACTCGCCCGGGGGGACGCGGACCACGACCGTGCCGTCGGCGCCGGTGACGCCGTGGAAGGGATGGGCGAACACCCCGACCCAGGCGCCCATCCAGCCGTGGACGTCGCACTTCATCTTCACGGCGACCTCCTCCCGGGTGAACCGCTCGATCAGGTCCGCCGCTCCCTTGAGCTGGGACTTGTTGAACTCGGCGTTGACCTTGGGCACCGCGTGGATGTTGTGCATGCAGGGGTCGCTGTTGCGGATGGCGACCGGCTGGTGGACCCGCACGGTGAGGACGTGGGGGAGGTACATGCATCCCTTCTGATCGACGAGGGCGGACTCCGTGGCGGGGGTGTAGGTCCACCGCTCCGATCCCCGCGAGACCCAGGCGATGACGTTGGCGAGGTTCCCGTCGGCGTCCGTCACCAGGGTCTGCTCCGGCACCGACTGCTTGTGCTGCTCCCCGCACTTGGGGTCGGCGTCGAACTTGATGTTCCTCATCCTCGGGAGGGTCCCCGCGGCCTTCGCCCGGAACCGGAGCGTGGCGGTCGCGAGGGCGGGGGAGTAGGCGGTGGGGGTGGAGGAACCCGACGGGGCGTCGACCTCCTTCGGGCCGGTGCCGGAGCCGGGCGGTGCGCCGCCCTGCGCAGGCGCACCGGTGGCCGGGGCCGCGGTCCCCTCCGTGACTCCTCCCGTTCCCATGCCCGCGGCTCCGTCGGAACCGGGCGCGCGCGAGGGATTCGTGGCGGAGGCGCTGGAGGACGATGGATCGGTGCCGCCGCCCGACCCCCCGGGGCTGCCGGCGCCCGTCCCGCCGGGGGCGCCCGCGGTCGTCGGGGATCCCGCCGTCCCCGGGCCCGTCCCCGCGTCGCCGCCCCGGCCGACGGTCCACCAGCCGAGGAGGGCCGCCAGCCCGACCGCGGCCACGCCGATCGCCACCTTGCCCGCCACGATCCCTCCTCCCGCCGCCGCGACGGCGGCTCCCGACCCCGCGATC
>CAZWGT010000208.1:0-3827 GCA_964633345.1 uncultured Planctomycetota bacterium
GAAGGCGGCGGCACCGCCACCACCACCTCCTCCCCCGCCTCCGCCTCCGCCGCCTCCCCCGCCTCCCCCGCCTCCGCCTCCTCCCGCTCCCGAGCCGGAGCCGGAGATGAGGACGCGCGCGCTCTCCTCCGAGGAGGTCGCCAGCCTCCTCAAGAAGGCGCGGGAGCCCGAGGCGGAGAGTTCGACGCGGCGGCTCGACCCCGCCGAGGTGATGGAGACGCTGAAGAAGCTGCGCGCCGCCGCCGCGGGGGGTGCGGCCGCCCCGGCCCCGGCGCAGGCCGCCCCCGTCGAGGAGGGGCCGGGGGCCACGCGGGCCATCTCCGCGGACGAGATGAAGGAGGCGATGAAGAAGGTGAAGGCGGCCGCCGCGGCGGCGCCGCCCCCGCCCCCCGCGCCCGCCGCCGCGCCGAAGACCACCGAGGAGATGCTCGCCCGGATCGCCCTCTTCGCCGGGGTCGCCCCGCCCATGCTCAAGCTCATCGGCGAGGAGAGCCAGTTCCACGTCTTCGGACCGCGGGCGGTCATCTGCCGCGAGGGGGAGTACACGGCCGACTTCTACGTGCTGCTCTCCGGCCTCATCGGGGTCTACAAGGCCGACGCCTCCCAGGGGGGGAGGCCGATCCACCTCGCCTCGCTCCCGCCCGGGTCCTTCTTCGGCGAGATGAGCTGCATGTCCCACGCGCCGCGCAGCGCCACGGTCCTCTGCGAGAGCGACGTCGTGGCCGTCTCCATCCCGCGGCACACCTTCCTCAAGGTCTACGCCGACAAGAAGAGCGCCGCCTTCAAGGACATCATCGACAAGTCCTACCGGGACCGGGCGCTGCGCAACCACCTCGCGTCGCTGGCCATCTTCCGCGGGCTCGACGCCCGGATCCTCGCGAAGGTGGGCGAGAAGGCGGAGCTGCTCATCGCGGAGAAGGGGACCGTCATCGCCGGGGACGCGAAGCCCGCCGACGGCGTCTTCCTCGTGCGCACCGGCCACGCCAAGCTCGTGAGCCGCCCCGGGCCCGGCGAGGAGACCCTCGGCTGGTTCTGCGAGAACTCCTTCTTCGGCGTGAAGACCGTCGTGGACGACGTCCCCGCGGGCACGAGCATGATCGCCGTGGACCGCATGGACCTCGTGCGCGTCCCGGCCGCCGCCCTCGACGCCCTCGTGAAGGAGTTCCCCGAGCTCCTGAAGTCCCTCCAGGAGAACTCCGCCTCCGCGGGCCGCGACGCCGGCGAGGTCCTCTCCGCCGAGGAGACGGAGGCGCGCCGCCGGGCCAAGGAGATCGGCGGCAAGGGCGAGGTCATCAAGGCGGGCGACGCCCTCGTCATCGACATGAGCAAGTGCACGCGCTGCAACATGTGCGTCACGGGATGCGTCGAGGCCCACGAGGACCGCATCCCCCGCATCGGCAAGCGCGGCATGCAGTACGGGGACCTGCTCCTCACCTCGTCCTGCTACAACTGCAAGGTCCCCGACTGCATGCTGGCCTGCAAGTTCGGCGCCATCCGCCGCGACCGCAAGGGGCAGGTCCAGGTGGACTCCGACGTCTGCACCGGCTGCGCGCTCTGCGAGCCCGCCTGCCCCTACGGCACCATCCACATGCAGTCCCTCGTCGGCGAGGCCGGCGTCAGCACGAAGGCCTCGGCGGGCCCCGTGAAGGACCTGCTGCGGTCCCTCCCCCTCGTCGGGAAGCTGTTCTGGAACGGGAAGGAGATCCCCGTGAAGACGGGGGCCGCCGCCCCCGACCTCCCCCCCGGAGCCGCGGCGCCGACGGCCCCCCCGCCCGCCGAGAAGGGGGAGCGGAAGAAGCTCCGGCAGGCGGTGAAGTGCGACCTCTGCTCGGGCCGCTCCGACATGGCCTGCATCGCCTCCTGCCCGTGCGGGGCCATCGAGCGCATCGACCCGTCCCACCTGCTCTCGGGGCGCTCCTGATGGCGACCTTCGTCCTCAAGTACCAGCTCGACGGGAAGGCCAACCGCAACCGGCCCGACCAGACCGTCCAGAGGGACCGCCTCGTCCTCGGCACGAGCCCCAGCGCCGATCTCTTCGTGAAGGACCGCCTCGTCGGCTCCGAGGCGGCGATCCTGACCTTCGACGGGGCGCGGCTGACCCTGGAGATCCGCAACGACTTCGGCGGCGCGTTCCTCGACGGGCGGCCCGTGGCCGGCCGCGTCCCCTTCCCCGACGGCGCCTCCCTGCAGATGGGCTACCTGCTGGTCAAGGCCGCCATCGACGCCGCCAAGACGACCTGCACGCTCACGGTCTCCGAGGGGCACCTCCCCGCCACGGTGGCGTGGTTCGTCCGCCAGGAGAAGGTCGAGCCGGCGTTCTCCCTCGAGGGCTCGGGGCCCCAGGAGCACCTGTGGGGGAAGTCCCCCGTGCTCCGGAGGCTCAACGGGATCGCTTTCGTGCTCGGGGCGGCGGCGCTCCTCGGCTTCCCCCTGCTGAAGGACACGGAGGCGGTCTCCCGCGGGGACCTCGCCTCCCCCCACCGGGCCGGGACGTCGAAGGACGCGCCGCAGGACTGCGCGGCCTGCCACTCCGCCTTCTCCTCGGACTACGGTCCGAAGTGCGCGAAGTGCCACGCCGGGTTCGAGGCGGAGGCGTTCCACCCCTACGCGTCCTCGAAGGAGTTCTCCTGCTCCGTCTGCCACCGGGACCACCTCGGCGCCGACTCCTCGCTTCTTCCCCCCGCGGAGGAGGTCGGCCCCGGGAAGTGGCCGGCGATGTGCGCCCAGTGCCACGGGCCGATGGAGGGGAAGACGCCGAAGGGGTTCCGGGACCGCGCCGCGCCGCCCTCGAGCCGCGCGCTCGAGGTGGACGGCTTCTCCCACGAGGACCACCGCGTGGTGGAGGGCCGCGGCGGCGTGTCGAAGGCCCCGTCGGCGCCGCAGAGGAGCAAGGTCCCCGTCGCCTGCGCCGACTGCCACAGGAAGCTGGAGGCGAAGGAGCACGGCGGCGCGGCGGAGTTCGGGCCGGTCCCCTACGAGCGGTGCCTCGACTGCCACGCGACCTGGTCCGTGCCGGTCCACGGGCGGGACCAGGGGGGCGCGGCGTGCCTGCAGTGCCACGCGCCGGCGGCGGACCCGTCGAAGATCACGAAGGACCTGCGGAAGGTGGAACTCGCCGAAACCGGCTCCCGCTACGTACTCCCGCCGAGGAAGCACGACTTCCGCGCCGACGAGTGCCTGAAGTGCCACGTGGTCGGGCGGGAGCCGAAGGACGGGAAGTCCCCCATCGGGCGGAAGACGTTCCGCCACGACCACCACATGGAGACCGTGGCGACGGCGCCGGGCACGGGCGCCCTGATGTCCCGCTCCTGCCTGGAGTGCCACAAGTCGCTCGCGGCCTCGGACTCGATGGCGGGCGTCCCCGTCGTGGACCTCGAGGGGTGCGCCAAGTGCCACACCGACGGGGCGCCGACGGCGGTCGCGGATCCCTCGGCCCCGAAGCGCGCGGTCGTGGACATGTTCCACAAGTCCCACCTGCCGGGGGAGAAGCGGGATTCGCTCGCGGCCGGGTGCCTCTCGTGCCACGTGCCGACGGCGGGGAGCGGGCGGATGGAGTTCAGGCCCGGCGCGGCGGACTGCTCCTCCTGCCACACGCGGCACGAGAACCTCGCCGAGCAGAAGTGCGCGCTCTGCCACCTCGACCGCGCGAACGAGGGGAACCGCGGGCCCGACGGCAAGGTCCGCTACCGGTTCCTCGAGCGGGGGATCTTCGAGGCCTCGGCGGCGACGATGAAGCCGCGCGGGACGGTGGAGAAGTTCGACCACTTCAGCCGCGGCCACGTCAACGGCAAGTGCGCCGACTGCCACGAGGAGAAGGCCGTGGACGG
>CAZWGT010000208.1:3927-5597 GCA_964633345.1 uncultured Planctomycetota bacterium
CGGAAGAAGGCGCCGCGGCCCGCCGGGAGATCGACCCGGACGCCGTCGCCCCCCTCCGCCCAGCCGGAGCCCTCGACGACGAGGAAGAGCTGGTCGAAGCCGGCGACGTGGCGGCCGATGGAGCCGCCGGGGGCGATGCGGACCGCGTAGACGTGGACCTCGCCGGCCCCGTCCCCGAGGGGGACGCTCGCCGCCCGCACGCTCCCGAACAGCTCAATCGGGAGCGCGCGGGCCGGCGAGAAGTCGACGACGGTCAACGCATCCCCTCCCCAGGACTGTAAGAACGGGTCGGGTACGGTACTACTTCTCCGTCGCCTTCGTGCGGGGGCGGTCGGAGACCTTGAAGACCTTCCCGTCCCGGAGATAGAAGGCCTGCTGCTCGACGAGGTTGAAGGGGCGGGCCCCGACGCGGCCGAACACCGACAGCTGGTTGCCGGACTCGTCCACCGCGCGGTCGCGGTCCAGCGGCTCGCTGATCGCCACCGCGGGCTTCTTCGTCGGGAACGTGGACACGAGGACAGGGGCCGGCCGCGGGCTGAACCCGGCGAACTGCGGCACCGTCTCCGGCGAGGTGAGCTGCACCACGCGCAGGCCGTTCACCCCGTCCGCCACGTAGGCGAACAGCGACGCGTTCGTCATCGCCACCCGCACCATGCGCACGTCGTTCATCGCGCCGTCGGCGTCGAAGACCTGGTCGAGCTTCGGCTTCTCCGGGTTCTCCACGTCCACGATGGCGATCCCCTTCGCCCCCGCCGAGACGTAGGCGTACGTGCGGGACACGTAGACGTCGGAGCAGGGCCCCAGCGCCACCGCCGCGCCGGGGACGACCACGGCCTTCGCCGGGTCGGTGACGTCCAGCACCTTCAGCCCCTCGGAGTCGGTGACGAAGGCGTAGCGGAACTGCACCTGCACCGAGGTCACGTCCTTCACCTGGTCGGGCCCGATGACCTTCACGACCGTGGGGGTCGGATCGGCGAGCGTGATCCCGCCGACGTCGAGGATCACCAGCCCCGCGTCGCAGCCGACGTAGACGTGGTTGCCGGCGACGGTGACGGAGCGCGCCCCGTCCAGCAGCCCCTCCGGGTTGAAGGCGAGGTCCTTCTTCAGGAAGTTGTTCGTCGGGTCGCCGTCGAGCAGCGTGGCGGCGCACACCATGACGAGCCCCTCCTCCTCGTCGGCGACGTAGAGGAAGGCGTAGAGAAGGTGGGCCGACTGCTCGCGGTTCTCGGGGCGGTGCGGGCGCGTCGGATCCACGCCCAGCGTCGTCGGGCTGGCCACGGCGCGGGCCTTCTTCGTCTTCACGACGAACTTCTGGCCCAGGGGGGAGACCGGGGCCGAGGTGATCCGCTCGCTGAACCCCTTGTTGTCGATGGCCTGGACGTCGTACACGCGCAGCCCCTCGTGCTCGTCGGCGCTGTAGACGTACTCCCCGCGCAGCTGGAGGGACCCGGTCCCGTGCCCGTGGTGGTGGTGGGCGTTCTTCAGGATGCGGCCGTCCTTCTCCACGAAGTTCCGGAACCGCTCCGGGAAGGCGTCCCGGTGCAGCGTGCTGCCGAGCACCGCCTGCGGCTCGTCGCGTTCCGTCACGGCCACGCCGTAGAAGCCGTCCTCGCCGCACCCGACGAAGACCCACCGCCCCATGAAGTTGACGAAGTTCGTCCCCTGCAGGA
>CAZWGT010000208.1:5607-6516 GCA_964633345.1 uncultured Planctomycetota bacterium
GTTGGTGTAGTTGGTGCCTTGCATCAGCAACTGGGCCATCACGGCGTTGTTGTCGTTGCGGTCCGACAGGTGGCAGTCGGTGCAGCCCTTCGTCTCGCGCCCGCGCACGGTGTGCGGCACGTAGGTCGAGAACGCCTGCCCGCTGAAGCCCTCGGCGCTGATGGTCTGCTGCTGCGAGTAGAGGCGCTCGCGGTTCTGGTTCTCGGAGCCGACGACGATGGCGCAGGCGGAGCGCACGGGGCTCACCTTGTTCCCCGTGACGTCCCCGTCGATCCCGAGCATGTAGGCGTCGTCGCGCAGCACCTGGAAGTTGTAGGAGGTCCAGTTGCGGGAGACGTCCCCCTCGAAGTGGCGGTTCTCCCTGCGGGCGTTGGCCTCCATGGGGAGGTGGCACCCGAAGCAGGCCGTCGTCCAGGAGGTGTGGCAGGAGGCGCAGTTCATCCGCTCCGCCCGGTGGGCGAGGTTCGCCTTGTCCGCGGGGACCGAGCCCCACGTCGCGCCGTCGCGCTGGATCGTCTTCGCGTACCGCGCGCGCTCGTTGTAGACGGGGTGCGGGGCCTGGCCCGGGACCTCGTAGGTCTGGCCGGCCTTCGCCGGGTCGATGGAGTCGGAGACCTGGGGCACCGCCCACACCACGTCCTTGGTCACCTGGGAGCGCTGGTAGAGGACGCCGTCGCGCCGGAAGAAGCGCTTGCCGAAGGGGGTCTGGGAGTTCGCCAGGTCGCGGCCGCCGGCCGGCCCGGAGGTGACGAGGTTCGCCGGCCCCGACACGGAGCCGTGGCAGTCCTCGCAGCCGATCTCGACCGCGTTGCGCGGCTCGCCGTAGAGCTTCCCGTCCCCGTGGTTGTCCTGGGTGAAGTGGCAGTCCACGCAGTGCATCCCCTTCTCGAGGTGGATGTCCTTCAGGTG
>CAZWGT010000209.1:0-4355 GCA_964633345.1 uncultured Planctomycetota bacterium
GGCTTCGTCGCGCCGCGCGACGCCACCGTCACCGCGCGCCTGCGCGAGGCCGGGGCCGTGATCCTCGGCAAGACCAACCTCGACGAGTTCGCCATGGGCTCCTCGACGGAGAACTCCGCCTTCGGCCCGACCCGCAATCCCTGGGACACCACCCGCGTCCCCGGCGGGTCCTCGGGCGGGTCCGCGGCGGCGGTGGCGGCGGGACTGGCGCCGCTGGCCCTCGGCTCCGACACCGGCGGCTCCATCCGCCAGCCGGCGGCCCTGTGCGGCATCGTCGGACTCAAGCCCACCTACGGCCGCGTCTCCCGCAGCGGCCTCGTGGCCTTCGCCTCCTCCCTCGACCAGGTCGGCCCCCTCGCCCGCACCGTCGAGGACGCCGCCCTGGCGCTCCACGTGCTCTCGGGCCGCGACCCCCTGGACGCCACGAGCCTCGCCGTCGATCCCCCCGCCCCCGCGGCGGCAGCGGTGTCCGTGGCGGGGTTGAGGGTCGGCGTCGTCCGCGAGCACCTGGAGTCGCCGGGCCTCGAGCCTGGGGTGAAGGCCGCGGTGGAGAAGGCCCTCGACGCGCTCCGCGCGGCCGGGGCGGAGGTGCGCGAGGTCTCCCTCCCCCACTCGGCCGACGGGATCGCCGTCTACTACCTGCTCGCCCCGAGCGAGGCGTCGAGCAACCTCGCCCGCTACGACGGGGTCCGCTACGGCATGCGCGCCGAGGGGGAGACCCTGGCGGCGATGTACGACGAGACGCGGGACCGGGGCTTCGGGACCGAGGTGAAGCGGCGCATCCTGCTCGGGACCTTCGCCCTGTCGGCGGGCTACGCCGACGCCTACTACCAGCGGGCGCTCCGCGTGCGGCGGCTCATCGCCCGGGACTTCGAGAAGGCCTTCCGCCAGGTGGACGCCGTCGTCGGCCCGACCTCCCCCACCACGGCCTTCCCCCTCGGCTCGCGGACCGCCGACCCGCTCTCGATGTACCTCTGCGACGTGTTCGCCGTGGCGGCGAACCTGGCCGGCATCCCCGCGGTCTCGGTCCCCTGCGGGAGGGACGCGGCCGGGCTCCCCGTGGGCTTCCAGGTGCACGCGCCGGCGCTGCGCGAGGACGCGGCGCTGCGGGTGGCCTCGGCGGTGGAGGCGGCCTCGGGCGAGGCCGGCCGCTTCCCGGGGGCCTTCGCGTGAGCGGCGAACGGATCGTCTGCGGCGTCGAGGTGCACGTGCAGCTCTCCACGCGCACGAAGGCGTTCTGCGGCTGCCCCGCCGGCTTCGGGGCGGAGCCGAACACCTCCGTCTGCCCGGTCTGCCTCGGCCACCCGGGCGCCCTCCCGGCCCTGAACCGCGCGGCGCTGGAGGCGGCGATCCGGGGAGGGCTCGCCCTCGGCTGCGCGGTCGCGCCGAAGGGCCGCACGCTCTGGGACCGGAAGAACTACTTCTACCCCGACCTCCCGAAGGGGTTCCAGATCACGCAGTACGAGTTCCCGCTCTGCGAGGACGGGGCGCTCGTGCTCTCCGACGGGACGCGGGTGCGGATCCGCCGCGCCCACCTCGAGGAGGACACGGGGAAGTCCTCCCACGCCGAGCACGGGGAGACGCTCATCGACTTCAACCGCTGCGGGGTGCCGCTGCTGGAGATCGTGACGGAGCCGGACCTGCGGACGCCGGCGGATGTGGAGGAGTATCTTCGTCTGCTACAGGATCGGCTGCGCCTCGCCGGGGCGTCCGAGTGCTCGATGGAGAAGGGGCAGATGCGCTGCGAGCCGAACGTGAGCCTCGCGAGGGAGGACGGCTCCTCGACGGGGATCTCGGAGCTGAAGAACCTCAACTCCTTCGCCGCGGCGCGCGACGCGGTGGCCTTCGAGGCGAAGCGGCTGGCCGACGGGCCGTGGCACGCGAAGGGGGTCGCGCCCCCGCGGGCGACCTACGGCTGGGACGACGGGGCGAAGCGCACGATCCTCCAGCGGACGAAGGAGACGGCCGCCGACTACCGCTACTTCCAGGAGCCCGACCTGCCGGTGCTGCCGGCGGAGTCGCTGGCGCCCTTCGTGGAGGCGGCGCGGGCGGATCTCGCGGCGCGGGAGGCGGCCGCCCGGGAGAGGAAGGCCGAGGCGTCCGGCTACGGGCTCCTGCCGGACCAGGAGCGGGCCCTCCTCCTCGAGGACGCGACGGGCGGCCGCTTCCAGGCGGCGGTGGCCGCCGCGGGGCGGGAGGCCGCCCCGGAGATCGCCCGCTGGTTCCTCGGCCCGCTCTCCGGCTGGGTGAACGGGAAGGGCGGGGACTGGGGTGCGCTGAAGGCGGACGTGGCGGCGGTCCATGCCCTGCTGAAGGCCGGCAAGGCGACGCAGCAGATCGTCAAGACGGCGCTCCTGGCCGGGGAGTACCCCGGCGTCGGCGGCGACCCGGAGGCGTTCCTCGCCGCGAAGGGCCTCCTCGGCGGCGCCGCCGACGACGGCGCGCTGCGCGCCGCCTGCGCCGAGGTCCTGAAGGCGAACCCCGACGTCGTGGCGAAGATCCAGGGCGGCAAGGTGCAGGCGAAGGCCGCCCTCGTCGGCCAGGTGATGAAGGCGATGCGCGGGAAGGCCGACGCCGCGGCGGTCAACGGGATCCTGGACGAGCTGCTCGGGTAGGCCCGTCGGCGCTTCCGATCCTGTAAAAACGGGTCGGGTACGGTATTACTCTCCCGTCCAGGAGATGACGATGGCACCGAAGCCGAAGATCGCGCCCGACGAGTACTGGAACCCCCGCCACGAGACGATGCCCCGCGCCGACCTGCAGGCGCTGCAGGTGGCGAAGATGCGGCGGCAGCTGGAGTGGGCCGCCGAGCGGAGCCCCTTCCACAAGCGTCGGTTCAGGAAGGCCGGCTTCCACCCCGCGCAGTTCCGCACCCTGGCCGACCTCCGTCGCATCCCGCCGATGACGCGGGAGGAGTGGATGGAGTCCCAGGCCGCCGACCCGCCCTACGGGGACCTCCCCGCCGCGCCCGTCGAGACCGCCATCCGCCTCCACACCACCAGCGGGACCACGGGCCGGATGCCGCTGCGCGCGCTGGACGGCATGCGCGACTGGGAGTGGATCGCCGAGATGTGGTGCCACGGCTTCCACGCCTTCGGCGTCCGCCCGAAGGACACCGTCTTCTTCGCCTTCTCCTACGCGTCCTTCATCGGGTTCTGGGGGGCCCACTACGCCTGCGAGAAGATCGGGGCCCTCGTCCTCCCCTCGGGCAGCCTCCCCACCGACACCCGCGTCAAGCTCATCGTCGAGAACGGCGCCACCACCGTCTGCGCCACGCCGACCTACGTGCTGCGCCTGGCCCAGGTGGCCCACGACCTCGGCATCGACCTGAAGAAGTCGAAGGTGGACAAGATCCTCCTCTCCGGCGAGCCGTCGGGGTCGGTGCCCGCCGTCCGCGAGAAGATCGAGGAGCTCTGGGGGGCGCCCTGCGGCGACACCGCGGGCATGACGGAGATCGGCACCATCATGGTGTTCGAGTGCCGCCACCGCCCCGGGGGCCTGCACATCCTCGAGGACCACTTCATCGAGGAGGTCGTGGACCCGGAGACCCTGGAGCCCGTCCCCTACGGCCGGCGCGGGGAGCGGGTCGTGACCTCCTTCGGCCGCGGCATCCTCCCCCTCCTCCGCTACCGGACCCGGGACCTCGTCGTCCGGGTCCCCTCCTCCCGGTGCACCTGCGGGAGGACCTGGGACCTCTACGAGGGGGGCATCCTCGGCCGCGTGGACGACATGCACAAGATCCGGGGCACGAACGTCTACCCCCGCGCCGTCGAGGCCATCGTGCGCGAGCACAGGGACGTGGACGAGTTCCAGATCGTGCTCTCGCGCGAGAAGGACCGGGACGAGATCACCGTGCGCTGCGAACTCCTCAAGGGCCGGGAGATGCAGTGGCCCTCCATCAAGAAGGCCCTCGACCCCGACCTGGCCGAGGCCCACGAGAACCTGCGCTTCGAGCTGGAGCTGGCGGAGCCGGGGTCGCTGCCGCGGTTCGAGCTGAAGGCGAAGAGGCTCGTGGACAAGAGGGGCTGAGGCCATGGCGAAGAAGAGGAAGACGAAGGCGCGCGCCGAGGAGCGGGAGCTGACGATCTCGATGGACCTGTCCACGACGGGATCCATGGCGACCGCCCCCGTGGCGGCCGCGGTGCCGGGGGGACCCGTGGATCTCCTGAACCGCCCCGTGGATCCCCTCCACCGCGAGATCCTCGAGCTCTACCTCCACACCAAGGCCCTCTGCGCGCGGAAGGACCTCCCCCCCTACGCCGCCCGGAACCTCCGCAAGTCCCTGGCCTGCCTCTACCAGGTGGTCAACGACTCCGGCATCGTCTTCGAGCACCTCTACGACATCGGGGTGTAGG
>CAZWGT010000209.1:4455-6452 GCA_964633345.1 uncultured Planctomycetota bacterium
GAACCCATCGGAGGACTCCCCCATGACCCGCGCCCTGGCCTTCGCCGCCGTCGCCGCCTCGAGCCTGGCCCTCGGCTGCTGCACGAGGATGGTTGCGATCGATGGCGGCGGGAGCGTCACCGCCGAGGAGGTCCTGGTCGTGGAGCCCGCGGGCGCCGCCGAGCTCGAGGTGACGACCTCCGCCGGGAACATCCGGGTCTCCCCCGCCGGCCCCGGGGTCCCGGTGGTGGTGAAGGCGACGAAGTCCGCGCGGACCGAGGCCGATCTCGCCCGCCTGCACCCCTTCGCCCGGGTCGAGGGCTCGACCGTCCGCGTCGGCTACACGGTCGATCCCGGCACCGACGGCGTCGGCGTCTCCTTCGCCGTGGAGTCCCCGGGCCTGGACCGGATGCGCCTCCGGACCTCCGCGGGGAACATCGAGGTCTCCGGCGCCGACGGGACCGTGGACGCGGAGACCTCCGCCGGGAACGTGACGGTGTCGGGGCGCCTCCGCGGAGCCTGCCGCCTGGAGACGAGCGCGGGGAACGTCGCCGCCTCCATCCCCGAGGGCAGCCGCCTGCGGATCCTCGGCCACACGAACGCGGGGAACGCGGTGTCGGAGCACGCGGCCGGCGCCGGCTCCTCCTGGGCCTCCGCCAGCATCGTCGGCACCCTCGGCGACGGCTCGGAGGGGACCCTCGAGATGAAGACCTCCGCCGGGAACCTCGCGCTCCGGAAGCTCCCCTAGCGCGGCGCGACGAACCACCCCTCGCGCACCGCCCAGGTCGGGAGGTCCCGCGCCCACGGGTCGTCGGGGCCGGGGTTGAGGCCCACGCGCACGTCCTTGAACGCCAGCGGGAGGCCGGTGAACTCCCCGGGCCGGTCGTGGAGGGAGAGGTGGAGGTGGGGCGCCGCGGAGTCCCCGGAGTTGCCGACGCGGGCGAGGACCTCGCCGGCGGGGAACGCCTCGCCGCGGGCGAAGGCGAGGCTGTCCGCCTGCAGGTGGCCGAAGGAGAGGCGCATCCCGTCGGCGAACCGCACGACGAGGGTGTTGCCGGTGTCCTTCCCGACCGTCGCCTCGAGGGGCTCGCGGTCGGGGAACTTCGCCGAATCGAACACGACCGTCCCTCCCTCCGGCGCGACGACGCTCCGCCCGAAGGAGTGGTAGTCCTGAAGGCGCCGGCTCCCGGGGACCTCCGTCGGCGCGAGCGCGTGGTTCTGGACGGCGAGGTCGTAGGCCCAGAGATCCCCGTGGGACCAGAGCCCGTGGTTCCCCTGGCGCACGAACCAGGTCCCCTCGAGAGGGAGCGCGACGGCGCGGCGGGGCGTGCCGTCGGCGCGCAGCGGCGGGTCGAGCGCGTACGGTCCCGCGACGAGGCGGAAGGAGGCGGGCGCGGGGCCCTGGTCCACGGGGCCCTCGATCCCCTTGAGGTACGAGAACGTCTGCACGCGCACGAAGGAGCGGCGGACGCCCTTCGCCCACTGGTCCGCCGCCTCCCCGCCGATGCGGGCCGCGAGGGCGCCCAGGGGGACGCGGATCTCGACGACCCCGCCGAAGGAGATCGGCACCTCGCCCCGCGGATTCCCGGCGGCGGGCGCGGCGCCCTCGGGGAACAGGGAGGTCTGCAGGATCTCGTTCGCGCCGAACCGGACGGACGCGTCCCGCCCGCTCCGGCCGAGGAAGTCGATGTCGATCCCGAAGGCCAGGGGCGAGCGGGACGGCGGCCCCGCGGTCTCGATCCGCACGAGGAGGTCGTCCTCCAGGGGGGCGACGGCGGCGCGGCGGATGTCGAGGCCGGGGTCGGTGAACCCGGGCGGGTCCCGGTCCTCGAAGGACGGGACGCCCTCCCAGTCCCGCCCCTTCCCGTCCACCTGGATCCTGGCGGCGCGGACGCGCACGGACTCGATGCGCTTCATCACGGCGGCGTCGGGGCCGGGGTCCTCGAGGGGGGCGACGGCGAGCAGCGCCGCCGCCGCGAGCCGGAGGTGCGACCTCCCCATCGGATCTCCCGGGACCT
>CAZWGT010000210.1:0-6445 GCA_964633345.1 uncultured Planctomycetota bacterium
ATCGATCAAGCTACGGTGGAAAATTTTTCACGCGACCGCGGCGGCAAGAAAATGGACTTCAAGCTGAAGATCGGCGACGCGACCACGGCGGGGCCGCTGGCCGTCGTGACGGTGAAGAACCTCGGCACGAACGCCCAGAACGGCGTCACGGTCAGGATCTTCGCGGAGAGCGAACTCGGTCTCCAGATGTGGTCGGGGACGGTGGACGTGCTCCCGGGGAAGTCCGCGGTCCTCTCGCAGCGGGTGTGGCTCGACGTGGACACCACCGCCCTCGTGGCGACCGCGACCCTGGACGGGGCCGAGGACGCGGACCCGACGGACAACGCCGCCCGGGGCGGCCTCGGGCTCAAGGGCAAGCCGGCCCTCGTCGTCGTCGGCCGGTCCATCCACCTCGCGCACTGCGCGTCCTGCCACGGGACGGACGCGGCGGGCGGGTCCGGCCCCTCCCTCGTCGGCGCCTCCTCGAAGACCGTGCTCGCGACGGTCGCGTCCGGAGGGAACCACGACTTCCCCTGGCTCTCGAAGACCGACGCGAAGGTCCTCGGCTTCTTCTTCAAGAACCCCTCGGGAGTCCTCCTCCCGCCCCCGCTCCCGCCCCCCCCTCCCGGCGGCTGGCCGACCTACGCGGGCTCCGTGAAGGCCCTGCTCGACGATCGCTGCATCAACTGCCACGGCCAGGGACTGGCCAGCCGCGGCGTGCGGCTGGACACCTACAACGGCGCCTCGGGGAACGCCAAGCTCTCCCTCTACGACGTCAAGACCGGGAAGATGCCCCAGGGCGGCAAGCGGTTCACCGCCGAGGAGATCGGCCTCCTCGAGGACTGGATCACCGGCGGCCGCAGGCCGTAGCCGGACGGCGGCGCGGACCCGGGGGAGGGGCCGCGGGGCCCCTCCCCCCTCTCGCTTGACGGGACCTCAAGGATCGACGCCGGGTGGACTCCCCGCGCCGCACGCGGCGGAAACGAGGGGTAGGCTCCGGACGAACTCGACGGACGCAGAGTGACGGACACGATGGAGATCGGAACATGAGGAACATGAGGCTGGCGAAGTGGACGGCGGTGATGGCCGCGGTGTTCGCGCTCGGCGCGGGGACGGCCCCCGCACCGGCGGACGACGGCGGCCGGGGGCGTCTCGACAACGACGCCTCGGTGAGGCTCTCCCTCGCGGGGCGCCGGAGCGCGGCGCCCCTGGCGAGGATCCGGGTGCGGAACCGGGGCCTCCTCGATCAGTCCGGGATCCTCGTGCAGCTCCGGGCCGGTTCGGAGGAGGGGGAGGTCCTGGCCTCCTGGACCGTGGACCTCCGGGCGCGCCGCTCCTGGTCGGCGCGGGTCCGGGTGGAGCCGCCCGAGGGGACCTCCGTCCTCGTGGCGACCACGACCCTCTCCGGCGTGGCGGACGAGCACCCGGAGGACGACGTGGCGCGGGCCTACCTCGGACTGTCCGGCGGCGGCCCCGGCCCCGGCCCGGGCCCCGGCGGCGCCGCCGCCCGGGGAGCGGCCCTCTACGCCGCGAACTGCGCCTCCTGCCACGGGGCCGACGCCCGCGGCACCGCCTCGGGCCCGGACATCGCCGGCGAGGAGCGGGAGGAGATCGCCGAGGCCGTCCGCGAGGGCGAGGAAGGGATGCCCGCCTTCCCCGGCCTCACCGGCGACGACATCCGCGCCCTCGCCGCCTTCCTGCGCAACCCCTCCGCCGTGCCGCCCCCCCCGCCGCCTCCGCCCCCCCCGCCCCCCGGCACCGCGCCGACCTACGCGGGGAACCTCAAGGCGCTCCTCGACGCGAACTGCGGCGCCTGCCACTCGGGGAGGAACGCCGCGATGAACCTGCGGTTCGACACCTACACCGCCGCGTCCGCCAACGCCGCGGCGGGCCTCGCCGCCGTCGAGGCGGGACGCATGCCGAAGGCCGGACCGCTGGCGGCCTCCGACGTGCAGCTCTTCCGGGACTGGGTGGCCGGGGGGAAGAAGCCCTAGCCGCCGGCCAGGGGCAGCTCCGCGTGCACGAGGGGCTGCCCCGGGCTCCCCGAGAACTGGAACTTCAGCCGCTCGAGCATCCGCAGGATGGGCCTGTTCTCCCTCGACGCGTCGAGGACGATCCGGTCGATCCCCTCGGCCCGGGCGATGTCCACCATGGCCCGCAGCATCTCGCTGCCGAGCCCCTGGCCCTGGAAGAGATCGGTGACCACGAGCCCGACCCGGGCCTCGTTCGTCCAGCGCAGCTTCGTCAGGCGCCCGATCCCCACGATGGGCGCGTCCCCGGGGCCGGGATCGCTCCCCTCGGCCACGAGCGCGATCTCCCGGTCGTAGTCGTTGAAGCAGACGCGGCGCAGGCGGTCCGCCGCGATGCGGCTGCTGAGCTTCATCTCCTTCAGGTAGCGCAGGTACACCGTCCGCTCGGAGAGGGTCTGGTGGAACCTCGAGACCCGCGGCTCGTCCTCGGGCCGCAGCGGCCGGATGCGCAGCCCCGTGCCGTCCTTCGCCCTCCAGTTCCGCTCGTAGGCGAAGGGATAGGGCCGGATGGCGGGGCGGGGCAGGTCGGCCTCCTTCGTGCGCGGATCGTGCAGGAGGACCCGGGCGTCGAGGGCCAGCAGGCGGTCCGGCGAGGCCAGCAGGGGGTTGACGTCGATCTCCCGGATCCAGGGCTGCTCCACGACGAGCTGGCTGAAGCGGACCATCAGTTCCGCCAGCGCCTCGAGGTCCACGGGCCTCCTGCCGCGCACGCCGGCCAGGGCCCTGTGGATGCGGGTCTTCTCGACCATGCGGCGGGCGAGGGAGCTGTTGAGGGGCGGGAGGCCCAGGGCGCGGTCCTGGAAGACCTCGACGAGCTGGCCGCCCGTCCCGAACAGGACCACCGGGCCGAACTGCGGATCCACGCTGCTGCCGAGGATGAGCTCGTAGCCCTCCATCCTCTCCATCGGCTGGACGTTCACGCCGAGGAAGTGCCCGGCGCCCGCCTTCGCGAGCACGGACTTCCGGATGGACTCGAAGGCGGCCCGCACGGCGGCCGCGTCCCGGAGGTCCAGGACCACGCCGCCGACGTCGGTCTTGTGGGTGAGGGTCTCGGAGTGGAGCTTCAGCACGACCGGGAATCCCATGTCCCCCGCGACGGAGGCGGCCTCGTCGGCGGTCGCCGCGACGGCGCACGGCGGCACGGGGATCCCGTAGGCGGAGAGGATCCGCTTCGACTCCGCCTCGGTGAGGATGGTCCGGCCGCGCTCCCGGGCCCGGCGGAGGACCGCCTCCGCGGCGACGCGATCGGGCGCGCCCTTCCCTCCCCCCGCCACGGAGAGGACGGGCGTCTCGTAGAGGGCGTCGAGGTTGTGGCTGAACTTCCACATGTAGGAGAACGCCCGCGCGGCGGTGTCGGGGTACTCGAAGTTTGGGATGCCGGCCTTCTGCAGGATCCCGCGCCCCTCCGCGACGTGGAGCCCGCCCATCCACGAGGCGAGCACCGGCTTCCCGAGGGAGGCGGCGAAGGGCCGCAGCTGCTCGGCGATGCTCGTCGGGTCGGTCATGTCCTGCGGCGTGAGGACCACGAGGACCCCGTCGGCGGCGGGGTCCCGGGCGACGACCTCCAGGGCCCTGGCGTAGCGGTCCGGGGGGGCGTCCCCGATGATGTCGATGGGGTTGTTGTGGCTCCAGGTCGCCGGCAGGAAGCCGCTCAGCTCCGCCATCGTGTCCTTCGAGAGTTCCGTCAGTGCCCCGCCCGACGTGATGAGGGCGTCGGTCGCGAGGACGCCGGGTCCGCCCGCGTTGGTCACGATCGTCAGGCGCGGGCCCTTCGGACGGGGCTGGGTCGCCAGGGCCTCGGCCATGGCGAACAGCTCGGAGATGTCGTCCACGCGCAGCACGCCGCTGCGCTCGAACGCGGCGTCGAGGACGTCGTCGCTCCCGGTCAGGGACCCGGTGTGGGAAGCCGCCGCCTTCGCGGCCTGCGCGGTCCGGCCGGGCTTGATGACGAGGATCGGCTTGGAGAGCGCCACCTCCCGGGCCGCGGACAGGAAGGCGCGGGCGTTGCCGATGGTCTCCATGTACACGACGATGCTCTCGGTGCGCGGGTCGTCGCCGAGGTAGTAGATGAGGTCCCCCCAGCCGACGTCGAGCATGGAGCCGACGGAGACGAAGTGGCTGAACCCCACGTTCGCCCCGAAGGACCAGTCGAGGATGGCCGTGCACAGGGCGCCGCTCTGGCTGATGAACCCGACCTTCCCCGACCGGGCCATCCCCGCGGCGAAGGTCGCGTTGAGGCCCGAGCTGGGGCTCATCACCCCGAGGCAGTTGGGGCCCACGATGCGCATCCGGCCCTTCTGCGCGAGCTCGAGGATCTCGCGTTCCAGCCGCGCCCCCTCCTCCCCGATCTCCTTGAACCCGGCCGAGATGATGATCGCCCCGGGGATCCCGAGGCGGACGCACTCGGCGACGGTCGCGGGGATGGTCGGGGCGGGGATGACGATGACGGCGAGGTCCACCTTCTCCGGGACCGAGGCGAGGGTGGGGTAGGCCTTGATCCCGAGGACGGAGGAGCGCTTCTCGTTCACGGGGAAGACGACGCCCCCGAAGGGGCTGGAGATGAGGTTCCAGAGGATGGTGCGGCCGACGCTGCCCGCGCGCTCGCTCGCGCCGACGACGGCGACGGTGCGGGGCGCGAAGATGCTGTCCAGGGCGAGGCGCCCGCGCCCGCGGTAGATCAGGTCGAAGATCGGGTCCACGACGCCGCCGGCGTCGGATTCCCTCGTGGCTTCGGACATGGCGGTCCTCCAGGGCCGGACCATCCAGCATCCGCGCCCCGCGCCCCGGGAGGGCGACTTTCCCCTCCCCTTCCCGTGCCGATGTCACCCCCCTCCGGGTAGCGTGGAGGGCCCCCTTTCCCAGGAGATTCCCCATGCCGAAGCTCGTCGAGTGCGTCCCCAACTTCAGCGAGGCCCGCCGGCCGGAGGTCGTCGAGGCCATCGTCGCCGAGGCCCGCGCCGTGGAGGGCGTCACGGTGCTCGGCTGCGAGAGCGACGCCGACCACAACCGCTCCGTCCTCACCCTCGCCGGCCCCCACGAGCCGGTCCTCGAGGCCGCCTTCCGCTGCGCGCGCAAGGCCGCCGCGACCATCGACCTGCGGACCCACACCGGGGCCCACCCCCGCATGGGGGCCACGGACGTCGTGCCCTTCGTCCCCCTCGGGGACACCACGATGGAGGAGTGCGTGGCGCTGGCGAAGCGCCTGGGGAAGCGGATGGCCGAGGAGCTGAAGGTCCCCTGCTACCTCTACGCCGAGGCGGCCGCGCGGCCGGAGCGGCGGAAGCTGGCCGACGTGCGGGAGGGGCAGTTCGAGGGGATCCGGGACTCCATCGGGACCGACCCCGCGCGCGCGCCGGACTTCGGCCCCGCCGCGGTGCATCCGTCGGCCGGCGTCACCGCCGTCGGGGCGCGCTTCTTCCTCATCGCCTACAACGTGAACCTGGCCTCCCGCGATCTCGCGCTGGCGAAGAGGATCGCGAAGTCGCTCCGCGAGAGCGACGGGGGGATGCCCGGCGTGCAGGCGGCCGGCTTCGACCTCCCCGACCAGGGGAAGGTGCAGGTGTCGATGAACCTCCTCGACTACCGGAAGACCGGCATGCGGCGTGTGTTCCTGAAGGTGAAGGGGAAGGCGAGGAAGGGCGGCGCCACGGTCGCGGAGAGCGAGATCGTGGGCCTCATCCCGCGGGGCGCGCTCCACCAGATCGTCGAGGAGGGGCTGCAGCTGTCCGCTCCCCTCGCCTCCAAGATCGTGGAGGACAACGTCTCCGGCGGCGGCGGCTCCGCCCCGATCGATCCCTACGACGCCCCGCTCCCCTTCGTCGATCTGCTGGCCTCCGAGGCCCCCTCGCCCGGCGGCGGCTCCGCCTCGGCGCTGGCGGGATCGATGGGAGCCGCGCTCGCGGCGATGGTGGGGCGCCTCACCGTCGGCCGTGAGAAGTACGCGCAGCACGAGGAGGCGATGCAGCGGGTGGTGAAGGAGGGGGAGGATCTCCGCCGCGCGCTGCACCGGCAGGTGAGGACCGACGCGAAGGCCTACGACGGGGTGATGGCGGCCCTCAAGAAGCCGAAGAAGACCGACGAGGAGAAGAGGGCCCGCGCCGCGGCGATGGAGGCGGCCGGCCGCCACGCGACGGAGGTGCCGCTGGAGTCGGCGCGCCTCTGCATGCGCTCCGTCCGCGCCGCCGCCGAGGCCGCGGAGAAGGGCAACCGCAACGCGGCCAGCGACGGGTGCGTGGCGGTCCTGCTCTCCCGCGCGGCGCTCCGCGGCTCCTGCTTCAACGTGCGGATCAACCTCCCCATGCTGAAGGACGAGGCGTGGAAGAAGGCGACCCTCGACGAGGTCCTCGCGATGGAGAGGGAGGCGGAGGAGCTGGAGCGGCGGGCGATCGCGGCGTCGGGGCTGTAGTCACTTCCCGGAGCCGGGGTACCGCAGTTCG
>CAZWGT010000211.1:0-6372 GCA_964633345.1 uncultured Planctomycetota bacterium
CGAGATGATCATGCCCGGGGACAACGTGAACGTGGACGTCGAGCTGATCACCCCCATCGCCATGGACGAGGGCCTGCGCTTCGCCATCCGCGAGGGCGGCCGCACGGTCGGCGCGGGCGTCGTGACGAAGGTGATCGAGTAGGCCCCGAGACGGCCCAGGGGCAGTAAAAGGAGTCGGCGATGGCGAGGTCGGAGGCGCGCGAGTACGTGAGCATGGAGTGCACGGTCTGCGGGGACCGGAACTACCGCACGCAGAAGCGCGTGAAGGGCCAGACCTACAAGGTCGACATCCAGAAGTTCTGCCCCCGCTGCCGCAAGCACGAGCTCCACAAGGAGAAGAAGAAGTAGCGCGCACCCGCGCCCGCGTCGCCGCAGGGCGGTAGCTCCAACGGTAGAGCAGCTGATTCCAAATCAGCGGGTTGGGGGTTCAAATCCCTCCCGCCCTGCCAGGCGCGGGGGGCGCGGCGACGACGCGAGGGCCGAGACGCGGGACCGGGACTTGACATGAACGCTGAGCGGAAAGGACGGACGGGATTGGCCCAGGCGACGGGCATCGGCGCGATGGAGGGCGGCGAGGGGGGGCCCGCACGGTCCTTCCTCGACGAGTTCCGCCGTCCGTACAAGGAGGGCCAGGGCCCGATCACGCGCCGCATCGCCTACTGGACCGGCTTCGGCCTCTGCGCCTGGGCGGCGCGGGACCTGTGGGTGTGGCTCCAGGGCTTCGGCGCCCTCCAGAGGCCCGTCGTCCGGGAGCGTTTCCTGGGCCTCGACCTCAGCCACCTCCCCCTCGGCGGACCCGCCCTCAGCCTCTCGGTGCTCCTGGCGGCGGTGGTGGGGGTCGCGGCCTGGATGTGGGTCTCCTGGTTCCTCAAGCGCCCGTGGCTCGCCGACCTGCTCATCGAGACGGAAGGCGAGATGAAGAAGGTCTCGTGGCCCGCCAGGGACGAGGCGATGGCGGCCACGAAGGTCGTGTCCGTCACCGTCGTGGCGTTCACGGCGGTCCTGCTCGTCTTCGACGTCGTGATCACGCAGGTCATGAAGCTGCTGACGGGGCTGCCCCTCTAGGGGCATCCCGGGTGGGAGGACGATGACGACGGGTCAGGTGCAGTGGTTCGTGCTGCGGGTCCAGAGCGGGCGCGAGGACAAGATCCGCGAGGCCATCGAGCGGCGCATCGCCGCCGCGGGCCTCAAGGAGAGCGTCCAGCGCGTCCTCGTCCCCACGGAGACCGTCTCCGAGATCAAGGGCGGGAAGCGCCGGGTGACGCGCCGCAAGATCTTCCCCGGGTACCTCGTCCTCCAGATGGAGATGACCGACGACGTCTGGTACGTCATCCGCGACACGCCGGGCGTCGGCGACTTCCTCGGCGCCCACGGGAAGCCCACCCTCATGGAGCCCCACGAGGTCGAGAAGCTCCTCGGGGACATGCAGACCGGCGCCGAGAAGCCCAAGCTGAAGATCGACTTCCAGAAGGGCGACAGCGTGAAGGTGAAGGAGGGCCCCTTCGAGAACTTCGAGGGGATCGTCGAGGAGGTCAACCCGACCAAGGGGATCGTCCGCGTGATCGTGACGATCTTCGGCCGGCCCACGCCGGTGGACCTCGAGTACTGGCAGGTCGAGACGGTCTAGAAGGTCCAGCGGAACGAACGGGAGAGAGCCATGGCGAAGGTAGTGATGGTGCAGATCAAGCTGCAGTGCCCGGGTGGGCAGGCCACCCCCGCGCCGCCCGTGGGCCCCGCCCTCGGCCAGCACGGCGTGAACATCGGCGAGTTCGTCAAGCGCTTCAACGACCGCACGAAGAACCAGCCGGGCATGGTGCTCCCCGTCGTGATCACCGTCTTCAAGGACAAGTCCTTCGACTTCATCGTGAAGTCGCCCCCCGCGAGCGTGCTGCTGAAGAAGGCCGCCCAGCTCGCCAAGGGCGCCGCCGCGCCGGGCCGCGAGACGGCCGGGAAGGTGACGAGGGCCCAGGTGATGGAGATCGTGAAGCTCAAGATGAACGACCTGAACGCCTCCTCCGAGGAGGCCGCCGCGAGGATCGTCGAGGGGACCGCGAGGTCCTGCGGGATCCAGGTCGAAGGGTAGGCGAGGGAAGCACAGGGCCGTTCGCGACAGGACCCCGAGGCCGGCCGCGGGCCGAGGGGGAGCGAGGAGGAACGATGCGGAAGTCTTCGAAGCGCTTCAGGGCCGACGCCGGACGGGTGGACCCCAAGAAGAGGTACCCCGTCGACGAGGCCATCGATCTGCTGGCGAAGTTCACGCCGGCCAAGTTCGACGAGACCGTCGAGCTGGCCCTCTGGCTCGGGGTGGATCCCAAGAAGGGCGACCAGATCGTCCGCGGCTCCGTCGTCCTGCCCCACGGGCTGGGCGGCAAGGCCCGCTCCGTGCTGGTGTTCGCCGAGGGCGACAGGGCCCGCGACGCCGAGGCGGCGGGCGCGGACTTCGTCGGCGGCCAGGACCTCGTCAAGAAGGTCGAGGGGGGATGGACGGAGTTCGACGTCGCCATCGCCGTCCCGGCGATGATGCGGTTCGTCGGCCGCCTCGGCAAGGTGCTGGGCCCCGTCGGCAAGATGCCCTCGCCCAAGGCGGGGACCGTCACCGACGACGTGGCGCGGGCCATCAAGGAGTACAAGGCCGGCAAGGTCGAGTACCGGGTGGACGCGGGCGCCAGCGTCCACGCCCCCATCGGGAAGCGCTCCTTCGGCACCCAGAAGATCCGGGACAACCTGCTGGCGCTCATCGAGAGCGTCCGGGCCGCCAAGCCGGCCACGAGCAAGGGCGTGTACATCCGCAGCTGCACGCTCTCCTCGACCATGAGCCCCGGCATCGCCCTGGACATCCAGTAGGTACCCGCCAAGAGGTCATCGCCATGAGCAAGAAACTGAAGCAGTGGATGGCGTCGGAGGTGCGCAGCGAGGTCGGCCAGGCCGGCGCCTGCGTCGTGCTGGGCTACAAGAGCCTCTCGGGGGAGGGTTCGTCCTCGCTCCGCGCGGCCCTGCGCAAGTCCAGGGTCCAGCTCACCGTGATCCGCAACCGCGTCGCGGCGCACGCGCTGGCCGGCACGGGGATGGCGGACATCAAGCCCTTCATCAAGGGGCCGACGGCCGTGGCGACGGGCGGCGAGGACGCCCTCGCCCTGGCCAAGGCCGTCATGGAGGGGGTCAAGGGGCGGCCGGGCATCGAGTGCCGCGGCGGCTTCGTCGAGGGGCGCATCTGCACGGGGCCGGAGATCGAGCAGCTGGCCAAGCTCCCCGGGCGCAAGGAGCTCCTGTCGATGATCGCCTCGGCCGTGTCGGCCCCGATGACCAACATCGCCGCCGGGATCAACGCCCTCCTCTCGGGCACGGCGAGGGCCGTGGGCGCGCTTTCGGACAAGAAGACCAAGGAGGAGGCGGCGGGCGCCGCCTCCTGAGGACTCCCCGGTCGGGACGGGGCCGCACAGGAACGAGGAACGGGCCGCCGGCCATCGGGCCGGGGCCGAGCATAGGAGGCTGAAATGTCGGAGAACGTCACCGCGGTCATGGAGAAGCTGAAGGTCATGACTGCCCTGGAGCTCGCGGATCTCAAGAAGCAGATCGAGGAGACCTTCGGCGTCACCGCCGCGGCTCCCATGGCCATGATGGCGGGCCCCGCCGGCGGCGGCGCCGCCGCGGTCAAGGAGGAGAAGACCTCCTTCTCGGTGAAGCTCAAGGCCGCGGGCGCGAACAAGATCGCCGTCATCAAGGCGGTCCGCGTCGTGGTCCCCGGGCTCGGCCTCAAGGAGGCGAAGGATCTCGTCGACTCGAGCGAGAAGGGCCCCGCCGTCCTCAAGGAGGCCGCTTCCAAGGACGAGGCCGACAAGATGAAGAAGGAGATCGAGGCCGCGGGCGGCTCGGTGGTCGTCGAGTAGGAAGCCCGTCCTCGATGCGTGGGGAACCTCGCGGGGGAGAAGCGCCCCGGCGGGGATTCCCCGTTTCCGCCTCTCCGGGGGTCCGCCAGGCCGGCGGCCCTTCCCGGTGCGTCCCATCCGCCAGGCTGGAGTGACAGCATGCAGACGAGGTTCTACGGTCGCTCGAAGGAGGTCACGGAGATCCCCGACCTCATGGAGCTCCAGACGCGTTCGTACAGGGAGTTCCTGCAGGCGGAGGTCTCGTACTCGGATCGCAAGAACACCGGCCTGGAGGCCATCCTCCGGGAGGTGTACCCGATCCAGTCCTTCGACGGGACGAAGGCGCTCGAGTACCTGTACTACGAGCTGGGCCAGCCCCGGTACTCGCCCGACGAGTGCCGGCGCCTGCGCCTGACCTACGGCATGCCCTTCCGCATCCGCGTGAAGCTGGAGGGACCGGAGCCCGTCGAGGAGGAGGTCTACCTCGGCGAGATCCCGATCATGATCGGCGGCGGCGAGTTCATCATCAACGGCGCCGAGCGCGTGATCGTCACCCAGCTCCACCGGTCCCCCGGCGTCGACTTCAGCGTCGAGATCCACGCCGGCGAGCGGAAGCTCCACTCCTGCTGGATCATCCCGGAGCGCGGCTCGTGGATCGAGCTGAACGTGGGGAAGAAGGACTCCCTCCACGTCCGCATCGACCAGAGCGGCAAGTTCCCCTGCACCTCCCTCCTGCGCGCCCTGTCCCCCGAGTACTCCACCGACGCCGACATCCTCCGCATCTTCTACCCGACCGAGATCATCAAGAAGACCGCGCTCCGCGCCAAGGCGGGCCTCGAGGGCCGCATCCCCGTCGCCGACGTCGTGGACCGCGAGACGGGCGAGGTCGTGGCCGAGGGCCTGCTGCCCCTGACGGAGGCCCAGGCGACCAGCATCGCCGGAGCCGCCATCGACGAGCTCGAGGTCATCAAGGAGATCGACGACCGGCTGATCCTCAACTCCCTCCTCGAGGACACGACGAAGAACCACGAGGAGGCGCTGCTCAAGATCTACGCCCGCCTGCGGCCCGGCAACCCGCCGCAGATCGAGAAGGCCCGCGCGCTCTTCCACGAGAAGTTCTTCGACCCCGCGCGCTACCGCCTAGGCCGCGTGGGCCGCTTCCGCCTCAACCGGAAGTTCGGCCTCGACATCCCCGAGACGGAGCAGACCCTGCTCCCGCAGGACATCGTCAACTGCGTCAAGTACCTCCTCAAGCTGCGGCGCAGCGAGGGGGAGATCGACGACATCGACCACCTCGGCAACCGCCGCATCCGGACCATCGCCGAGCTGGGCGGGGACGAGTTCCGCAAGGGCTTCCTCAAGCTCCGGCGGACCGCCCAGGAGCGCATGAACCTCGACTCCGAGTCCGCGGTCACCCCGCGAACCCTCATCAACAGCAAGACCATCTCCTCCGCCATCGACTACTTCTTCGGCAGGGGCGAGCTGTCCCAGGTCGTGGACCAGACGAACCCCCTGGCCCAGCTGACCCACGAGCGGCGCCTCTCGGCCCTCGGCCCCGGGGGCCTCAACCGCAAGCGCGCCGGCTTCGAGGTGCGCGACGTGCACCTGTCCCACTACGGCCGCATCTGCCCCATCGAGACGCCGGAAGGCACGAACATCGGCCTCATCTCGTCCCTGTCGATCTACGCCGGGGCCGACGACTACGGCTTCCTCACCACGCCCTACCGGGTGGTGGAGAAGGGCATCATGACGAACAAGGTCCGGCACCTCCGCGCCGACGAGGAGAACAACGCGGTGCTGGCCCCGGCGGACACCGAGGTGGACGAGGACGGCCGGCTCACGGGGAAGCAGATCCTGGCCCGCAAGGCGGGGGACTTCCACCTGGTCGAGCCGAAGGAGGTCCAGTTCGTGGACGTCTCGCCGAAGCAGATCGTCGGCGTGTCCGCGAGCCTCATCCCGTTCCTCGAGCACGACGACGCCAACCGCGCCCTCATGGGCTCCAACATGATGCGGCAGGCCGTCCCGCTGATCTGGACCGAGCCCCCCGTGGTCGCCACGGGGATGGAGCGGCCGGTGGCGGGCAACTCCGGCATGGTCGTCCGGGCCCGCGAGGCCGGAACGGTCACCTACGCCGACTCCCTGCGCGTCAGCGTCGAGGGGGAGATCGGGTCCATCGAGTACCCGCTGCGCAAGTTCGTCGGCCTCAACGAGCGCACCTGCCTGAACCAGCGCCCCTGCGTCCGGGCGGGGGACAAGGTCCGCCGCGGCGACGTCATCGCCGACGGCGCGGCCACCCACGACGGTGAACTGGCCCTGGGGAAGAACATCCTCGTCGCCTTCATGTCCTGGGAGGGCTACAACTTCGAGGACGCCATCATCGTCAGCGAGCGCCTGCTCAAGGACGACGTCTACACCTCGATCCACATCGACGAGTTCGAGTCCGAGATCCGCGAGACCAAGCTCGGGCGCGAGGAGTTCACGCGCGACATCCCCAACGTCTCGGAGA
>CAZWGT010000212.1:0-1322 GCA_964633345.1 uncultured Planctomycetota bacterium
CGAACCGCCCGCCCTCGAGTCGATCCTCCAGGAAGCGGTCCAGCACACGGGAACCTTCGGAGGGGCCGCCCCGCAACGGCGTCGGGGAGACGGAGTGGTCGACGGGCAGCGCGGCCAGGGAGCGCCGGCCCTCCAGAATCGCCGTCGGCGCCGCGGGCCAGCGCCCGGCCACGTCGGCCGGGATCCGCGCCCGGGGCAGGCCCTCCGCCGCGCGAAGGGGATCGGCGGCCGGGAAGCCGCCCGAGCAGGCCGGGAGGTTCCGCTGGAGATGCCGACGGAAGGCGTAGGCGGTCGGATGGGGCCGATCGGTGGAGGAGAGCGGGAGGAGGCCGTTCCCGTCCACGGCCTCCAGCCGCGAGGAGACCCGCCCCGCGGCGGCCTCCAGCATCCGGGGGAGGAAGAAGGAGGGCGTGTCGTCCGCGACGACCGCCACCGCTCGCGTCGCCAGCGCCGCGAGCAGGCCTCTCCCCGCGCCGCGGGACGGTTCGACGTAGGGGTGGTATGCCACTCCCGACGCCGCGAGCCTGCGGGCGTTGTCCGCCATCCCGTCCAGCACGAACCCGTGGATCCGGTCGCTCGCGTAGGGGTAGTCGCACCTCAGGGCCTCCAGCACGAGCAGTCCCCGTCCGTGCTCGCGGCACACGGCCAGGGCCCGGTCGAGGGCGTGGTTCCAGCGCGTCCGCCGGGCCGCCGTCATCCAGTAGAGGACGAACTCCCCCCGGGGGCGGGGGGGGGCGTCGCGAAGGACCCGGATCCTCGACGCGGGAACGGGAGGTGCGGTGGACATGGGCCATATTGTCCGGATTTATACTTGTTCATTCAACTTTTCCTTCAAGGGGATCAGGATTCCTGGTACCCTCTTTAGATGGAATCCAGCCGACCCGAGGTCTCCATCGGGCGCCTGGCCCGGGAGTCCGGCATCCCCGTGGAGACGCTCCGGACCTGGGAGCGGCGCTACGGATCCCCCGCCGCCGGCAGACTCCCCTCCGGCCACCGGCGGTATCCGCCCGAGGAGATCCACCGGCTGCGCATCGTCGCGGAGGCCGTGGCGCTGGGGGAGCGTCCCGCCCGGGCCCTCCGGGCCCCGGTGCCGGAGCTCCGGGCCTGGGTCGAAGCCGCGCGCGGGGGGGAGGCGCGGCTCGAAGGGTCCTGGGAGGAGGTCCTGCGGACCTTCGACGAGGCCGCGGCGGGCGCCCTGCTGGAGCGGGAGTGGCGGGCGCGCTCCGCGCCGGAGTTCGCCGCGGGCGTCCTCGGCCCCCTCCTCCGGTCCGTGGGCAGCGCCTGGGCCCGGGGCGGGCTCGAGATCCGCAGGGAGCACTTCC
>CAZWGT010000212.1:1332-6360 GCA_964633345.1 uncultured Planctomycetota bacterium
AGTCGTGCGATCGCGACGCTCGGGAATCCGAACTTCCTGGCGTCCTTCCTCGGCCCCATGCTCCGCTCGCTGCGGGCGCGGACTCCTCCTCCGAAGACGGCGCCCGTCGTCCTGCTCGCCACCCTGCCCGGGGATCGGCACGCCCTCGGGGTCGAGATCGCGGCCCTCGTGGCGGCGGACGCGGGGGCGCGCTGCGTGGTCCTCGGGGCCGACTCGCCCCCCGAGGAGATCGCCGCCGCCGCGTTCGAGACCAGGGCGGCGCTCGTGGCGCTGAGCGTCTCCTCGTCCTCCTCGGGCCCGGACTCCGACCGCCGGATCCGCGGGCTGCGGGACGCGCTCCCGCCCCGGGTCCTGCTCGTGGTCGGAGGTGCCGGCGCCCGTCGGCGGCGTCGCCGGAGGGGCATCGTGTTCGAGGAGGACTTCGCGCGCTTCGGGGACCTCGTCCGGGGGCTCCGCTCCCCGGCCGCGGGGGAGGGGCCGTGACGCCTCTGCGGCCGGGAGTCTCCGCCTGCCTCCCGGGCAGGAGGTCCGCCACGACGGCGGCCACAAGCGGGAAGGGTGGCTGGTCGACGTCCTCGGCCCCCTCGTGGAGTTCGTGCCGGTCTGCCCGGAAGTGGAGATCGGGCTCGGGATCCCCCGCCCGGCCATCCGGCTCGTGGACGACGGCTCCGGCCGGGAGCGGCTCGTGGAACCCGTGGCGGGCACCGACCTCACCGACGCGATGCGGCGGTTCTCGGAGCGCCGCGTGAAGGCCCTGGAGGCGCTCGACCTCTCGGGCTACGTCCTCAAGAAGAACTCCCCCTCCTGCGGCATGGAGCGCGTGAAGGTCTGGAGCCCCCGGGGCGGCCCGTCCCGCCGGGACGGGCGCGGGCTCTTCGCCCGGGCCCTCGCGGAACGCCTTCCCCTGCTCCCGGTGGAGGAGGAGGGCCGCCTGGAGGACCCGGTGCTCCGGGAGAACTTCGTGGTCCGGATCTTCGCCTACCGGCGGGTCCGCGACTTCTTCGCCGGCCGCTGGACCCCGGGGGGGCTCGTGGCCTTCCACGCCCGGGAGAAGCTGCTCCTCCTCGCCCACCACCCCCCGGCCTACCGGGCCCTCGGGCCCCTCGTCGCCTCCGTCCGCCGCCGCGCCCGGCGGGAGGTGGCGGAGGCGTACGCGGAGGGGTTCCTCGGCGCGCTCGCCCGCCCGGCCACGCCCCGCCGCCACCGGAACGTTCTCCGGCACATGGCGGGCTTCTTCCGGGATTCCCTCGGGGAGGGCGACCGGGCGGAGATGCTCGCCTCGGTGGAGGACTTCGGCCGGGGCCTCGTCCCCCTCGTGGTACCGCTCACGCTCCTGCGCCACCACGCGCGCCGCCTCGAGGTGGAGTGGCTCCGCGGGCAGACCTATCTCGAGCCGCATCCCCGCGAGCTGCTGCTACGGAACCGGCCATGACCGCGCCCGCGGATCGGCACGGCTCGGGAGGGCGGAGGGCCCCGGCCCCCCGGCCTCCCCTCGTCCTCCTGACGGGCGCCACGGGCTACATCGGCGGAAGGCTCCTCCCGGCCCTCGAGGCACGCGGGGTACGGGTCCGCTGCCTGGCGCGGCGGCCCGAGTTCCTCGCGGCCCGGACGGGTCCCGGGACGGAGGTCGTCCGCGGAGATCTCCTCGACGGCCGATCCGTGGACGCGGCGCTGGAGGGCGTGCACGCCGCCTACTACCTCGCGCACTCCCTGGGAAGCACCGGGGCCTTCGAAGAGGAGGAGCGGCGCGCGGCGGAGGGGTTCGCCCGGGCCGCGCGGGACCGCGGCGTCCGGCGCATCGTCTACGTGGGAGGCCTCGGGCGCGGCGACGGGCTCTCGCGCCACCTCCGCAGCCGCCACGAGGTGGGGCGGGTCCTGGCCTCCACCGGCGTCCCGGTGATCGAGCTCCGCGCGTCCGTGGTCATCGGCTCCGGCAGCCTCTCCTTCGAGCTCGTCCGCGCTCTCTCGGAACGGCTTCCCGTGATGACGGTTCCCCGTTGGACCCGCACCCTGGCGCAGCCCATGGCGGTCGAGGACCTGCTGGCCTACCTGCTGGAGAGCCTCGATCTCCGCGACGGCACCGCCGGAGTGTTCGAGGTCGGAGGCCCGGACCGCGTCTCCTACCTCGGGCTCATGCAACTGTACTGCCGCCTGCGGGGGCTTCGGCGGGTCTTCCTCCCGCTACCCGTGCTGACCCCCACCCTCTCCAGCCTCTGGCTGGGCCTCGTCACGCCCGTGTACGCCAGGGTCGGGCGGAAGCTCATCGAGAGCCTCGTGAATGAGACCGTCGTGACCGACGACGCGGCGCTCAGGACCTTCCGGGTACGGCCCCGCGGGGTGCGGGAGGCCATGGAGAGGGCCCTCGCGAACGAGGACCGGGAGATCGCGGCCACGCGCTGGTCCGACGCGGTGTCCGCCTCCGGGGAGCCCCGGACCTTCGGGGGCGCGGTCTTCGGGAGCCGCCGCGTCGACACGCGCTCCGTCCGCCTGCCCGTCCCCCCCGCCGCCGCCTTCTTGCCGGTGCGGCGCATCGGCGGCTCCCGCGGCTACCACTTCTCGGACTTCCTCTGGCGGCTGCGGGGCCTGCTCGACCTCCTGGCCGGCGGACCGGGGCTGCGGCGGGGCCGCCGCGACCCGGAGCACCTCGCGTCGGGGGACGCCCTGGACTTCTGGCGCGTGGAGGCCGTCGAGCCGGACCGCCTGCTGCGGCTGGCCGCGGAGATGCGGCTCCCGGGAAGGGCGTGGCTCCAGTTCGAGGTGGAGCCCGACGGGGACGGCGCCGTGATCCGGCAGACGGCGATCTTCGACCCCGTCGGCCTGTCGGGCCTCCTCTACTGGTACGGGGTCTGGCCCCTCCACGCACTGGTGTTCCGGGGGATGCTGCGCGGGCTCGCGCGCGCCGCCGTCGAGGGAGCGGAGGCAGGCCGGGGTCCGGCCGGGAGACGCTGACCCGGGAACCCGCGGAGGGGCCCGGGGAGGGAGGCTGGATCTGGCGGTGCAAGTGGCGGAGGGTGAGGGATTCGAACCCCCGGTACGGTTGCCCGTACAGCGGTTTTCAAAACCGCCGCCTTCAGCCGCTCGGCCAACCCTCCGCAGCCCGCGCCATGATACCGGGCCGTCCGTGGGCCGTCGCCCCTCAGCCGCCGCCGCCCGCACCGCCCGCCCCCCTCCCGTGCTCCTCCCACCACGGCCCCGCCCGCCCGGCGGTCCAGCGGCCGGCGTGGGTGCAGGCGAGGAGGGACTCCCGGAGGGCCTTCACCGACGGGGGGCGGGCCGCGGGGTCCTTGCGGAGGCAGCCGAGGAGGAGGGCCTCGAGGTCGGCCGGTACGCCGGCCACCCGGGAGGACGGGGCGACGGGCTCCTTCTGCATGTGGCAGAGCAGGAACTCGGTCGCCGACACGGCGTCGAAGATCGGGCGGCCGGTGAGGAGGAAGCAGCCCACCGCGCCGACCGCGTAGAGGTCGACGGCGGGGGTGGGCGGATGGCCGCGGATCACCTCCGGCGACATGGTGTGGGGGGTCCCGGCGAGGCCCGCCTCGGGGGCCGCGGCGCCCTCCCTGAGGTCCATCACGAGCCCGAAGTCCATCACCTTCACCACGTCCGCCTCGCCGCCGCGGGTGCAGAGCATGATGTTCGCCGGCTTCAGGTCCCGGTGGATGAGGCCGATGCCGTGGGCCTCGGCCAGGGCGCCGCAGACCTGGGCCAGGACGTGGATGACCCGCTCCGGGGGGAGCGGGCCCGCGGCCTCGACGACCCCGTCGAGGTCGAGGCCGTCGACGAACTCCATGGCGTAGTAGAACTCCCCGGCGTCGGTGGTCCCGTAGTCGAAGATGGAGATGGTGTTGGGGTGCGTGAGGCGGGCCGTCTGCCGGACCTCCATCTCGAACCGGGCGAGGTTCCGCTCCCCGGCGATCTCGGGGCGGAGGAGCTTGATGGCCGTGGGGCGCCGCAGGAGGCCGTGGCGGGCCCGGTAGACCTCCCCCATCGCCCCGACGCCGATGCGCTCCTCGAGCGTGTAGCGGTCCACCTGCTTCGCCTCCCAGGCGCGCACCCGCAGGGCGAAGTTCACCTTGGAGGTGAGCGCCGCGACGGCCACGGAGAAGCCCAGCGTCGCCTGGTCCCAGAGCACGACGGCGGGGAAGGCCTCCTGGAGGAGGGGCTGGCCGAGGTAGCCGAAGGCCTCGCCGTGGCGGAGGCGGACGGCGAGGAAGGCGGCCATGGCGGGTGCGGACAGCAGGAGCGTGCGGAGCGGGCGGCTCGGGACGACGACCGCCCGGGCGACGAGGAACAGCCCCGTGAGCGGAACGACCTGCGCGATGCCGGTCCGGTGGGAGAAGGAGAAGATGAGCACCGCCGCGAGGATGGACGTCTCCGCGACGAGGCCGTCGATCCAGCCCAGGACGCGGCCCCCGAGGGGGCCCCGGCGGAGGGCGAGCCACGCGGCGACGGCGACGCCGGAGGCGAGGAGGTGGGTCACGACGGAGGGGTGGCGCAGCTCCAGGTCGAAGTCCCCGGTGGCGGCCGCCTGTCCGACCCGCCCCACGAGGAAGAGGACGAGGGAGGCCGCGGCCATGAACCCCGTCCCCAGGCGCAGACGGTCCTGGAGGTGGGCGTTGAACTCCGATTCGAACCCGCCGCCGGAGCCGGAGATCCGGAGGGTCCGCGCCTTCCCCGCCCCGGGCCCCGTCTCCGGCGGCGGGGACGCCGTCCCGTCCTGTGCGGGCCGCGTCGCGCCGGGAGCGGGCTCGTCCATGGGGGCGTGGAGCCTACACGCGGGCGGGGGTCGAGGGCAACGGGGCTCCCTCCCCCGCCGCGGTCCTCCGCGCTGCGTCCCGCCCCGGGCCGCGAAGCGGCGGGAGGAGGCGGCGGAGAGGGCCCTCGAGGCGGCGGAGCGGTACGTCGCCGGCGTCGTGGCGGAGGCCGGAGGACGCCAAGCTGCGCGCGCGGTGGGGCCGCAACCTCGACGGCCGCGGGCTCGCCGGCGCGGCCGCGGGGGAGGCGGCGCGGGCGGCGGCCGCGGCGGAGGCG
>CAZWGT010000213.1:0-6358 GCA_964633345.1 uncultured Planctomycetota bacterium
CACGCCAGGAGCTCGTCGGCGTCGATGATCTCCCCGGCCGTGGGCTCCCCGTCGGTCAGGAAGAACATCGTGTCGGGGGTCTCGCCGAAGTTGGCAGGGGGGAGGGTGGACCCCTTGGGGATGTCGAACACCGAGCGGAAGGCGTCGTAGAAGCTCGTGAGCTGGACCGCGCCGCCGCCGGCGTCCGGCGACGAGCGGCAGGACTTCAGGAACGACTCCGCCTTCTTCGCGCTGTCGCCCCCCGCCTGGAGCATCGTGCTCCCGAGGAGCCGGGCCTTCGTCGAGAAGACCATCACGTTGAACTTCGCGCGCGGGTCGAGCTCCGCGATGGACTGGACGATCTCCTCGCGGGAGATGTCGAACTTCGTCGCCCCGGTGTACTTGCGCCGCAGGCGCTTGAGCTCGGAGGGGTCGGGATCGAAGAAGTTGAACATCGAGTTCGACATGTCGAGCATGTAGCCGACCCGGCCCTCGTAGCTCTGGATGCCGTAGGGGCGCGGCGGCGGGGGGCCGTACCGGGCGTCCTCGGGGTTGACGGCGTCGGCGGCCTTCGGCGCGTCGGGGATCCCGCCGCCGACCCGCTCCCGCTCCCGCTTCCACCACTTGGCCCAGGTCTCGGGGTTCTTCCCGAGGTCGTCCTTCGTGATCGCCTTCAGCGCGGCGAGGCAGTCCACCCGCAGGCGGCCCGCCTCGGTCGTCATGCGCGCGATGAGAGCGTCCACCGCGAGCATCGAGCCGATCCCGCCGAGGCTCTCGGCGGCGGCCGACCGGACCTGCCAGGAGTCGTGGTCGAGGTTGCGGGCCACCTCGGCGACGACCTTCTCGGAGGAGCGCCCCCCGATCGCCACGGCGTCCATGGCGGCGATGCGGGCCTTGGCCGCGGAGTCCGAGAGCATGGGGCGCACCGACTCGGCGATTCTCGGGTCCTTCAGGCGCATGAGGGCCAGCGCCGCCTCGGAGCGCGCCAGCCAGAAGTCGTCGGCGATCTGCCTGCGGAGGGCCTCCATGGAGCCCGCGTCGCCGGCCATCCCCAGCGTGCGGGCCGCGTAGGCACGCACGACCGGGTTCTGGCTCCCGAGGCCCCGGAGGCGGACGGCCTCGAGGGCCGCGGGCTCCGTCGTCTTGGCCAGGAGCACGGTCAGCACCTCCCGCACGGCGTCGGATTCGCGGGCGAACAGGTCGGCGAGGACGCCGGCCGTCTTCGGGTCCGCGCAGACGCCGATGGAGCGGATCCGGGCCACGAGGTTCTGCACGTCCTGCTCGGTGCGCAGCGCGCGCCTCTCCGCGGCGCCGGGGCCCTCGTCGTCGGCCTTCTCCCCGGTCCACGGGCCGAAGGAGGGGCGGCGGCCGGCGAGCCGGTCCTTCCAGCGCTGGTCCCACTCCTCGGGGGTGATCTCCATCCCGGTGCGCCAGGCCTGGCGCGTGGCGACCTCGTTGCGCAGCTCGCGGAGCACCTTCATCAGGCCGTCGTGGTCCTCCTTGATCCCCAGGTCGATGTAGGACCAGGACCGGACGTGGTCGTCGTAGTCGAGCAGCCCGATGGTGCTCTTCTCGAGGAGCCGCTCCACGGGGACCGTCTTGGCGTCGGCGGCGACCTTGCGGGCCTCCCTGTCCCAGTCCTTCCCGCTCCCGCTGATGGCGGTGCCCTCGTCGGCGCACCACACGACGAGGTCCTTCAGCTGCGGGTGCCTCTTGGCGAGCCAGTGGGCCGCCCCCTCGAAGAGCCAGCGCGGCAGGACGCGGTCCTTCCCGTCCACCTTGGTCCAGCAGGAGACGTTCAGGTGGCCGATCATGTGGCGCACGGAGTGGTGGAGCTGGTCGTCGTCGCCGCCGCCCTTGCCCTGCAGGGAGTTGCAGAACCCGTTGAAGCAGTACCCGTCGGCGATCTTCCCGTCGTCGGAGCCGCCGTAGACGAGGTTCGTCCGGGGGGAGCCGTTGTACCGCCCCTGGATCTTGCCGGCCGTGGACTCGCGCTTGGGCAGGTAGACGGCGGAGGGCTTGGAGCCGCCCACCTCGTCCGTGAACCCCTGGACGAACTCCCGCCGCGCCTTCTCGCACCGCTCCGCGTAGATGTGGGCCAGCTCGTGGGTGGAGGCCACGCGGAAGACCCCGGACTGCGTGCGGAACTTGAGGCTCGGGATGTCGGTGACCACGTAGAAGTGGGGGCTCTGGACGATGACGACGTCGCGGCTGGCGAACACCTCCGTCTCCCGCTTGAGGCGGTGCTCCAGCTCCTTGACCGTGTCCGGGTTCCAGGGGGACTCCCCCTTCTCGCACTTCGGGCAGTCCCCGGGGTGGGGGTTCCGGCAGGCGCAGTCGTCGGACTTCACGCACTCCGTGCAGGTCATCCCCCAGGACGCCGCGTGGCGCTTGAGGAAGCACGGCATCTTCATGTTGGCCGCGCAGATCTCGCTCCACCCCTCGGGCATGGCGCGGGACCCGTCGTGCCGGGACACCTTCACGCAGTAGTTGCACCAGCAGGCGTCCGCCGGCGGCTCGACGGGGGCGCGGAGGTAGTGCCAGCAGGCGTTCCCCGCCTTGCAGCGGCAGACCGCGTCGTCGGCCGCCCAGTCCACGGAGGTCGCGTCCTCCAGGCCGGGGGCCGGCGCCGGGAGGAGGGTCCCGAGGAACAGCAGCGCCATGGCGGCCGCCAGGGGTCTCATGGGGACATCATCGCCGACGGGGGCGGCGGGTCAAGGAGAGTCGCGGCGGTCCCGGGAGACCCTACCCCGCCGCCGTCCGCTCCATCCAGCGCGCCCGGCAGTCCTCGCAGATGCCGTGGGAGATCCGCAGGTGCCGGTCGTCCGGGAGGAACTCGCCGATGGGGAGCCAGCGGTCCTTGGCGGTCTTGACGCGGCGGCACCAGGCGCAGGCGTGGAAGTAGCCCTTCTCCGTCTCCGTCCCGCCGTGGACGAGGCCGGGGGGAGGGGCGTCCCCCCCGAACAGGGAGGCGACGCGCCCGAGGATCTCCCCCTGCTCCCGGAGGAACCGGTTGCGGTGATCGGTGAGGGTCCGGAGGTCCTCCGCCGCGATGGTCGAGAGCTCCGGCATCTCCCGGAGGGCGCGGTCGATCTCCACGATCCGCCGCACGACCCACCCCGCGGCGAGGTCGAAGGCCCGGCGGGCCCCCTCCGCGTCGGCGCAGCGGTCCTGCAGGAGGCGGCCGGCCTGCACGGACCAGCGGATGCGCTGGCAGGTCCCGTAGGGATCGGGGTCGGGCTCCTCGTCGAGGCGATCGAGCAGTTCGTGGAGGGCGAGGCGGGCCGTCTCCAGGTCGCCCCGCTCCGCGAGGACGCGGGCCTCGAGCATGGCCAGGGGCAGCTCCGAGGTGGGGAGGAGGGACGGGAGCCGGCGCGCCTCGGCCAGCCTCCCCAGGGCGCCCGGCAGGTCCCCGGATCGCGCGGCGATCTCCGCCTCGAAGTGGAGGAGGAGCCGCGGATCCCCGACGGGGGGGCCCCCGGGCTCCGTCAGGGCCCGGAGGGCCTCCATGGCCCGGCCGGCGCCGGGGAGGTCCTCGACCTCCAGGGCCGCCTCGACGCGGAAGGCCAGGGCCATGAAGCGCAGCGGGCGGACCGCGTCCCCCGGGACGTCGTCGAACCCCCGCTCCAGCTCCTCGACGGCCAGGGCGAGACGCTCCCCGTCCTCGAGGACCTGGAGGGCCATGCAGATCCGCGCGCGCGCGACGCACAGGTCGAAGGCGTGCCCCGACTTGCGGGCGAGGTTGGCGGCCAGCCGGGCGAAGGAGAGGGCCTCGAAGCCCCGCCTCTGGTGGGCGAAGAGCTTGGCGAGGGAGGCGGCCGCCTGCCGCTCGATGCGCCGGCCGGAACCCCGGCTCCTCTCCAGGAGGGCGAGGAAGCAGGCCTCGGCCTGTTCGGCGTCGCCGGAGTCGGCGGCCGCCTGCCCGCGCACGAGCTCCGCGATGTCCGCCAGTTCCGGGTCCGCCGCCCCGCGCGAGGCGCGGCCGGCGAGGGCGGCGATGACGGGGTCGCGCCGGGTGTCGTTCTCGAAGACCCAGCGGATGCGCGCCCCGTCGGCGGGGTCGGAGGGGTCGAGCCGGGGGGCGAGGTCCCGGTACAGGGTCAGGGCGCGGCGGCGCTCCTCGGCCGGCCCCGACCGCAGGCCGTCGGCCTCGGCGCGGGCGCGTTCGTCGGATCCGGGCGGCGAGTCGGCGGGCAGGGGACCTCCTGCAACAGATATCGGCGGCGCTGAGGCCGCGGCGGAGCGCCGGCTACTCCAGGCCCGTCAACCCCCGGACGGCCGCGACCAGCTCGGCGTGCTCGAAATCCTTGTCGAGGACCTTCGCCGCCCCCAGGGTGGTGGCGAGCTCCAGGGGATGGGTGCCCGACTGCGAGCCTCCCCCGGAGATGGCCAGGATCGGCACCCGGCATTTCTCCGGATCCAGCGCCTCGATCACGTCGAGGCCCGTCATCCCGGGCATGAACACGTCGACGATCACGCAGTCGAACCGCGCCTTCCGGAAGGCCTCCAGGCCCGCCTTCCCGTCGGCGGCGAGGGTCACGGTGAACCCCGCCTCCTCCAGGAGCACGAAGTAGATGTCCCGCGCCATGGAGTCGTCGTCGATGCACAGCACGTTCTTCCCGTTCCGCGGCGCCGCCATGGTGACCCCCTCTTCTGCGCGACAGTGTAGATCGCCGCGCCGCCCGCCACAACGCTAGGATGGGCCCGTGCTCTCCCTCGCCTCCCCGACGGACCCCGCGTGGGCGGACCGGGCCCTCGCGGCCGTGGACCTGGTCCTGCTCGACCACGCCCACTGCGAGAAGAAGGCGGCCTCGACGGCGGTGAACCTCCTCTTCCGCTACCCCGAGGTCGCGGGCCTGGCCGTCCCCCTCTCCCGCATCGCCCGCGAGGAGCTGGAGCACTTCGAGCGGGTCCTCGGGGTCTGCGCCCGCCGCGGCCTCCGGTTCCGCCGGATCCCCCCGAGCCCCTACGCCGGCCGCCTGTCGGAGGCGGTGCGCACCGCGGAGCCGGCGCGGCTCCTGGACACGCTGCTCGTCTGCGCCCTCATCGAGGCCCGCTCCTGCGAGAGGATGTCGATCCTCGCGGACCGCCTCCCGGACCCGGGGCTGCGGGACCTCTACCGCGGCCTCCTGGAGAGCGAGGCCCGCCACCACGCCGCCTACGTGGACCTCGCCCGGGGGACCAGCCTCTTCGCCGAGGGGGAGATCCGGGACCGCCTCCGGGCCCTGGCGGAGCACGAGGCCTTCGTGCTCGCGGGCGACCCCGAGCCGGTGCGGATGCACTCGCGGTAGTAGAATGGGGGGATGAGCGCCCTCCTCGCCCTGGTCCTCGCCCTCGCGTCGACCTCGCCCCTCGACCCGCTCGAGGCGGCGGTGCGGGACCGCTGGGAGGGGCTCGACCCCGTCGTCGGGCCGCTGCCCCGGGACCGGCGGGCGCTCCTCGCGGCGCTGGAAGGGCTGGAGGCGCCCCGGGAATCCCTCCTCGACGACCTCCGCGCCGCCGGCCCGGCGGCCCGGCGCCTCGACCGGCACTGGCCCGACCTCGAGCCCGACCTGGCGCTGGCCTTCGACGGGCTCGGCGCGGCGATCGTCGCCCGGCGGGACGCCCTGGCCGCCTGGGAGGGGAGCACGGGGTCGGCGCGCGGGGAGGCGATCCTCGAGCGGGGGATCGCGGTCGCGGACCGGCGCCTCGCCTCGGCCGCGGACGCCGGGACGCGGGCCGCGCGCGCGCTCCGGTGGCGGCGGGCCTGCGCGGGGCTCGAGGGCACGCGCCGCTCGCTCTTCCTCTCGGCCCCGGCCATCGGACCCGCCCCCTTCGCGGGGGTCGCGCCCGACTTCACGCTCCTCGACGCCAATCCGGTCTCCCCGGGGACGGGGCTGCCGGTCTCCCCCGCGGACCACCGGGGCCGGGTGACCGCGTGGTACTACACGCGCCTCGGCTGAGGGTACTGCCGGGCCCAGTATGGGCTCCTCGACGACATGCAGGCGGAGATCCTCGCCGCCAACCCGGCGTCGGCGATCCGCGTGTTCGCGGTGAACGACGTCGGCGAGGAGGCCTTCGTGGGGATCGCCGCGGGGTCGGTCCACGCCGCTCCCATCCTCCAGGACACGGCGGAGGTCGGCGCGTGGGGCCTCTGGAACGTCACCTACAGGGACGTGGTGATCCTCGACGGGGAGGGGCGTTGCCTGGGCGTGTACAACCTCACCGAACACAACCTCCAGGTGCAGGCCGACTACGACGCTCTCCTCGGCTTCCTGAGGCTGGCCGCGGGCGAGTGAGCGGCGGGGTCAGACCCCATCGGGCTGGGGGGTGTCCCCGCCGGTGGCCCCGGGGGCGTAGACACCCGGGCCGGAGAGCCCCCCGCGGCCACCCCCACCGG
>CAZWGT010000214.1:0-6256 GCA_964633345.1 uncultured Planctomycetota bacterium
CCCGTCGAAGCGGGCCCGCTCGCGCTCGAGATCCCACTTCTCCCCGGGCCGGATCGCCGCGCGCCCGAGGGTCCCGACCACGTGAGCGAGGTAGTCGAGGCGGGCGAGGCGCTCCTTCCGACGCGACTCGAGGTCCCCGCGCCGCCGCCGCGCCTCCCGCGCCGCGCGGAGCTCCGCCGCGAAGGCCTCCCGCGCCTCCTCGCACCCCCCGGCCCGGTCGAGGAGCTCCGCCTGGGCCCGCGGGTCGAGGAGGCGCTGGTGCTCGCTCTGGCCGTGGATCTCGACGAGGCGCCGCGACGCCTCGCGCAGCGCGGCGACGGTGACCGGGGAGCCGTTGGCCGAGGCGCGTCCGCGGCCGCCGGCCTCGACGCGCCGCTCGATGAGGATCTCCCCGTCCGCGGGCGCCTCGATGCCGAGGGCCTCCGCCGCCTCCCGGGCCCTCGCCGCGTCGAGGTGGAAGAGCCCGCGCACGACGGCCGCGTCGGCGCCGGTGCGCACGACCTCGGGGGAGGCGCGGCCTCCGGCCAGCAGCCCGAGGGCCTCGAGCACGAGGGACTTGCCGACCCCCGTGGCGCCGGTGAGGGCGACGAGGCCGGGCCGGAGGGAGAGGCGGGCGCGGGCGAGGAGGGCGAGGTCCCGGATCTCCAGCTCGGCCAGCATGGCTCCCCGCTAGGTGACGCGCGTGCCCGGGGTCGCCTCGCCGCCGTCCACGGTGAGGACCTTCACCGTCTCGCCGTCGTGGACGGCCAGGATCATCCCCTGGGACTCGACGCCGCGCAGCGGGCGCGGGGCGAGGTTCACGACGCAGACGACGGTCTTCCCGAGGAGCGCCTCGGGGGCGTAGAACGGCCGGATGCCCGCCACGACGGTGCGGGTCTCCCCGGCGCCGCAGTCGAGCTTCACGACGTAGAGCTTGTCCGCGTTGGGGTGGACGTCCACGGCCACCACCTTCGCGGTCTTCATCTCCACCTTCTGGAAATCGGCGAATTCGATCATGGTCTGTCTCCTAGGTGCCGGAGAGGGTACACCGTACGGGCCCGGTAGGGGCGACCCTTCGGGTCGCCCGGCCGTTGACGGCGGGGATGGTTGCAGAGGCCGGGCGACCCGGAGGGTCGCCCCTACGAGGCCCCCATGGCGGAACGCCCGCCGTTCAATCGATCGGGTCCTGCGGCAGGTCGTCCTCGACGGCCTGGAAGAGGCGCTTCATGGCGGCGTCCACCCGGCCCGGCGTGAAGTAGGTGCCGTCCTGGATGCGCGCGCGGAGCTCCTGCAGGTACAGGGACCGCGCCCGGGCCACCTCGGACGAGGGGCCCGCGGCGGCGCGGCCTTGACGGAGCATCGGACGGACCGGGTCATGCATACGGTATCTCCTGTCGCACTCGGGGGGGACCGCGTCTTCGCCCGACCGGGCCCTCCCTGCACCCTACATCGGCGGCCCCAAGAGCGGGACTTGAGGGATCCGCGGTCCGGGGGGGTGGATCCCGCGCAACCGCCGTGGATGAAGGGGATTACGCCCGTCCGTAGATGGTCACGCCGGCGGCGGAGTAGCGCCGGCGGTCGAGGAGGGCGAGGCCCGCGGGAGGGGCGCCGAACCCCCTCTCCTCGGGGTGCTCGACGATGACCCGTGCCCCCGGGGCGAGGCCGCCGCGGGAGGCCAGCGCCCCCAGCGCGTCGCGGAGGCTCCGCTCCGCCAGCGGGGTCCGGAAGACCTCGTAGGGCGGGTCGCAGAACACGAGGTCGAAGGGCTCGAACTCCAGGGGCACGCCGCGGCGGAGGGCGGAGATCACGTCGGTCCCGAGGACGCGTGCCTGGTCCTTCCCGCGGCCGTGGGTCCCGAGGTTGCGCTGGCGGTTCTCCCGCGCCGGCCGGGCGCGCTCCACGAACAGGGCCCGCGCCGCGCCGCGGGAGAGCGCCTCGATGCCCGAGGCGCCGGTCCCCGCGTACAGGTCGAGGATCGACGCCCCCTCCACCTTCCCGAGGATGTTCCCGACGGCCAGCCGCATCCGGCCGGAGGAGGGGCGGGTGTCGGTGCCGGGGAGCGAGGCGAGCTTGCGGCCGCCGAAGCGGCCCGACATCACGCGCAGGGGCATGGAGGGAGGGTACTGCGGAAGGCCGCGGTTCCCGCGGCGGTTCTGGGTCGGGTTCGGTACCGTCGTTTACCATCTGTCGCGGGGTAGGAAGGGAGCGCGTTCCGCCGTGGTGGGCCTGGCCATCGATCTCGGATTCCTCGGGGGCGTCCTGTCCCTGGAGGGCGGCGAGCAGCTCGACGCCGCCGCGGCGGCCCACCGGGCCGACCTCGCCGGCGCCGACCTGGTCGTGCTTCCCCTCGGCGGCGAGGACGGGCCGGGCTTCTCGATGGAGGAGGCCCGCCGCGTCAAGGCCATCCTCCGCAAGCGGTTCTGCGTGGCGCTCCGGGGCATCCGGATGGTGGAGCAGGCGCTGGCGCTGCGCCCCTCGGAGATCCTGTTCCTCTCCGACGGCGGCGGCCCCGTCCCCCTCGACCTGCGCACCGCGGGCGACAGCCCGCTGGCGGCGGCGGCGGCGCGCGTCCGGGCGGCGGGGGTCCTCCCGGTCTTCTGCGTGGACCCCGCGGAGGCCGACGTGCTCGCCGCCCAGGACGCCGGGGCGGGTGCGGTCGAATTCGACGCCGTGGCCTACGGCAACGCCCCCACGGACGACGCCGCGGTGGACGCCCACCGGCGCCTGGCCGCGGTGGCGCGGACCGCGGGGGACCTCGGGATGCGGGTGCGCGCCGGCGGCGGCTCGGCCGGGGCGGTCCGCGTCGCCCGCCTGGCCGAGGTGCCGGAGGTCGAGCAGATCCGGGTCGGGCCCGTGCTGCTGGCGGGGGCGTTCTACGAGGGCATCGGCGCCGCCGTCGCGTCGCTCCGCCGGGAGATCTCCCGGGGCGCGAGGCGCGCGGAGCGCCAGGAGGAGGAGTAGGAGTGAGCGCGAACAAGAGCCGTCCCGGTCCCGCCCTCCGCGGGACGCTCACCGCGACCGTGACCCCGTTCCTTCACGGCGCCCTCGACCTCGAACGCCTCGGGCGGCAGATCGACCGCCAGGTCGAGGCCGGCGTCGAGGGCCTCGTCCCCGCGGGGACGACGGGGGAGAACCCGACCCTGACCCTCGAGGAGCACGGCCAGGTGATCTCCGCGGTCTGCGAGAGGGTGGCCCGGCGCATCCCCGTCGTCCCCGGCGTCGGCACGAACTCCACCGCCGAGAGCGTCCTGCTCGCGAAGGCCGCCAAGGACGCGGGTGCGGACGCCGGGCTCGTCGTGGTCCCCTACTACAACCGCCCCTGCGGCCAGGGGCTCGTGGACCACTTCCGGAGGATCTGGGACGAGTCCGGCCTGCCCATCGTGCTCTACAACATCCCCTCCCGCACGGGCACGGCGCTCACGCCGGAGATCTACGACCGGCTGATGGGCGTCGAGGGGATCTTCGCGGTGAAGGAGTCCAGCGGGGATCTCAACCTCGCCTCCCACCTGCTGGCGAACCACGAGGTGAACGTGCTGGCGGGGGACGACGCGCTGGCGGTCCCGATGATGGCCATCGGCGCGTCGGGGGTGATCTCCGTGGCGGCGAACGTCATCCCGGGGGAGATGAAGCTCCTGACCGACGCGGCGCTGACGGACGACTGGATCCAGGCGCGCAACCTCCACCGGAAGCTCTTCCCCCTGTGGCGGGCGCTCTTCGTCGAGACGAACCCGATCCCCGTGAAGTGCGCGCTGCGCCTGCTCGGCCTCGACTCCGGCGAGACGCGCCTCCCCCTCGGGAGCCCCGGCGGGAGGACCGAGGAGGGGCTGCGCTCCCAGCTCCAGGGACTCGGGATGCTCGGAGCCGACCTCGAGCACTACATCGACCCGCGGGACTGAGGCTCACTCGCGGGGGGCGGATCGCGCCGCGTTGAGGAGGCCGAGCAGGTCCCGCGTCGGCTGGTGCCGCGACAGCGCGAACTCGATCTCCCCGGAGACCCACGCCTCGAACTCCCGCAGCTCCGCGTCGGTGGGCGCGTCCACCCGCGTCCCCTCGAGCCACTTTCGGATCTGTCCGATCCGCCGCCGGTCGAGGGGGCGGAAGAGGGGTTCGAGGGGAGGCGCGTCGCCCTCGTCGGCTTCGTCGCGGCGGTCGCCCATGGGGGGGCCTCCAGCCGACAGGATACCCCCGGATTCCCCCGCCGACTGTACCCCCCCCGGCGTCATGGGTACGGAGGCGACGATGGTCCGACCGCAGCGGCACTACCGGGTGTGGCCCAAGGCATGGAGGTACTGGGAGCGCCTCGATGGGGTTCCCCATCTCCTCACGGATGTCGTGGATTCCATGGAGGCCCTTCCGGAGTCGGAACTGACCGTTACGCGGAGCATCCGGCCTCCCGCCGTGTTTCACAGGGTGGGCGGAACGGTATTCGGTCTTCGCTTCGAGATCGAGGGCATCCGGGCGGCGGACGGCAAGTGGGCGGAGGTCATGGATGTGAGGCTCCTCGGGGATGAGGTAAAATGATCATCCGACGATTGTCGAAGCTCGGTGATCGGGGAGGCTGCATGAAGCGCGTGTTCCGCAAGGAACCCAAGGTCGAGGTGTTCAAGGGGCGGAAGGGGAGATTCGAAGGAGTCAACGTCTACCTTCAGCTCGAGGGGCGCAAGGCGATCCGCGGACTGACTCCCAATCCAGACGTCATGCTCGACTTCCTCGTGGATGCCGAGGGGCGCCCCGTTGCCATGGGGCTGTGCGAGCCATTGGACACGCCGACCATCGTCCGTTCCATCCGGATGTTCCTCGCCGGATACGAGGGGATGTGCGGGGGAGGCCCTCCCACCCGCAGGCGGCCACCCATCACCGACCCCGTGATCGTGAACCTGCTCCTGCGCACGGTGGAGAAGCTCGCCCCCAAGCTGGCTCCCTGGCCGGTCCATCCGGCGACCCAGAAGTGGGCGCTGTCGGCCTGACGCGGGCCGGCTCCTGCGCTGTCAATATGGCAGTTCCCGGGGGGATTCCAGCCTCCCGGGAACCGGAATCCCCGGCACGGGGTCTGCGATCGGTCCGGGCATGATGAAGCCCGACCAGATGACCCTGAAGACCCGGGAGGCCCTCGCCGAGGCCTTCCAGGAGGCGGAGCGCCGGGGCAACCCGGAACTCGTCCCGGAGCATCTCCTCCTCGCCCTGCTGGCCCAGGACGACGGGGTCGTGCCGCCCCTCCTGGAGGCGGTCGGCGTGGACCGCGCGGGGCTGCGCGCCTCCCTCGAGAGGACCCTCGAGTCGCTGCCCTCCGTGGGCGGGGGCTCGGCGTCGCCCGTGCCGGGCCGCCGCGTGCGGGACCTCTTCGACGCGGCGGGAAAGGAGATGGCCGGGCTCAAGGACGAGTTCCTCTCCACGGAGCACCTGCTCCTGGCGGCGGCGGCGACGAAGGACGGGCCGCTGGCCGGAGCGAAGGTCGACCGCGCCCGCCTCCTCGAGGCCCTGCGCTCGGTCCGGGGCTCCCACCGCGTCACCGACGCGGAGCCGGAGACGAAGTTCCGCGCCCTCGCGCGCTTCTCCCGGGACCTCACCGACCTCGCCCGCCGGGGGAAGCTCGACCCCGTCGTCGGCCGGGACGAGGAGATCCGCCGCGTCATGCAGATCCTCTCGCGCCGCACCAAGAACAACCCCGTGCTCATCGGCGAGCCCGGCGTCGGCAAGACCGCCGTCGCCGAGGGACTCGCCCGCCGCATCGTCGAGGGGGACGTCCCCGAGGGCCTGAAGGACCGGCGCGTGCTCGCGCTCGACGTCGGCTCCCTCGTGGCCGGGGCGAAGTTCCGCGGCGAGTTCGAGGAGCGCATGAAGGCGGTGCTCAAGGAGATCCAGGACGCCGCCGGGACCGTCGTGCTCTTCATCGACGAGCTGCACACCATCGTCGGCGCGGGCGCGGCCGAGGGGGCGGCCGACGCGGCCAACCTGCTGAAGCCGGCGCTCGCCCGCGGGGAGCTGCGCTGCATCGGCGCGACGACGCTGGACGAGTACCGCAAGCACATCGAGAAGGACGCCGCGCTGGAGCGCCGCTTCCAGCCGGTCCTGGTCGGCGAGCCCTCCGTCGAGGCGACCGTGGCCATCCTCCGCGGCCTCAAGGAGCGCTACGAGGTCCACCACGGCGTGCGCATCCAGGACCCCGCCCTCGTGGCGGCGGCCGCCCTCTCCTCGCGCTACGTCGCGGCGCGGTTCCTGCCGGACAAGGCCATCGACCTCGTGGACGAGGCGGCCTCGCGCCTGCGCATCGAGATCG
>CAZWGT010000215.1:0-1502 GCA_964633345.1 uncultured Planctomycetota bacterium
CATCCGACGCGTATCCGTCACCGTCGTCCTCCCCGACGGGACCGCGCCGGTCCGGGCCGTGATCGCCTGGAAGCCCGTCGGCGGAGGAGATGAGGCGCGCGCGGAGTGGAAACCGACGGATCCCGGGCTCGAGATTCCGCCCGGCACCTACGCCTTCACCGCTTGGGTCGCGTCCCCGGAGACCGAGTCGGTGCCGGTGTTCCTTGCAGCCCTGAACGACGAATCCGACTCGGATCTTCAGGCGATCTTCCGCAGCGCCCCCCTGACGGCCACCATCGGGGACGGCGAGCCGGGGTCCCTGTCCTTCCACCTGGAGGCGCGGTCCGGACTTCGGGTGAAACTGGTCCTCGAGGGAGCCGGCGGACCGCGCTCCGTCCGCATCGCCGCCATGAAGATCGACGGGGGCGCCGCCGCCGATCCCTCCCTCCTGGCCGGCGACAAGGGGGTCCGTTCGGCGTGGACCCGGGATTCCACGGAGGTTTCCCTGCCGGGCCTCGATCCGGGGACCTACCTCGTGGGCGCGACCTTCCGGGGGGACCGGGTCGGCGCGGCGGCCACCGCCGTCGTCGGGAGCGGCCTGACGACCGTGGAACTCCGGGCCCCCGCCGAGGATCCTCTGGACTGGATCCGGGTCCGGGTCCTCGACCCCGAGGGCCAGGCTGTCCGCGACGCCGTGCTCGAGTGCGGCTGCCGGGGGAACGAGGAGTCCGACGAGGTGCAGGTGTCCGCGTTGCCCGGGGCCGACGGTTCCTACCGCGTGGAGCACTACGCAAGGGGCGCACCCGTCGGGGGGAGAATCCCCTACTACCGCGACTCCCTGGGCCCCGGCCCGCGCACATGGTTCGTCCGGGCCACGAGCCCGAAGTACGGCACGGTGTCCGTGGATTACGACCCCGCGAAGGACCGCGAGGCGACCCTCCGGTTCGCCGCGCCGGCCGTCCTCCGGATCGCCATCGCCGGGGCCGCGTCGCATCCGCGCCGGGAGTGGGCCGTTCTCGAACTCGAGCGGAAGGTGAAGGAGGGGGAGGACGCCCCGGACTCCCTGAGGGCGACCATCGACGCCTCGGGCAGGGTCGCCTTCCCTCCCGTCGCGCCCGGCCCCTACGAGGTGTCCCTCCGGATCGGGACGGGGAGCAGCCCGGAGGAGCTGCGACGGGCGCGGTGGTCGGGCATCCGGGCGGCGTGCCTCCCCGTGACCCTTCCCTCCGGCGAGACGACGCTGTCCATCCCCCTGCCGAACTACTCCGATCTCGTCGTCACCTTCGAGGGGGACGCCCCGGACATCCAGCACATCGGCGCCGACGGCGTCCTGGAGTACGGGGACGACGGTGAGGTGGACGCCGGTACGGTCACCTTCAAGAACGTGCCCGAGGGGCGTCACCGGCTCTGCGACAGCCGGCGCGGCGCGATGTGGGTGGACCTGCCCGCGGCGGGGCCCGTCGCCTTCCGGCCGGAGCCGTTCAACGCGCTGCGGTTGGAGGTCACGGGAGAGGGCTACGTTC
>CAZWGT010000215.1:1512-6243 GCA_964633345.1 uncultured Planctomycetota bacterium
CGCGAGCTCGGCCTCCGGACCGGGGATCTCATCGTCGCCATGGACGGAGCGGAGTTCAAGGACCGGGCGTCCATCCAGAGGGCGATGGCCGCCGCCTTCCTGCGCGAGTCCGCCAGGTGCACCATCCAGAGGGACGGGACGACCTTCGAGGTCACTGCCGACGTCCGGAAGTACCAGCAGGACGAGGGCAGCGACAGCGAGCCCTGGGTGAGGTAGGGCGGGGTGCCGTCCATGGAACCGAACTTCCGCGAAGCCGCCGCCTCCGGCGAGGGGGAGGACCTCGTCGCCTTCCTCTGCGCCCACGAGTGGCCCTTCCACGGGACGCCGCGCCCCACTCCGGAGCAGGCGCGGGGGATGGAGTTCGGCCTCCCGGCGGCGCGGACGTTCTGGATCGACGTGGGCGGCGCCCACGCGGGCCTCCTCCGGCTCACGGACGTGGAGGACATCGGGACGGGCAGCCCTCTGATCGACGTGCGCCTCGCCCCGGCGTTCCGCGGGCGGGGGCTGGGGCGCCGCGCCGTGGCCTGGCTCGCGGCGACGGTCTTCCGGGAGTACCCCGCCGCCCACCGCATCGAGGCGACGACGCGCATCGACAACGTCGCGATGCGCCGCGTCCTCGAGCGCTGCGGCTTCCGGCTGGAGGGGCGGCTGCGGGAGACGTGGCCCGTCGGGGAGGGCGCGCGGACCGACACGGCGATCTACGGCCTGCTCCGCGGCGACGCGGACCGGCGCTCCTCCGCCGACGCGCCGGGCGTGCGCGTCGAGGCCTCCGACGCCGCCCCCGAGGCGGACCTCGAGGCGATCCGGACCGCGCTGCGCACCGCCAACCGCGCCGCGAACCCGGCGTTCTACGCCCTGTGGGACCTCCCCGCGAACGCGGAGCGGGCGATGCACGTCGTGGCCTACGCCCCGGACGGCGCCGTCGCCGGCGGGCTCATCGGCTCGACCCGGCTCGAGTGGCTCGACATCGACATCCTCGCGGTCCGCGCCGCCGACCGGGGCCGGGGGATCGGGCGGCGGCTGATGCGCGCCGCCGAGCAGGAGGCCGTGCGGCGGGGCTGCCGCTACGCGGCCGTGGACACGGCGGAGTTCCAGGCCCCCGGCTTCTACCAGCGCCTCGGCTACGACGTCGCCGGGCGGTTCGAGGACCGGGACGGGCGGGGGAACGCGAAGGTCTTCTTCACGCGGACGCTGCGGTAGGCCCCGCCGGGGCCCGGTTCGCTACCGGATTCAGATCGGGGCGGAGCCGTCCACGAGGAGCCTCACGTGCCCGTCGTCCACCGGCATCGCCGCCAGGTTCACGAACCAGCCGTAGGGGGCGACCCGGTCCTCCGTCGCCGCCTCGAAGTGGAGGTGGACCGTCTCCCCCCGCGGGACGGGCCCGGTCCAGGCGACGCCGGGACCGGTGGTCCATGCGCCGTCGGCGTCCTCGGCCGGACCGCTCCCCTTCCTCCGCGACGCCCGGCCCGGTGAGACGGACCGCCCGGCTTCGCCGGTCAGCCGCACCGTGCACGTGACGGAGGGGGCGACCTCGACGGGGAGGACCTCCAGGCGCATGCCCGCGCCGAGGAACCTGCCGTCGATCGCCAGCGGGCTCCCGAGCCCGACGAGGACGCCCTTCTCCTCGGGTGGAGGGTCGGGGATCCTCCCCGCCGACGGCGGGGCCTTCGGGCATCAGGTCCCGCCCGTTGGGGCGGGGACGGCGGCCGGTGCGGGCGGGGGGGGCGCGGCGTTCCCCTCGAACTCCGTGCGGCACCCGGCCGCGAGAAGAAGCGCGAGCGCCGGCAGCGGAGGGAGACGTCCCATGCCGCCATTGTATGCCGGCGGGCGGGGGCGGGCGGTGCCTGGTTCTCCGCGCCGGGCGGGGCGTTCCCTACCGGATCCGCGCGCGGAAGTGGGTGATCCGCTTCCAGGAGGCCGTTCCTCGCCCGGCATCGTTGCCCAGGGTGACGCGGAGTCCGGAGGCGTGGTCGGGGTAGGCGGACCAGCCGTAGCCGCGGAACCGGAGCCGGAACCGGCCGTCATCGGGCCGGTAGTCGAAGCGGAGGCCGCGTCCCTCCCAGCGGATCCAGGGGCCGCGCTCGGACCATCCCGGGTCCCCGGGTGGGACGTCCGCGACGCGGACCTCGTGCGGGTACTCCCCGGGCCAGGGATCCAGGAGGACCTGCAGGCCCTCCGTCGCCGGATCGAGCGTCCCGTCCACGGAGTCGCCGTTCGTCGCGAGCACCCCCTCGAGCCGCAGCCTCGATGTCCCGTCGAACCAGTCGGGGATGAACCGGAAGGCCCCTTCCCTGACGAGGACCTCGAGCGTACACGCCGTTCCGACCTCCACCGGCGCGGTGGCGGGCGACGCGCCCTCCGGGCCGAAGGAGTGGACCGCGTAGGCGTACGTGCGGTCCGGGAGCACCGTCCCGTCGTCCCAGGAGGTCGTGTCCGCGGGGAGCAGCGCGATCCGGGAGAAGCCGGAGGCGCCCCCGCGGAGGACGGCGAACCCCGTCTCGTCCGGGGAGCGGTCCTCCCAGGAGAGATGGACGGCGTTCCCGCCGGCGACGACGGCGAGGAGGGCCCCCGGCGCCTCCGGCACCGCGGCCGGGTCGCCCGCCCGGATGTGGGTGAGGAAGAGGTCGTAGTCGCTCGTCGGGGAGCCATGGGGCTGCAGGGATTCGACCACGGGGAAGTCCGCGGAGGTCGTCCCGCCCGCCACCCACGCCGTTCCGTCCCCTTCGGCGGCCACGGCCGCGGCGAGATCCCTTCGCTCGCCGCCCAGGTAGGTGGAGGAGCGCAGGGCGAGGGACCCCGGTGCGAAGGAGGCGACGAAGGCGTCCTCCGAGGAGCCGAGGAGGGGGCGGACCGCCCCGACGAGAGGGAGGTCCCCGGAGTCCGTGGAGCCGGCCACCCACGCGGTCCCGTCCGCTCCGACGTCGAGGGCGAGGTAGTACTCCCTCCCGCTCCCGCCGAAGAGGACCGCCCCGGGGATTCCCCATCCCTCCTCCTCCAACCGGAGGAGGAACGCGTCCCCCCCGTCGCCGGGCGCGCCGTGGGGAGCGGGAGCCGCAGGGAAGTCCGCGTCCGCGGTCCTGCCGAGCAGCAGGAGCGTGCCTCCGGGCTCCCCGCGCATCGCCGTGACGCCGGAGTCCCCGAGCAGCATCGCCCGCGGGACCGCCGACCCGTCCTGCTCGATCTCGGCGAGGTACCCCTCCCAGGAGCCCGTCGGCGTCCCGAGGAGGCGCCCCGTCGCGGGGAAGTCCGCCGACCGGGTGCTCCCCGAGACCAGGATCCTCCCGGCGGGCGTGAGGGCCACCGCGGCGGCGCGATCGATGCCCGAGCCGCCGAGGAGCGTGGAGAACGCGAAGTCGGTGCCGTCCGCGCGGACCCTCGCCACGAAGGCGTCCTCGCCTCCGGGGTCGACGGGGGAGAGGGGATCGCGCAGCGGGAAGTCCGTGGAGTGCGTGGATCCGCAGACCACGGGATCCCCGTCGGGAGTGACGGCGACGTCGGCGGCGACGTCCGAGCCGGAGCCTCCGATCAGGACCGACCAGGCGAATCCCGAACCGTCCGGCAGCAGGCGGGCGAGGAAGGCCCCTTCGCCGAACCCCGCGGGGCGGGGGATGCCCCCGGTCACCGGGAAGGTGGAGACGTCCCCCGCGTTCCCGGCGAGGTAGGCGTTGCCCTTCCCGTCGAAGGCGAGACCGGCGGCGGAATCGTAGCCGGCGCTCCCGATCCATGCGGCCGAGAGCAGGGATCGCGCCGCGGTGTCGAAGCGGAGCACGACGACGTCTCCCCCGTTCGCCGCCCCGGCCTGGCGGGGGGCGCCGGGGAAGTCCGGCGAGTAGGAGTTGGCCGCGATCCAGAGGGCGCCGTCGGGGCCGCGGACCATGCACGCCGCCGCGTCGGAACTCGAACCGCCGAGGAAGGTGGAGAACAGGAGGAGCGGATCCGGCGACGGGGACTCATCCCCCGCGACGGGGACGCCTCCCGAGAGAAGAGCGCCGACGATGGCGAGGATCCTCGCGCACCGGGCCGGGAGGGACGCGGCGGTCACTGCCATCGGGACTCCCCGGGGAAGCCCCCATTCTAGGCGGCCGGGGGGGAGGCGCAAGGGGACGGGCATGGGCGATGCCTTCGCCGGGACAGGGCGGTTCCGCATGGGCCGCGGAATGCACGGCTCCCGACTCCCGGCGGAGGAGCGGAACACGGAGAAGTAGGCTCTCCGCCCCTACTTCCCCGGGGCCGGCGGCGCGCCGTGAAGGAACTCCACCTCGTCGGAGCGGATGCGGCGCTCGCAGTAGTGGCAGCGAAGCCGCACGGGGTCGGCCGATTCCACGCGCGCCCGGGGGGCCACGGGGTCGTTGTTCGTGATGCAGGAGGGGTTCGGGCACTTGACGACGCTGTCGATGACCGTGGGGAGTTCGAGGCGGTCCTTCCTCACCAGCGCGAAGTCCTCGATGAAGCAGACGGTGGCCTTGGGGCCCAGGAGCGCGATGCGCGCCATCTCCGACGCCGTCAGCTCCCGGTTCTCCATCTTGAGGATGTCCTTGCGGCGGCTCCGCTTGCTCGGCAGGTTGAGGCCGACGGTGACGATCCCGTCGCTCGGGATCCCCAGCAGCGCGAGGCAGCGCAGCGCGCTGCCGGCCGGCAGGTGATCGATGACGGTCCCCGCGCGGAGCTTGGCGACGCGGTAGGACTGCTCCTTCGCGGGGGGCTTGGCCTTCCTCACGGCGCCACCCCCAG
>CAZWGT010000216.1:0-4322 GCA_964633345.1 uncultured Planctomycetota bacterium
CGTCGCGGGATCCAGGCCGGGATGGACCGCCATGCCATCGAGGAGTTCGAGGGCCCGGAACTCCGCGAAGAGGTCGAGCATGGTCGTCCGCGGCTGGAATCCGCGGGGGACGATCGTGCCCAGATGCCTTCCCGTGGTCCGCAGGACGCGCACGGTGCGGACCGCGGCCGGCAGGTCCCCACGCCGCAGCTCAAGGCGCCCTCTCGCCCCGAGGAGCCTTGACAGGGTTATGGGGCCGTTCGACGCCAGAAGGGCGTCGTCGGAGAAGGCGCACACGCTCCGCGCCGCCGCCTGATCGAGAAGCGAGAGGGTCTCGGCGTTCTCCGCCACGAAAGCGGCCGCGTGGGGAAGGGGGTCCGCCGGTCCCGCGGAATTCGCCTCCAGAAGGAACTCGTCGAATGACCGGACCGGCACGAGCAGCTCCACCGCCCGGGCGTACATCTTCCCGGTCTCGAGCTCCTCCGGCGTCGGGGCGGGGCGCGGGGGGACCCGCTTCGCGGCGATCGAGGCCTCGATCTCCGCGACGAGGGCGGCGCGGTCCGCGGTGCGCTGCCACCACACGAGGCCCGTGACGACGGCGATCAGCGCGCCCGCGGCGATCCACAGGCGCCGCGCCGTCACTCGAGCAGTTCCGAGATCAGCCGCACCACCCGGTCGGGCCGCGCGGCCGATCCCCCGCGCGGGATCTCGAGGCCCCGCCCCGCGGCATCCACCCAGACCGCCCCCATGCCGAGGCGCTTGGCGGGGGCGATCTCCCACTCGAGGTTGTCGCCGACCACCCACGCCTCCGCGGGCGCCGCGCCGACGGCCTCCAGCGCCCGGCGGAAGACGCGCTCGTCGGGCTTGCCGAAGCCCATCTCCCCCTCGATGAAGATGCCGTCGAAGAAGGGGGCGAGGCCGAAACGGGCGATCTTCTCCCGCTGGACGTCGGAGGCGCCGTTGGTGATGAGCGCCAGGCGGGCCCCCCGATCGCGGAAGGCGGCCAGGGCCTCGATCGCCCCTGGGAAGGGGCGGACCGCGGCCTTGCGGCACCGCGCGTAGAAGCGCGCGGCCTCCAGGGGGACGCCGTCCGCCTCCCGCCCCATGCGCCGGAGCGCCCCGGCGAGGATGGAGGCCCGCGCGGCGTCGAGATCGAGGCGGCCGGCGCGGTGCCGCTCCCGGTCGGACCAGAACCAGTCCTTCTCCGCCTGCACCGCCGCGCGGAAGGGGGCCGCCTCCACTCCCGCCGGCCCGGCGAACTCCGCGCAGGTGCGGTCCCAGCACGCCTCGACCGTGGCCGAGTCGTCGAGGATCGTGTCGTCCATGTCGAGGAGGAGGGCGCGGGGGAGGCCGGGCACCCCGGCATCCTATCCGGCGGGTCCCGCTCAACATCCCGCCCCCCGGATCCGATAGGCCTTTCAGGTGCGCGAGCGTTCGCGCCCAACCCACGGGGAGGGCACTGCAGGGAAAGCGGACACCGCACGTCGTGCAGAGGATCGCCGCGCGGGCGCGCGCGGTGCGGCAGGAGGCCCGAAGCCCCGCGTCCGGTACCGCGGGACGGACGGCAGGCCCTGACCCAGGAAGGAGGTGATCCATGCACCAAGTCCGGAGGTGGCCTCGCTAGCGAGCGATCGACGGATCGCCGTGCGCTGCGAGACCGTTGACTCGGCCGTTGGATCCGGGGGAGGCGGGGTAAGCGGCGGCCCCCGGTTCGATTCGGGGTCAGACCCCTTCGGTCTGGGGTCTGACCCCGCCGTCGTTCCGTCGGCTAGATGTCCAGGCGGCGCAGGACCTCGCGGTTGCCCCGGAGGTAGTCCACGAGGGACACCGCCGTCACGGCCGCGACGCAGCGCATGATCCAGCGGGCGACCTCGTGGTGGTGCTCGGCGTCCTGGACGCTCCAGAGGAACCGTCCCGCGATGCCGTCGGGGGGGAACACGGGGACGAGCCCGAAGACGAGGATGGCGAGGATGGCCACCGCCTGCACGACGGCCTTGGCCTTGCCCCAGGTGCGCGCGGCGACCACGACGTTCTGGCCCGCCCCCACCACGCGCAGGGTCGAGACGATGGAGTCCCTCCAGAAGATGATGGCGAGGCTCCAGACGTCGGCGTACCCCGCCACGAGGAAGCAGAGGAAGACGGTGAAGCGGGAGATCCCGTCGGCCAGGGGGTCGAGGATCTTGCCGAAGTCGCTGACCTCGTTGCGGGCCCGGGCGACCCACCCGTCGAAGGCGTCGGTCAGCTCGAAGGAGACCGCCACCCCGAGCGCCGTCCACTGCGCCCAGCGGTAGTGCCCGTCCACGTGGCCCTGGAGGAAGGCCCAGACGAAGACCGGGGAGAGCGCGATCCGCGAGAGGGTGAGGAGGTTGGCCAGCCGCACTCCCCGGCGGGGCGTCCCTCCTCCCGTGAACGCCTGCGGTCGATCCCCGCCCGTCTCGGCCATGGGGAGACGATACCGCGGGCCCCCCGAATCGACGGGGATCGGCGGGCCCCCGCCGTCTAATGGGGCCGTGCCCCCCGCCCCCTCCCGGCCGGCCGACGAGCGCGGCGTCGCCCTTCTCATCGTGCTCGTGGTCCTGTTCATCATCGCGGTCCTCATGGTGGACATCACCCTCACCGCGACGACGGCCCGCCGGTCGGCCAGGAACGCCTCCAGCGAGTTCCTGATGGACGCGGCCATCGAGGGCCGGTTCCTCGTCATGACTGCCCAGCTCACCTACGACGCCGCGGAGAACAAGATCGACTCCCCCGACGACCGCTGGGCCCGGCCCGAGTACGCCGAGTACCAGGCGCCGGCGAAGACTCCGGAGGAGAAGGAGGACGCGGAAGACGCCCCCGTCCGCCTGGTCGGCGACAGCGACGAGGTCTCCGTCACGGCGCGGTGCGAGGCGGAGAACGCCAAGTTCAACCTCAACCTCCTGATGCACCCCGACGCGAAGAAGCGCGAGGCGGCCCGCGAGCAGTTCGCCGTGCTCCTCGACCGATTCCGGGAGGACACCCCCCTCGACCTCTCCCGGACCCGGGCCGACGAGATCCGCGACCGCGTCGTCGAGTACCTCGAGCGCGCCGCGCCGGCGGAGGGGGAGACGGGGAAGTACCCCGTGGCGAAGTCGGCGCCCTGGCGCCTCCTCACCCCCGACGAACTGCGCAACGTCGAGGGGCTCGAGGACACCTCCCACGGCCTGGGGGCCGACGGGATCCTCTTCGACGCCCGGGATCCGAAGGCGGCGAGGGAGTACGAGCTGGACCCCGACAACGCGAAGAAGCCCGAGGTCTGCAAGGGGCTGCTGCGCTACCTCACCCTCTGGAGCGGCAGCGCGTGGGTCGGGCAGGCGGCCCCGGACACCTGGATCCCCATCAACATCAACCTGGCCGAGAAGCCGGTGCTGGAGCTCCTGTTCCACAGGAACCCCGCCGACATGATCTTCGCCGAGCGGATCATCGAGTACCGCTCGGCGGAGAAGGAGGGCTCGAAGTCCTCCTCGGACCCCCCCGAGGTGGACGAGCCCCTGACCGCCCACCAGTACTTCGAGAAGCTCGACGACCTCAAGAAGGTGGACGGGCTCGACGACGCCGTCATCCAGCGCAACGGCCTCACGAACGCCGCCATCACTCTCCAGAGCGACACCTTCTCCCTGGACTTCCTGGCGAAGCGGGAGAAGTCCTACAAGCAGGTCCGCTACGTGATCCGCCGCAACAACCAGGGCTTCCAGACCCTCCCCCGGGAGGTCCGCGCCGACCCCCGCCTCTTGGAGGAAGAGCAACCGTATGGCGACACCGGCGCTGTGTAGGGGCGACCCTCCGGGTCGCCCGGCCGTTGCGAAAGGCGGGGTCAGACCCCTTCGGTCTGGCAAGACACCTCCCTGGCACTCTCCTGCGGGTGGCAGCCAGACCGAAGGGGTCTGACCCCGCCGCCCCCCCGTTCCTTGGGCCCCGGCACCCGACCCCCTAGACTCGCCGGTTTCGATAGAGATCCCATGCTCATATTCCTCCGGCCCGACTCCGAATCCGCGGCCCGGGAGAGGGTCCTCGCCCTCCTCCGGGGGGAGGGAATCCGCGCCGACTTCCGGAGCCAGGGGGGGGCGGTCTTCGTCGAGGTCCCCCCGGCCGCGGAGCGGCTGAGGGAGCGGATCCTCGCGCTCCCCGCCGTGGAGCGCCTCGCGGACGACCTCGAGCACCGCCTCGCCGCCGGCCGGGTCCCCGAGGATTCCACGGGGACCGTCGTCCGGGTCGGCCCGGTCGCCTTCGGGGACGGATCGTTCGCGGTCGTCGCGGGGCCCTGCGCCGTCGAGAGCCGCGAGGTGATGCTCGAGATCGCCGACGCCGTCCTCGGGGCCGGGGCC
>CAZWGT010000216.1:4332-6223 GCA_964633345.1 uncultured Planctomycetota bacterium
CGCACCAGCCCCTACAACTTCCAGGGCCTCGGCGAGGAGGGGCTGAAGGCGCTGCGCGAGGCCTCCGACCGCACCGGCCTGCCCGTCGTCACCGAGGTCATGGACACCCGCGACGTCGCCCTCGTCGCCCGCCACGCCGACATGCTCCAGGTGGGCTCCCGGAACATGCAGAACTTCAGCCTCCTGGCCGAGCTCGGCCGCCAGCCCAAGCCCGTGCTCCTCAAGCGCGGCATGTCCGCGACCCTCACCGAGTTCCTCGCCGCCGCCGAGTACGTCCTCGCCGGGGGGAACCGCCAGGTCGTCCTCTGCGAGCGGGGCATCCGGGGCTTCGGGCCCGAGACGCGCAACGTCCTCGACCTCGCCGCCGTCCCGGCGCTGCGCACGATGACCCACCTCCCCATCCTCGTGGATCCCTCCCACGCCACCGGCCGCGCCGAGCTCGTCCGCCCCCTGGCCCGCGCGGCGGCGGCGGCGGGTGCGGACGGGGTGATGGTCGAGGTCCACGTCCGCCCGGAGGAGGCCCTCTGCGACGCGCGCCAGGCCATCCTCCCCGCGGAACTCGGCCGCATCGTGGACGAGTGCGGCGCCCTGCGGGCCGTCCTCGCCTCCGGCGCGGGCCTGGTGACGGAGGCGTGAGCGTGGCCCCCCCTCCCCGCCCCCCCCGGCGCCCCCAGGTCCTCGGGAACTGGAAGATGCACCGCGGCGGCCCCGACGGGGCCGAGCTGGCGCGGTCCGTCCTCCGGGAGCTCGGCGGCCGGGCGCCCGAGGGCGTCGGCATCGGGCTCCTCCCCCCGTTCCCGGCGCTGGCGGCCGTCGGCGCCGTGATCGAGGGGACCGGGGTCCGCCTCGGCGCCCAGGACTGCCACGAGTCGGAGTCCGGCGCCTTCACGGGGTCGGTCTCGGCGGAGATGCTCTTCGCCTGGAAGTGCGCTTTCGTGCTCTGCGGCCACTCCGAGCGGCGGAGGCTCCACGGGGAGTCCGACGCGGCGGTGCGCGCCAAGGTCGGCGCGGCCCTGCGCGCCGGCCTCGGCCCGGTCCTCTGCGTCGGCGAGACCCTGGAGGAGCGGGAGGCCGGGCGGACGGAGGAGGTCCTCGCGCGCCAGGTCGCGGCGGGGACGGCGGGCCTGTCGGCGGCCGACGCCGCCCGCCTCGACGTCGCCTACGAGCCGGTCTGGGCCATCGGCACGGGCCGGACCGCCTCGCCGGGGCAGGCCGCCGAAGGCCACCGCGCGGCGCGGGAGGCCCTGTCCCGGACCCTCGGCGGCGAGGCGGCCGCCGCGGTCCGGATCCTGTACGGAGGAAGCGTGAACCCCGGGAACGCGGCGGCCCTCATGGCCGCGCCGGGCGTGGACGGTGCCCTGGTCGGTGGCGCATCCCTGGACGCGGCGGCGTTCGCCGCAATCGTGCGTGCGGCGGTCCCGGAGGCTTCCGGCGCCGCCCTTGGAGGCAAGTGATGGAAGCGTACATGCTCTCGCCGGACCACCTCGTGGTGGCCGGTTTCCTCAACGACCTCGCGGTCTACTCGTTCCGGACGGTGTTCTTCGTGTCCGCGATCCTGCTCATGGCCATCGTGCTCATGCAGGAGGGCAAGGGAGGCGGCCTCGCCTCGGCCCTCGGCGGCCAGGGCGCGGAGACCTTCGGCGTCTCCACGGGCGGCGTGAACAAGGTGACCCTCTTCCTCGCCGGGCTCTTCCTGTTCTCGGCCCTCGGCCACGCCCTCTCCTTCCAGCGGTCCGTGACGGCGGACCTGGGGAGGGACCGCAAGCCCTCGACCGGAAGCACCGGGACGGGCGGCGGGTTGGACGAGGAGAAGTTGAAGAAGCTGGTCGACGAGGCCGGCAAGGCGGCCGGCGAGCCGGCCAAGGACGCGCCGAAGGACGCGCCGAAGGAC
>CAZWGT010000217.1:0-6217 GCA_964633345.1 uncultured Planctomycetota bacterium
GGCCGCCTGGATCGACTCCTTCATCACGTCCCCGAGGGAGCCGGTCACCTGGAAGCCCCCGCCGGCCCCGGGCATGCGGAGCCCCTCGATGACGAGGAGCGCCCCGCCGTAGGGGGTCCAGGCGAGCCCGGTCACCACGCCGACCTCGTCCTTCCGGCGGCGGTCCTCGGGGCGCACCGGCGCCCGCCCGAGGAGGGATTCGAGGTCCCCCGGCCTCGCGGTGAACGGCCCCCGCTTCCCGGCGGCAATCTTCACCGCGAACTTCCGCCCGACGGCCTCCAGGTTGCGCCCCAGGTCCCGGACCCCGGCTTCCGCCGTGTAGTGGCGTATGAGGGCGCGGATCGTCGCCACGGGCACCTTCACCCTTCCCGCCGTCCCGGTCCGGGCCAGGGCCTTGCGCACCAGGTGGTGCCGGGCGATTCCCACCTTCTCCGACTCCGTGTACCCGCGCAGCTCCACCGCCTCCATCCGGTCCAGGAGGGGGCCGGGGATCTCCGAGGGGTCGTTGGCCGTCGTGATGAAGAGCACGCGGGAGAGGTCGAAGGGGAGGTCGAGGTACTGGTCGGTGAAGGTCGAGTTCTGCTCCGGGTCGAGGACCTCCAGCAGGGCGGCCGACGGATCCCCCTGGGGACCGGCGGTCATCTTGTCGATCTCGTCGATGACCAGCACCGGGTTGCGCGTCCCCGCGCGCCGGAGCGCCTGCAGGATCCTCCCCGGCATGGCGCCGACGTAGGTCCGCCGGTGGCCGCGGATCGGCGCCTCGTCGTGGATCCCGCCGACGGAGATCCGGGCGAGCTTCCTCCCGAGGGCCCGGGCCACGGACTGCGCGAGGCTCGTCTTCCCCGTGCCGGGGGGGCCGACGAAGCAGAGGATGGGGCCGGGCGCGTCGGGGGCCAGCGCCCGCACCGCGAGGTACTCCACGATCCGCTGCTTGGGCTTCTCGAGGCCGTCGTGGTCCTCGTCCAGGGCGCGGCGCACCCGGCGCGGGTCGGGGCTGTCCCGGCTCTCCGCCCTCCAGGGGAGCGAGAGCAGCCAGTCGAGGTAGGTGAGGACGAGGGCGTACTCGGCGGAGGCGGGGTTGGTGTTGCGGAGCTTCTCGATCTCCGCCCTGGCCGCGGCGTCCGCCTCGGCCGGGAGCCCCGCCCCCTTCAGGCGCTCCGTCATGCGGCGGGCGTCCGCCTCCTCCCGGGACTCCTCGCCGAGCTCCGAGCGGATCGCCTTCATCTGCTGGCGGAGGAAGTACTCCCGCTGGGCCTTGCCGATCCCCTCCGTCGCGCGGGCCTCGATCTCGCGCGCGATCTCGGCGAACTCCACCTTCTCCCGGAGCAGCGCGGACACCACGCCGAGGCGGCGCTCCACGGAGAGGGCCTCCAGCACGCGGAGGCGCTCGCGCATGTCGAACGCCACGGTCATCGCCACGAGGTCCGCGAAGCGCCCCGGGTCGTCGAGGTTGGACTGCAGCAGGCGGAGCAGCTCCGCGCTGTAGGCGTCGTCGAGGCGCACGAGGGTCTCGATCAGGGTGAGGATCTCGAAGACGAGGGGGTCCACGGCCTCGGGGCGGCCGCGGTCCTCCGCGGCCTCCGCGGGCACGGCGTCGAGCACCGGGGAGGTGCGGGCCCACCGCGCGACGGTGGCCCTCCGCAGGCCCTGCATGGCGACCTGGAAGGAGCCGTCGGGGAGCTTGAGGCGGGAGACCACCCGGCCCACGACCGCCATGGGGGCGAGGTCCCCGGTCCCCACCTTCTCCGGCTCCGCCCCGGGGGCGAAAGCGAAGAGGAAGAGGGTCTCGGGGTCGGGATGCCCCGCGAGCTGGAGGAGGTTCCCCTTCGTGTGCATCTGGGCCTGGGCGGTGCCGCCCGGGAAGACGACCGCGGACACGAGGTAGAGCACCGGCAGGGGGGAGGGCTCGCCGGGAAGGGGCGGGGGGTGCGCCGGGGAGGCGGCCCTGGCCGGCGTCGTCCCCTCCGCCATCGCGTTCATCCCCCGGTCCCGCTTTGACTTCCGATGGTTCCCGAGTCTACCATCCCTCCCGGCAGGGGAGGGGGGCGCGTGGAAACGGTCATCGCGGTCGCCGACCCCATGGCGGGGGACGGGGCCGTCTCGGCCGCCGAGCGCATCGCGGCGGGCCTCCGGGGCTCCTCGGGGGCGGTCGTCCTGGACCTCGCCGGCGTGACCCGCATCGACACCTTCGGCATGGCCGCGCTGGCCGACGCCGTCCGGCGCTGCCGCAGGGAGGGGCGTGAGGTCCGGGTCGATCATGCCCCCCCGGGGGCCGCCCGGCTCGCCTCGTTCCTCCACCTCGACCGCGTCCTGGCGGGGGAGGCGGGGCCCCGGCCGCGGGCCGGGGGGGGGATCGTCCTCGCCGCCGGGGAGGGGTTCCTGCGCCTCCGGGACTACCTCGTGACGCTCCTCGGCATGACCGCCGACGCCTACCGCCACGCCTTCGTGGACCCCTTCCGCGGGGACGGGGTCCGGTGGGAGCAGTTCCTGCGGCAGCTGGCGGAGGCCGGGGCCGGCGCGGTGCCCATCGTCGTCCTCATCAACTTCATGCTCGGGCTCATCCTCGCCTTCCAGATGGCCTACGTCTTCCGCGACTACGGGGCCACACCCCTCATCGCCAACATCGTCGGCGTCGCCGTCACCCGGGAACTCGGGCCCCTGCTGGCGGCCATCCTCGTGGCGGGGCGTTCTGGATCGGCCATGGCGGCGGAGATCGGCACCATGGTCGTGACCGAGGAGGTGGACGCCCTCCAGATGATGGCGCTCAAGCCGCGGCGCTTCCTCCTCGTCCCGCGCTTCGCCGCCCTGGCGCTCGCCGTCCCGGCCCTGTGCGTGTTCGCCGACGTCGCGGGGATCCTCGGGGGGGCGTGCGTGGGGATCCTCTCCTACGACATCGGGGCCCACACCTACTACTCCAAGACCGTCGGGGCCCTGGCCGTCTCGGACATCACGACGGGGCTGCTCAAGTCCTTCTTCTTCGGGAACATCGTGGCGGTCATCGGCTGCCTCCACGGGCTGCGGCTGCGCGGGGGGCCCGAGGCGGTGGGCCGGGCGGCGACGACGGCGGTCGTCGAGTCCATCATCGCGGTGGTCGTCTTCGACGCGATGTTCACGGCCCTGCTCTACTACGTCATCTGATGGCCGCCGGACCGCCGGCCGGGGAGTTCGCCCTCGAGACCCGGGGGCTCTCCGTCGTGTTCGACGGCAGGGCGGTGCTCGACTCCATCGACCTGCGAATCCGCCGGGGCGAGGTGTTCGTCGTGATGGGGCCCTCGGGATGCGGGAAGACGACGCTCCTCAAGGTCCTCGTGCGCCTTCTCCGGCCGACCTCCGGCACGGTCCTCATCGAGGGGCGGGACGCCTCGACCCTCGACGAGGCCGCCTCGGACGAGATCCTGCGCGCCACGGGCATGGTCTTCCAGGGAGGGGCGCTCCTGAACTCCATCTCGCTCCGGGAGAACGTGGCGCTGCCCATGCGCGCCCACACGGGGCTCACCCCCGCTCTCATCGACGAGGCGGTCCGGATGCGCCTGGCCCAGGTGGGGCTCCTCGACGCGGCCGATCGCATGCCCTCGGCCCTCAGCGGCGGCATGCGCAAGCGCGCCGGCATCGCCCGCGCCCTGGCCCTGGACCCGAGGATCCTCTTCTTCGACGAGCCCACCAGCGGGCTCGACCCGGTCACCTCCGACGGGATCGACGATCTCGTCCTGGAGCTCCGGGAGGCCCTCGGGGCTACCATGGTCGTCGTGACCCACGACCTGCCCAGCGCGCGGAAGATCGCCGACCGCCTCGTGGTCCTCTCCCGGGGCCGCGCCCTGGCCGAGGGGACCTGGGACGAGGTGCAGGCGACCCGGGATCCCGAGGTGCGCGCCTTCCTCGACCGGCGGGCCCCGGCGCGGGAGGCGGACGGCTCCTCCCTCCTCGGCGCCGGGGGGGCGGTCCCGTGAACGAGAACGACGACCGCCGCAAGGCGGGGGCGTTCGTCCTCGCGGCCCTGGGGCTCCTGCTCCTGCTCGTGGTGATCCTGGCCGGCGTGCGCTTCCTCTCGAGGGACCGGACCTACTTCGCGGAGTTCTTCGAGTCGGTGTCCGGACTGGAGCCGTCGAGCCCCGTGAAGTACAAGGGGGTTCCCGTCGGGAGCGTCACGGAGATCCGTTTCGACCCCGAGGATCTCCGGCGGATCCTGGTGAAGTTCAAGGTCCGCCCCGACGTGCCCATGAAGCAGGGGACCCGCGCGCTCCTCCAGCCGATGGGGATCACCGGGATCTCGTACCTGGAGCTCTACGCCGACCGCGTCGGGGCCGAGGACCTCGACCCCTCCACCGCCATCCCCTCGGACCCGGGGTTCGCCTCGAAGGTCGCCGGGATCGCCAAGGACCTCGGCGAGCTCGTCTCCCGGCTGAACTCCTTCGTCGCGAAGAACGAGGAGAACCTCACCTACGCCATCACCGATTTCCGCGCCTCGGCCGGCTCCATCCGCTCGACCCTGGAGAAGGTGGACGGCATGGTCGCGCGGGCCGGCGGCATCTTCGACGAGGGCTCGGCGGCGGTCACGGAGGGCCGGAAGGCGGTCGAGGACGTGCGCCGCGCCATCGGCGACGTGGGCGCGGAGGTGAAGGCCACGGGGGAATCGGTGCGGCGGGCGGTGGCGGCGCTCGAGGAGACCCTGCGGGACCCGGAGCTGCGGGGCCTGGCCGGGAAGGCGTCGCGCACCCTCGACCAGGTGAACGAGAAGGTCGCCTCCGCCGACGTCAAGGGGCTCGTGGATCGCGTGAACCTCGCGGTGGACGAGTTCCGCCGGATCGAGGCGAACCTCGACCGGGCCGCCGCCGCGCTCGCGCTGACCGCCGAGGACGGGCGTCGCGACGTCGGGGCGGCCCTGGCCGACATCCGCGCCGCGGCGGGCCATGTCCGCGAGGCGACGCGCCTGCTGAAGGAGGACCCGGGCCGGATCCTCCGCAGCCGCCCCGAGGCGGAGAAGCCGGTGCCCGACCCGATGCCCCCGCTCCCGGAGGATCACCAGTGAAGAGGGCCGTCGTCGTCCTGCTCGGATGGCTGACCGCCGGCTGCTTCAGCCTCGGCGGCGCGGGCAAGCCCGTCGAGGTCCGCTCCTTTGACCTCCAGCCGCCCCTGCCCGCCGCGGCGGCCCCCGACGCGGAGGGGCCGGAGTCGATCTGGGTCGAGCCCTTCTCCATGGACCCCGCCCTGGATCGGCGCGAGATCGTCTGGCGGCGGGGGGGCGGGGAGGCCGGGGCGTGGGAGCGCTACTCCTGGGCCCGGCCCCCGGCGGAGGCGGTGCGATCGATCCTGGCCGACGCCCTGGTCCGGACCGGCGCCTGCGCCGTCGTCGCCACCGAGCCCCGCGTCCCCGACCCCGACTACGTGCTGCGCGGCCACCTCGCCCGCTTCGAAGAGGTGGACGGGGAGAAGGAGTGGTCGGGGGTGCTGGAGGTCCGCGTCGTCCTCGTGCGCACCTCCGACGGGGAGGAGATCCTCCGCCGCACCTACGTTCGGACGGAGAAGGCCGCGGCGCGCAACCCCGGCGCCGTCGTGCGGGCGCTCAGGACGGGGCTCGACGGGGCGGCGCAGGCATTCGCGGCGGACGTGGCCGTGGTGCTCGGCATGGAGCGGGAGGCGCCCGGCCCGAAGTAGGGCGGGTTCACGGATCCCCCACCACCGCTCCCACCTCCACCGCCCCCTCCTCCGCCGTGCTCCTGAGCCTAGGTGCGAAGGGGGAGGCCACCCGATCCACCCGCACCGTGGAACGGCCGGCGCTCGACACGAGGACGCGGGCCCGGGTCGCCGCCGCCAGCGTCTCCACCCCCTCGACGAAGGGGCTGCCGTGGTGGGGGAGGACGAGGACGTCGGCGCGGAGGTCGGCCGCCGACAGCAGGAGGGTCCGCACGCCCGCGGTCTCGACGTCCCCGGGGAGGAGGGCGGACAGCCCCTCCATCCGGACGCGGAGGACGAGGGAGCCGTCGTTGTCCGAGGGGCGCGGGGAGAAGCCGCGCGGGGGATGGAGGACCTCGAGATCGAGCCCCGGCCACCGGAGGAGGTCCCCGGCGGCGGCGCGGCGGCCGGGGCCGCCGGCGCGCCCCGCGGCGGCGAGGATGGCGCGGGCGGAGGCCGACAGGCCGAACCCCTCGTTCACGACGAGGAGGCCGACGGGGACCGCTTCCAGGACCTCCCGGACCGCCGAGAGGTGGTCCTCGTCCTC
>CAZWGT010000218.1:0-3323 GCA_964633345.1 uncultured Planctomycetota bacterium
TCGGGCGGCCCACGATGGCGACGAGGGGCAGGCGCATGGGGCGCATGGTATCCGCGGACCGTAGACTCTCGCCGTGATCCGGTACCTCCTGCTCCTCGCGGCCCTCCTCGCCGCCACTCCCCGCGACCCCGCCGACCCCGTCGTCCTGGAGTCCGAGCACTACCGCCTGACCGCGTGGCCCCCCTTCGCCGAGGGGGAGGAGTACCTGCGCCTGGCCGAGGCGCTCCACGGGAAGCTGCGGGAGCACTTCGGTGCGGAGCCGCCGAAGGGGCGGAAGCTCGAGGTGCTCTTCTGGCCCGACGCGGAGTCCTTCCGCAGGGGCGGCCTCGCCGACGGGGTGGACGCCGGGGCCCTCGCGGCGGGCGGGGTCTACTGGACGGGGACGAAGAAGGCCTACTTCTGGCGGCAGCCCTCGGCGAACTTCACCCGGCACCTCTTCCTCCACGAGCTCGTCCACCAGTTCCACTTCCTCGCGGTCATGGACAACCAGGCCCGCACGCCCCCCTGGTACAGCGAGGGGCTGGCCGAGCACTTCGGCCACCACCGCTGGGACGGGACGACGCTCGAGCCGGGCGTCGACGACGTGCTGGGCCTCGAGCAGGACATCCCCAACATGGCCGCCGAGGCGAGGGCGGGGACCTTCGACGTCGTCGCCGTCGTCGAGGGGAAGCGGGGCGGGGACAAGCCGCCGTCCTGGGCGGCGGTGCACTGGCTGCTCTGCTCCCCCGACCCGAAGGTGCGCGCGCGGTTCCGCGCCGCGGAGAGGCGCCTGTGGCGGGGGCTCAAGGGGGACGCCTCGGTGGACGCCGTCCTCGGCCCCGACCGGGGGGCGGCGCGGGAGGCGGCGAACCGCTTCCTCGCGGGGATCCGGACGACGTGGCGGATCGAGTGGATCCACTGGGACGCCCGGGGTTCGACCATCGTCGGTGAGTCCGGGGTGGTCGCCCTTCTCCGGACCCGCGCCGCCCCCGCCGGGGACCCCTTCGTCGGGGCGACGGTGCGCTCCCCCGCCAGCGCCGGCCTCGTCCTCGCGTTCCGCTCCACGGAGGACTTCCTGGCGATCTACCGCCGCCCCGCGGGCCGCATCGAGGTGATCCGCCGCCGGGCCGGGCTCTGGGCCCCGGTCGCCGCCGCCGACGGCCCGCCCGGAGACGGCGCCGTCCTCCGCGCCGAGGTGATCGAGGGGAGGACCGTCCGCGTCCTCGTCGGCGGGAGGGAGGTCCTCCAGTGCGAGCCGGGGGGCGAGCCGGCGCGGGGATCGGTCGGCCTCTTCGTGGACGGGGGGCGCGCGGAGTTCGACGGGGTGGTGCTGCCGCCGACGGAGTAGAGGCTACGGCTTCGCCGGCGGGTCCTTCTCGCCCCGCTCCGCGGGGCAGGCGCCGGACATTCAGGTGGAGATCCCCATCTTCGGGAGGATCCAGCGGTTCATGACGAACCACAGCCCGAAGAAGCCGACGATCAGGGCGAAGGGGAGCCAGTTCTGGATCATGGAGGTCTTCCGGGAGCGGTAGGCGTCGCCGATGCGCATGTCGCTAGGAGTTGTACACCTTCATGACGTCGGCCAGCAACTTGAGGGCCTCGGTCCTCGGCCGCTGGAAGGCGTTGCGGCCCATGATGGAGCCGAAGCCGCCCCCCTCGTGGATCCCCTTCACCTCGGCGAGGATCTCGGCGCTCCCCTTGGCGTCGCCGCCGCTGAAGATGACGATCCGCCGCCCGTCGAAGCAGCACTTCACCACGTGGCGGATCCGGTCGGCCATGGTGTCCATCGGCACGGGATGCTTGGCGTAGGTCTTCTTCGCGTCCTCGGTGCCGATGAGGGCGGCGGGCGGCTTGACCTTGATCACGTGGGCGCCGAGCTGCGCGGCGATGTGGGCCGCGTACCCCACCACGTCCAGCGCCGTCTCCGCCTCCTTCGGGATCTTCGGCCCGCGCGGGTAGGACCAGATGACCGTCGGCAGGCCGAGGGATCGCGCCTCCGCGATGAGCTCCCGGACCTCCCCCTCCTGCTCGTTGCGGAAGTTGGAGCCCGGGTAGATGGTGAAGCCGACGGCCGAGCAGCCGAGGCGCAGAGCGTCCCGCGCCGTCCCCGTCACCGCCGACCACGGCCCGTCCGGCCCGCCGAGGAGGTCGGAGGAGTTGCACTTGAGGATGAGGGGGACCTCGCCCGCGTGCTCCGCGGCCCCCGCCTCGAGGAAGCCGAGGGGGGCGGCGTAGGCGTTGCAGCCCGCGGCGACGGCGAGATCGAAGTGGTAGTTCGGGTCGAAGCCGGCCGGGTTGGGGAGGAAGGAGCGGTGGGGCCCGTGCTCGAGGCCCTGGTCCACGGGGAGGATGACGAGCTTCCCCGTGCCGCCGAGGGTGCCGTGGTTGAGGATGCGGGCGAGGTTGGTCAGGACGGCCGGGCCCTCGCCGCGGTACCAGGAGAGGATGCGGCGCACGTTCTCGGTGTGGGGCATGGGAGGTCCTCCTTCGGCGGGAGAGGATACCGCGGTACCCTCCTCCCATGAGCGGCTTCCGCGACACCCTCACCCACCACATCCTCCGCCACCAGGGGGCCCACCCCGGGGCGCGCGGGGAGTTCTCCACCCTGCTGGTGCAGATCGCCGGCGCCTGCAAGATCATCGGGTCGGAGTGCCGCCGCGCCGGCCTCGGCGGGAAGTACGGCAACTCCGGGACCGTGGGCCACCACGGGGACGAGGTGAAGCGCCTCGACCAGTTCGCCAACGACGCGTTCTGCCACGTGTTCGACCACGCGGGCCTGGCCGCCGCCATCGTCTCCGAGGAGATGGAGGAGCCCTACCTGCCCGCCGGCGAGGGCTCGTCGAAGGCCGACTACGTGGTCTGCTTCGACCCCATCGACGGATCGGCCAACCTCGAGGTGGACGTGACGGTGGGGACGATCTTCTCCATCCAGAAGCGGGCCGACGCGACGCGCGCGCCGCGGATGGAGGATCTCCTCCGCGCCGGGACGCATCTCCTCGCCGCGGGGTACGTCCTCTACGGGCCGGCCTCGGTGCTGGTGCTGGCGACGATGACCGGCGTGGACGTCTACACGCAGGACCCCGTCACCGGGGAGTTCCTCCTCACGGCCGAGAGGGTGTCGATCCCCCCGCGCGGGCCGGTCTACAGCGTGAACGAGGCGAACTTCCGCAAGTGGGCCCCCCCCGCGCGGCGGCTGGTGGAGCGCCTGCGGACGGGCGAGGTCGGGGAGCTGAAGACCTCCCGCTACATCGGGTCGCTGGTGGCCGACTTCCACCGGACGCTCGTCAAGGGGGGGATCTTCTGCTACCCCGGCGAGGCGGAGAAGCCCGAGGGGAAGATCCGGA
>CAZWGT010000218.1:3333-6217 GCA_964633345.1 uncultured Planctomycetota bacterium
GGATCCTCTACGAGGCGGCCCCGCTCGCCTTCATCGCCGAGAAGGCCGGCGGCGCGGCGAGCACCGGGACCGGCCGCATCCTCGAGGTGGCGGCCATGGCCGTCCACCAGCGCACCCCCATCTTCATCGGCGGCCGCGACGACGTCGCCGACGCGGTGCGGATCCTCGGGGAGTAGCGGCGGGGCGTGGGACCGGCTACTCCTCCTCCGGCGCCCCCTCCGGCGGGAGGTCCCCCGGCCGCAGCGGCCGGCTGACCGTGTAGTCCCCGTGGAACCACCGCCCGAGGTCCACGAGGCGGCAGCGGTCGGAGCAGAAGGGGAGGTGCTTCGCGTCCGCGGGGACGGGGCCCTTGCAGGACGGGCACTTCGCGAGGCGGACCCCGGTGCCCACGCTCAGTCCTTCTTCTTCGAGTCCTTCTTCGCGGGCGGCTTCGGGGCCGGCTTCGACTCCGCCTTCGATTCCGCCTTGGACTCGGACTTCGCCTCCGGCTTCGTCCCGGCCTTCGCGTCGGCGTCCGCCTTCTTCCCCGCCGTCTCGCTCGCCGAGGGGGCGCCGGTCTTCTTCTTGTAGTCGGTCTCGTAGAACCCCGAGCCCTTGAAGATGATCCCCGCGCCCGTCCCGAACAGCCGCCGCAGCTTCCGCTTCCCGCACCCCGGGCACTTCACCTGGGGCTTCGCCGTCATCGACTCGAAGTCCTCGAACCGGTGATCGCAGGCGGAGCAGACGTACTCGTAGGTCGGCATCAGGCTCCCTTCCCCCCCTCGGGAGGCGCGGCCACCTTCACCTGCGCCGGCCGCAGCACCCGCTCCCCCCGCCGCCACCCGTGGGCGAAGACCTGGAGGACCGTCAGCGGCGGGTGGTCGGCGGTCGCCTCCTGCAGGACCGCCGCGTGGAGCGAGGGGTCGAGCGGCTGCCCCACCCCCTCGATGCGCGTCACCCCGGCGTCGCCGAGGCGCCGCTCCAGCTCGCGGAACGCCAGGTTCACGCCGTCCAGCAGCGCCCGGAAGTCCTGCCCCTTCTCCGCGGCCTCCACCGCGCGGGTGAAGGAGTCCAGCGCGTCGAGCACCGGGCCGAGCGCGCGGTCGGCCTCGTCCTCGGCGGCGCGGCGGCGCTCCTGGGACTCGCGGCGTCGGAAGTTCTCGAGGTCGGCCTGGGCGCGGAGGAAGCGCACCTCCAGCGCGTCCCGCTCCGCCGCCCTCCCGAGGAGGGCGCGGAACTCCTCGGGCCCCAGCAGGGGGAGGTCGGGGGAGGCCCCGGCCGCCTCGGGGGAGGCGCGTCCCTCCTCCGGAGGAGGCGCCGCGTCCCGGTCCTGGTCCTTCTTCGTCATGGAGATGTCCCGCCGAGGAGGTCCTTGAGCTTGTCGAGGAACGACTTCCGCGCCTCGCCCGGGTGCGCCTCCTGGTGCCCCTCCAGCTCGCGGAGGAGCTCCGTCTCGCGCCTGGAGAGCTTCTTCGGGACCTCCACGACGACGCGCACCATCTCGTCCCCGCGCCCGCCGCGGCCCCGCGGGTCGGGGATGCCGATGCCGCGCATGCGCAGCACCTGCCCCGACTGCGTCCCCGCGGGGACCTTCAGCGTGGACTTGCCCTGCAGCGTCGGGACCTCGACGTCGCCGCCGAGGGCGGCGCGGGCGAAGGAGATGGGCACGAGGCAGTAGACGTCGGCCCCGTCCCGCTCGAAGAGGGGGTGGGGCCGGACGTGGATCTCCACGTAGAGGTCCCCCGCGGGCCCGCCCCCCTCGCCGGCCTCGCCCTCGCCGGAGACCCTGAGGCGCGTCCCGTCCTCCACGCCGGCGGGCACGCGGATCGTGATCTCGTGCTGGCCCTGGACGCGGCCCTCCCCCCGGCAGGAGGGGCAGGGGTCCTTGACCACCTGTCCGCGGCCGCGGCAGCGGGGGCAGGTCGTGCGGAGCGCGAAGAAGCCCGCCGAGCGCTGGACCGCGCCGGATCCGCCGCAGGTCGGGCAGGAGGCGGGCTTCGTCCCCGCCTTCGCGCCGGACCCGCCGCAGGGCGCGCAGGCGTCGCGGCGGCGGATGCGCAGGGTCTTCTCCGTGCCCCGGGCCATCTCCTCGAAGGAGATCTCCTGGGCGACGACGAGGTGCGCCCCGCGGCCGGAGCCGCGGCCCCCGCCGCCGAACATCTCCTCGAAGACCCCGCCGCCGCCGCCGAAGAAGGAGGCGAAGAGGTCCTCGGGGGAGACGCCGCCCTCGAAGCCCGGCCCCCCGCCGGGGCCGCCGCCCTGCTGGACGCCGGCGTGCCCGTAGCGGTCGTAGGCCTGGCGCTTGGCCGCGTCGCCGAGGACCTGGTAGGCCTCCGCGACCTCCTTGAAGCGCTCCCCCGCCGCCCCGTCGCCGGGGTTGCGGTCGGGATGCCACCGGAGGGCCGCCTTGCGGTAGGCCTTCTTGATGGCGTCCTCGTCGGCGTCCCGGGGGACGTCGAGCACCTCGTAGTAGTCGCGGCGGCTGTCCATGCGGCCCGCCCGCGGCCTAGAGGATCGCGCCGGCGACGGCCCTGGAGCGGTCCTTGTCCTTCAGTTCCGTGACCATCACGGAGGTGGTGAGCAGGAGCGAGGCGATGGAGGCGGCGTTCTGGAGGGCCGACCGGGTGACCTTGGCCGGGTCCACGATGCCCGCCTTCCACAGGTCCACGAACTCCCCCGTCGCGGCGTCGAAGCCGAGGGGGGCCTTGCTCTCGAGGATCTCCGCGATGACCACCGAGCCGTCGCGCCCGGTGTTCTCGGCGATCCAGAAGGCCGGGGCCTTCAGCGCCTGCTGGACGACGCGGGCGCCGATGCGCTCGTCGTCGCGCAGGTCCTTGATGAGGGGGTCGAGGCCGGCCGCCAGGCGCAGCAGCGTCGTCCCGCCGCCCGGCACGATGCCCTCCTC
>CAZWGT010000219.1:0-3343 GCA_964633345.1 uncultured Planctomycetota bacterium
GGGGCGGGGGGGGGGCTCGCCCCCGGGTGGGTCTGACCCGGGCCCGTTGGGGTCTGCCCCCGAACCCACCGGGGGGGCCTTATTTCGCCGGCCGCCCGGGGGGAAGTCTCGGAAACGGAGGCCTAGAGCTTGGCCCTCATCACCAGCTCCTGCTTCTGCTGGGGGGTGAGGTTGGCCCCGCCGAGGGCGCCGGCGCAGGCGGTGCGGACGGGGATGGACGCGTCGGCCAGGCCGGCCATGAGGACCTCGACCGCGTTCGCGGTCGGGGTCTTGCCGCTCAGGATGAAGCCGGCCACGCGGGCCGACTCGGCGCGGATGCCCTCGGGGTTGGCCGAGTTGGCCACCGCCTCGAGCAGACCCTTGAGGGCGGGCTCGCCGCCCCACTTCTTCAGGCCGGCGAGGGCCTTCATCTTCAGGGACTCCGGCTTGTCGGTGGCCAGGGTGCCGGCGAGGGCGGCCTGGGCCTTGGAGAAGTCGAAGACGGTGGACGGGGAGGCCTCGGCGAGGACGGAGCAGGCCTCCTCGGACATCTCGAGCGCGCGGGCGCGGTCGTCGAGCGGGCTCTTCGCGGCGGCGTCCTTCACGACGGGGACGTAGGCGTTGGCCGACAGGGGCATGGTCACGATGCCCTGGACGGTGTCGGCGTAGAGGCTCTTCTCCTTCTCGGCGTTGGCCTCGGCGGTGGCCAGGACGACCGGGGTCGCCCGGGTGCGGAAGTCGCGCCGGATCTCGTTGATGACCTGCTGGGCCATCATGTCCTTGAGGCCCGCGGCGACCACGACCACGTCGAAGGGGACCTGCTTGGAGCGGACGAGGCCGTCGGCGCCGGTGCGGGAGACCACGACGTGCATCCCGGCGGCGGTCATCTCGTTCTGCATCTGGACGGCGGCCTTGGTGTCGTCGCAGACCACCAGGACCTGGCGGACGCTGGAGAGGGAGGCGGCGTCGGAGAGGAGCTGGACCACCATCTCGCTGCGGGGGAAGGCGGCCTTCGGGGCGAGGCGCACGGCCGTGAGGGCCGCGGTCCAGCGGATGCGCTGGTCCTGGGCCTCGAACGCCTTGACCAGGGTCGAGTTCGCGTCCATGGGGACGTTCGCGTAGGTCGGCAGCGCCCGCATGATGGCGGAGGCCACGGGGGCGTCGTTGTACTTGAGCGCGATGCCCAGCGCCCCCATCAGGGTGCCCACGCCTCCGGAGCGGATGGCGGCGTCGGCCATGGCGAGGCGGGCCATCTCGGCCTTGCCGGCCTCGGAGTCCTGCCACTCCTTGGGCGCGCTGGCGAGGGAGACCTGCTGGCCGGCGTAGACGATGGCGAGCATCGAGCGGGCGTTGGCGGACAGCGGGTTGGCGACGAGGGCCATGTTGCAGGCCTTCTCGGCGAGGCGGAGGTGGTAGAGGAACGCCGGGCAGTCGGAGTACTTGAGCTGCCCCTCCTCCCACTTCCACATGATGTTCTGGGAGCCGAGCTCGCGGAGCACGTCGGGCGCCTTGGTGTAGTAGAGGTCCGCGAGCTTCAGGAACGCGGCCTCGGGGTCCGTGCCCTTGGTCCCGAGGGTCTCCGCCATCGACTTGACGGCGTTCTCGGCCGCGCGGCGGACCGAGTCCGGCTGGTCCTTGGACTTCGCGAGGTACTCGAGGACCGGGTAGGCGCGGGGGTCGAGGAGCTTGCGCAGGGCGATGACCGTGGACTGGCGGACCTGGGCGTCGGGGCTGGCGAGGACCTCGGCCAGGGGGAGGACCGACTCGATGCCGATGTCCTCGATGACGAAGATGGCCCGGACCCGCTCGTCGGTGTCGTTGGAGCCGAGGTACTTCACGAGCTCGGGGATGGCGAAGGCTCCGTGCTCGGCCATGATCTGGCGGGAGGCGTTGCGGCGCTTCTCGAGGTCGGCGTCCTTGACGGCGGTCTCGACCAGGCCGAGGATCTTCTCCCGGTCGCGGCTGCGGGCCTTCATGGCCTCGTGGCCGCGGGAGAGGAAGTACTTGGCGGCCTGCTCGTACTCGCCGCCCTTCATGAGCATCTTGAGGAAGTTCTTGTTCTCCGTCGTCCGGATGAGGTCCAGGATCTGCGCCTGGTTCGGATCCTCCTGGAACAGGGCCTTGAACTTGGCCAGGGCTCCCTCGTAGTCGCCCTTCTCCAGCGCCGAAATCCCGGCGTCGAAGAGTTCCTTCACCTTCCCCGCGTCCTGCGCGCGCACGGGGGAGACGGCGGAGAACCCGGCGACGAGCCCCACGACGAGCGACGCGGCCACGGAAGCCCTGCCCGCAAGCCTCATCTTCGTTCCTCCCATCCTGGTGTCGAGGATCCGCGGCTACCTGACGATCCCGGATACCGGTCGTCGTGGTCCTGGGCGCCCGCCCCGGTGCCCACGTCGGTGCCGTGCCCAGGCGGACCGATCGGATGGTCCGCCCCTTCCTTCGAGAAGCGGAGGCGAATCCTAGCCCTCGGTCCCGGAGGGTCAACAGAAAACCCCCGCCGCGCGGGCCTACCGGAGCGGATCGGGTCCGTAGGGCGGCTGGCCGGTCGGCGAGCGGCCGGACAGGAGAAGATCGAGGGTCGCGCGCTGGACCACGGGGGCGTCGTCCCAGGCGCAGACGGCCGCCGACCTTCCGGGGGGGCCCGCCAGCCCGGGGTTGCCGAAGGAGACGATGACCGCGCGGTCGGAGCACCGCTCCTGGAGCCCTTCCAGGAGGGAGGCGAGCTCCGGGGCCAGCCCGGCCCGCCCCTTCCACGCCCGCACGTCCCCGTAGAGGAAGACGAACACCCGCTCCGCGACGGCGGCCCGGCCGAACACCTCCATGGGATCGGCCGCTTTCGGGGTCCGGCGGAGGATCCCCGCCCGGAACTCCTCCCGGCGCTCGAGGATCGGCTCCTCCCGGCCCGCCCGGTCGTCGTCGTCCAGGATCACGGCCAGGGACTCCGCCCCCGCGGGCAGGGGGAGCCGGCGGCCGGGGTCCCGGAGGGTCGCCACCGAGGCCTTGGCCATGGCGAACACGCGGTAGTCGTCCATCCCCCCGACCTCCCGGGCCGTGGGGCGGTCCCGGAGGACGGCGAGGGCGGCCTCCAGCCGGGAGACGGCCGTCTCCACCGCCGCCCCCTCGAGGCGGCCCTCGTCCACGGCCCGGGCGACGGCGTCGATGATCTCCCGGTGGTCGGTCGGGCAGAGGAGGATGTCGCAGCCCGCCGCCAGGGCCTCCACCGCCGCTCCCCCCTCGCCGGCCGCCTTGCGGACCCCCTCCATGATGAGGGCGTCGGTCATGACGAGCCCGCCGTAGGCCAGCTCCTCCCGCAGGATGCCGGTCATGATCCGGCGCGAGAGGGTGGCCGGGGTGTCGGGGCTGG
>CAZWGT010000219.1:3353-6192 GCA_964633345.1 uncultured Planctomycetota bacterium
GGGGTAGGCGACGTGGGCCGTCATCACCGCCGCCACCTCCGCCGCCGCCGCCCGGGCGAAGGGCACGAGATCCCGGGTCCGGAGCTCCCTCGCCGAGGCCTCGACGCGGGGCAGCGCGTCGTGGCTGTCGAGGAGGGTCCGGCCGTGGCCGGGGAAGTGCTTGGCGCAGGCCAGAACCCCCTCCTCCTGGCACCCCTCGATCCAGGCCACGCCGAGGCTGACGACGAGTTCCGGGTCCTCGCCGAAGGAGCGGGTCCCGATGATGGGGTTGCGGGCCTCGTTGTAGAGGTCGAGGACCGGGGAGAGGGCCATGTCGATGCCGACCCGCCGGCACTCCAGCGCGGTGGCCGCCCCGAGGGCGTAGGCGGCGCTGGCGTCCCGCAGCGCCCCGAGGGCCATGTTGGGCGGGTGGCGGAGGCAGCCGTCGATCTGCTGGCCCACGCCCCGCTCCACGTCGCTCATGACGAGGAGGGGGTGGCGCGCGGACTCCCGCAGGGTCTTCAGGAAGCGGGGCGTCAGGTCGAGGTCGCCGCCGAACAGGAGCAGGCCGCCGACGCCGTCCACCCCCACGCGCCGGCGCAGCTCCTCGAGCCTCCCGTAGTCCCCGGGGAGGCGCACGGGGATCACCACGAGGCGGGCGATGCGGTCGGCCAGGGCTTCCTTCAACGGGTCACCTTTCCGAGGAGGACGGGACGGGCCGCCCCCGTCGCCGCCGGGACGCTGGAGGGTACACCCGCGAGGGTCTCCGCCGCCAGCAGGGCGAAGGAGGCCGCCTCCTTCATCGGTCCGGGGAGGCCCGCGTCTTCGGTGAACCCCACGGGAATCGGGGCGAGGAGCCCGCGGAGGTGGGCGACGAGGACGGGGTTGCGGGCCCCGCCCCCGCAGAGGAGGACCCCGTCGAGGCGGGCCCGGGGGAGGACGAATCGGCGGTAGGCGTCGGCGGTGGCCGCGGCGGAGAAGCGGGTGAGGGTCGCCACGAGGTCGTCGGGGCGCAGGCGCCGCCGCCGGAGCCCGGCCACGAAGCGGCCCCCGAACTCCTCGCGGCCCGAGGAGCGCGGGGGGCGCCGGCGGAGGAAGGGGTGGCGGAGGAGGTCCCGGAGGAGCCCGGCGTCCACCCGGCCCCGGGCGGCGCGGCGGCCGCCGCGGTCGAAGGCCTCCCGGCCGCCGGTGATCGCGCGGACCGCCTCGTCGACGGGGAGGTTGGCGGGCCCCGTGTCGAAGGCGAAGACCCCGCCCAGGTCCGGGGTCACCACGGTCACGTTGCCGATCCCCCCGAGGTTCTGGATCGCCAGGACCCGCCCCGGCCGGCGGAACAGGACCCAGTCGGCGTAGGGCACGAGGGGGGCCCCCTGTCCGCCGGCGGCGCAGTCCCTCGGACGGAAGTCGCTCACGACGGGGCAGCCGAGTCGCTCGGCGACGAGGGAGGCCTCCCCGATCTGCAGGGTGGCGGTGCGCCGCCCCCCGCGGCCCGGCTCGTGCCAGATCGTCTGCCCGTGGGAGCCGGCGAAGTCGGGCCGCACGCCCGCGGCCCGCGCCGCCGCCTCCGCCGCATCGGCGAAGGCCTCCCCCACCGCGTCGTTCAGGAGGCACACCTCCCGGGCCGTCGTCCCCCCCTCGGCCAGGGCGCGCAGGCGCTCCCGGAGGCGGCGGGGGTAGGGGCGGTGGAGGAAGCCGAGGACGCGGAGCCGGGCCCCGGCCCCGCTGCCCGCGACGCGGCAGACCGCCGCGTCCACGCCGTCCATGCTCGTGCCCGACATGAGGCCGACGCCGACCCCCGCCCGCCTCACGCCTCCTCCAGGGCCCTTCGGAGGCTGCCGCCACGGGAGGCCAGTCGCTCGCGGGCGGCGGCCGCGTCGACGCCCCGCACGAGGTGGACGATGGCGGCCTTCGTGTCGCCGAGGCAGAGGTCGAGGGCCTCCCTCGCCCGGGCCGGGGGCACGCCGGCCACGGTCTCCACGATGCGGAGCGCGCGGCGGCGGAGCTTCTCGTTGGTGGCGACGACGCCGACCATCAGGTTGTCGTGGACCCGGCCGAGGCGGACCATCGCCGCCGTCGAGATCATGTTGAGGACCATCTTGGTCGCGGTCCCGGCCTTCAGGCGCGTGGAGCCCGCGACCGCCTCGGGCCCCGTGTCCACGGCGATCACCGCGTGCCACAGGCCCGGCCCCGGCCGGTGGCCGCAGGTCAGGAGCACCGTCGAGGCCCCCTTCTCCCTGGCCTCGCCGAGGGCGCCGAGCACGAAGCGCGTCGTGCCCGAGGCGGTCACCCCCACCACGCAGTCGGCGGGGCCGACGGCGAGGTCCCTCGCCCGCGCGACTCCCTCGAGGGCGTCGTCCTCGGCCCCCTCGACGGCCTGCTGGAGGGCCCCCGGCCCCCCGGCCATCACCGCGACGACCCGTCCCGCCTCCATCCCGAAGGTGGGCGGGATCTCGGCGGCGTCGAGGGCGGCCAGCCGCCCGCTCGTGCCGGCGCCGAAGTAGACGAGGCGGCCGCCGCGGGAGAGGGCGTCGAAGGCGTGCTCGTCGGCCCGCTCGATGTCGGGGATCGCGCGGGAGACGGCCACTCCCACGGAGCGGTCCTCGTCGTTGAGGACCTCGAGGATGCGGCGCATCGGCAACCGGTCGAGCCCGGCCGATCGGGGGTTGCGGTCCTCCGTCGGCGGAACGATCGGCCCGGCCATCGGCGTCCCCCCGGCGCTGCCCGCGGGGATTGTAAACCGGAGGCCGGTTCGTTCCCGCGGAGTGGTGCGGCCGTTCCGCCCGGGAGGTGCGGGCCAAGAGGGCGGCCCGCTCCTCCCGGGGGGGGTCGAACGTCAACGAAAGGGTGGCGGGACGGCGCC
>CAZWGT010000220.1:0-6102 GCA_964633345.1 uncultured Planctomycetota bacterium
AATCATGGTAGCACCCCCCGCCGGCCCCGGAAGATGGCCCCCGGCATGGGATCCCCGCCCCTTCGAGCCTCCCTCCCCCTCCTCCTCGCGGCCCTGGCGGCGGCGGGCTGCGCCGTGCCCGGCCGGGGGGGGGACGCGGGCCGGGCCGCGCCCGCGTACGAGCGGGCGCGCCCCGTCCCCTCGGCCCCCCTCCTGACGGACGTCGTCCTGCCCTTCGGCCACGGGGAGGAATCGACGGGCCTGCGCACGACGGGCGTCCGCCCCCTCTGGCGATCCTTCGAGTCCGACGCGGCGGCGGGGACGGAGATCCTCTACCCCCTCTACCGCACGCGGCGGGAGAAGGGGGAGGTGCTGACGCGGCTGTTCCCGATCTACTGGCACGACGAGTTCACGCGCGCCGACGGCTCCGTGGACTCCGACACCGCGCTCCTGCCGTTCCTCCTCTGGGGGTCGGACCCGGCCGAGGGGGGCTACTTCCTCTTCTTCCCCTTCGGGGGGACCCTCCACCAGAAGCTCCTCGACGAGCGGCTCACCGTGGTGCTCTTCCCGCTCTACGTGCGGACCGAGAACGACGACTGGCGCGGGAACCACGTCCTGTGGCCCCTCGTCCACTGGGGCTCCGACGGGAAGGACCTGCACGCCTGGCGGTTCTGGCCCTTCTACGGGGAGAACTTCCACGAGGGCCTGTTCGAGAGGCACACGGCCCTGTGGCCGATCGTCCACTGGAACGCCGAGGATCTGAACAAGGCCCACCCCACGAGGTCCTGGGCGGTCTGGCCGCTCGCCGGCCACGAGTGGTCGGTCAACGACGAGCAGCGCTCCTCCGTGGTCCTCTGGCCCCTCTTCACGTGGGCCGACGGGCCGCGGGCCTGGGAGCGGTCGATCCCGTTCCCGCTCTTCCGCAGGCGCATGGAGTGGGAGGAGCGCGACCGGGCGGGCAACCCGATCCTCACCTCGGAACTCCTCTGGCTCTGGCCCTTCTACGGGGCCTACGACCGCAAGGACGAGAACCACACGCGGTTCTACGCCTGGCCGCTCGTGTTCACGTGGGACGTCGCCGAATCGGGGCTCCGGGAGAAGGGGACGGCGATCACGCCGATCTACCGCAGCGTCGTCCACGAGACCGTCGGCGGGGAGCCCGTGGACCGCTGGTGGAAGCTCTGGCCGCTCGCCGAGGGGGAGCGGCGGAGGGACGGGACCTCCGGCTGGTCGGCCCTCTCCCCGATCCCGTGGTTCCGGTGGCCGGAGTTCGACGCGTCCTGGGGGGTCTTCTTCGAGCTCGCGCGGGTGCGCCGGGACCCCGACGGCTCCCGATCCACGGATCTCCTCTTCTCGATGATCCGCTCCCGCACCGGGCCGGAGGAGGAGCACCACCGCATCCCCCTCGTGATGCGGGCCGACCGGGACGGGACGGGCCAGTCGTGGTCGATCCTCGAGGGCCTCCTCGGGGGGGAGACGGAGCCGGGGGGGCGATCCTCCCTGAGGCTCCTCTGGTTCCTTAGGATCCCCCTCTCGGGAGGCGGACCTTGATCGTCGGCATGATCCGGAAGATCGGGGAGACGAGCGTCGGCACCGTCCTCGGGGCCGGCTTCGCCCTCGAGGTCCTCTGGAAGGCGGTGCGCCGCCTCTTCAACCCCCGCCACCCCGCCCGGGAGTTCCGCGCCGTCCTCGGCCAGATGTACGACCACGGCGTGAAGGCGATTCCCGTGGTCACCCTCGTGGCCGTCTTCATGGGGATGATCGTCTCCCTGCAGGCGGGCGTGGAGATCAAGGTCTTCGGGCAGGAGTCCCTCATCGGGCGGATCGTGGCGGCCTCGATGTTCCGGGAGATGGGGCCGTTCATCACCGCCATCGTGCTCACGGCGACGGCGGGCTCCGCCTGCGCCGCGGAGATCGGCACGATGCGGGTCTCCGAGGAGGTGGACGCCCTCGACATGATGGGCATCGATCCCATCCGCTACCTCGTCCTCCCCCGGGTCGTCGCGCTCGCGATCATGTGCGTCCTCCTGACCGTCCTCACCGACTGCTTCGGGACCCTCGGCGGCGCCATCGTCGCCCGCTCCCAGCTCGGCGTCTCCTACGGGACCTACTTCGACGGGGTGCAGAAGACCCTCTCGGGGGACCACGTCCTGGGCTTCCTCTCCAAGCACGTCTACACGGGGCTCTTCAAGGCCTTCGTCTTCGGCGTCCTCATCGGGGTCGTGGGCTGCGCCCAGGGGCTGCAGACGTCGGGCGGCGCCCTCGGCGTCGGCCGCGCGGTGCGCCGCGCCGTCGTCGCCTCCGTCGTCCTCATCCTCGTCCTCGGCTACTACATGACCTGGATGTTCTATGGCGCCTGAGGCCCCCCCCGCCGCCCCGGCCCGCACCGTCATCCGCCTCGAGGGGGTGCGCAAGGCCTTCGACGGGAAGGTGATCCTCGACGGCGTGGATCTCGAGATCCGCAGGTCGGAGATCCTCGTCATCCTCGGCGGCTCCGGGGCCGGGAAGAGCCTGACGCTGAAGGTGATGTGCGGGCTGGTGCGGCCCGACGCGGGCGCGGTCACCGTCTTCAAGCAGGACGTGCTCGCCCTGGACGAGCGGAGCCTCCGCCACCTCCGGAGGAAGTTCGGCTACGTGTTCCAGTCCGGGGCCCTCATCAACTGGCTCTCCGCCGCGGAGAACGTCGCCCTGCCCCTCCTCGAGCACGACCTCTGCCCGCCGGGGGAGGTCGAGGGTCGCTCCCGCGAGGCCCTGGCGCTGGTGGGCCTCCCCGAGGCCGGCCCCCTCATGCCGGACCAGCTCTCCGGGGGCATGCGCAAGCGGGTCGCCCTCGCCCGCGCCCTCGTGCAGGAGCCCAACGCCATCCTCTACGACGAGCCCACCACGGGCCTCGACCCCGTCACCACGGCGTCCATCGACCGGGTCATCAGGGGCACGCGGGACCGCACCGGCCTCACGTCCGTCGTGATCTCCCACGATCTCGATTCCGCGTTCCGGATCGCCGACAGGATCGCGATGCTGCACCGGGGGCGCATCGTCGCCTGCGCCCCGAAGGAGGAGTTCCGGGCCCTGGATCTGGAGCCCGTCCGCCGCTTCCTGAACGCCGACCCCGGGGACGACGTCCCCGATTGAGGAGGACCCATGCGCAGCCAAGGCCGCGAGTTCATCGTCGGGATCGTCTTCTTCCTGCTGCTGGGGGCGCTGGGGGTGATCACCTTCGTCCTCGGCAACGACGCCTTCCAGAGGAAGGAGAAGGCGGAGTTCCGCTTCGACGACGTGGCCGGCCTCACGACGGGGTCGGAGGTCTGGCTGAACGGGCTGCCCTCGGGCACGGTCAAGGAGATCGCCATCGCCCCCGACGGCACCGTGACGGCCACGGCCGCGATGAAGCACCGGCTCGGGGACCTCGACCTCTCGAAGGGGGTCCTCGTGGAGGTGAAGGAGAAGTCGAGCCTCGGCGGGGCCATCATCGCGATCACGACCCGCAAGACCGCCTCGCCCGCCCTGCCCAAGACCTTCGAGGAGATCCAGGCGCGGGTCTGGACCGCGAAGGCCGGCGGCCTGGCCGCCGTCGGGGAGACCGTCGTGGACAAGTTCGTCAAGGCCTCCGACGAGAGCCCCGCCTTCCTCGGCAAGGCGCTCGTGGGGCCCCGGGGCATCGAGGACTTCAACGCCGCCATCCAGGAACTCCGGGAGACGGTGGCCAACATCCGCGCCTGGTCGGAGGAGGTGGACGCGGGGAAGGGGACGCTGGGGCTGCTCATCAAGGACGAGGAGACGCGGGAGAACGTGAAGGGGTTCCTGGCCGACGCCCGGGACCTGACGCGCAAGGCCAACGCCGGCGAGGGGCTCCTCGGGAAGCTGATGAACGACGCGGAGCTGGCGAGGAAGGTGGAGACGATCGTGGACGACGTGAAGGCGTTCTCGACGAGCCTGAACAACCGGGACGGGTCGCTCTGGAAGTTCGCCAACGACGGGACTCTCTTCGACGACGCGAAGGCGGCGGTGGCGGACATCCGGAAGTTCTCCGAGGGGATGAACGATCCGAACGGCACCGTCTACCGCCTGATGCACGACGGGAGGCTGGCCGACGACCTCTCGGCGGCGGCGGCGAGCGCGAAGCTCTCCTTCGACGAACTGCACCTGGTGGTGGCCGACGTCCGGGCGGGCAAGGGGACCCTCGGCAAGCTCGCCAGCGACCCGGCCCTCTACGACGACCTCCGCGAGACCCTCGCCACCCTCAAGCGCTCCTTCGAGGAGGCGCGGGAGAACGCGCCCATCCTGACGTTCGCGGGGTTCCTGTTCCGGACGTTCTAGCCGAATCCCTCGGCCTCGAGCCGCTCGCGGGTGATGCGGGAGGGGGGATTCGATTCCTCCATCAGCTTCCGCACCCACTTGCCGAGCATGTCGGCCTCGAGGTTGACGCGGTCCCCCTTCCTGAGCGCGCCGAGGGTGGTGACCGAGAGCGTCGTCGGGATGAGGGCGATGGTGAGGCCCTCCGCGTCGAGGGACGCGACGGTGAGGGACACGCCGTCCACCCCGACCGAGCCCTTGGGGATGAGGTTCCGCAGGACCTCGGCCGGGGCCGCGATGGAGAGTTCCCAGGCCCCCTCGGGGCCGCCGTTCTTCCGCACCGTGCCCACCCCGTCCACGTGCCCCTGCACGAAGTGTCCGCCCAGCCGGTCCCCCACCTTCAGCGCCCGCTCGAGGTTCACCTTCGAACCGGCCCGGAGCCCGCCGAGGGTGGTCCGGGAAAGAGTCTCCTTCACCGCCTCGAAGGAGCCGATTCCCTTCACGGGGGCGCCCGCCAGGGTCAGGCAGGTCCCGGCCACGGAGACGGAGTCCCCGGCCCTGCACCCTTTCGCCACGGGGCCGAGGTCGATGCGGAGGACGGACTTCTCCCCCGCCTTCTTCAGGGAGACGACCGTGCCCGCGTGCTCGACGATGCCCGTGAACATGGGGGCGATCCTACCTCCCCGGCCTTTCCTTGGCTCCTCCGGGAGGACCGCTAGACTCGCCGGTTTGCACCACTGCCGGGGACCCGATTCCCGGGCGGAGGCGGCCGGTGAAGGTGGATGTCCTGACGCTCTTTCCCGCCATCCTCGAGGGGGCGCTGAAGGAGAGCATCCTCGGGATCGCGCGGGAGAAGGGGGCCCTGGACGTGGCCCTCTGGAACCCACGGGACTTCACCTCCGACCGCCACCGCACCGTGGACGACCGCCCGTACGGGGGAGGCCCGGGCATGGTGATGAAGCCGGACCCGATCGTCCTGTGCGCCGAGAAGGCGCGCCAGACGCGCGGGGCCGGACGGGTGGTCGTCCTGGCCGCGTCGGGCAGGACCTTCACCCAGGCGGTGGCGAAGGAGTACGCCCGCGAGGGGCATCTCGTCCTCGTGTGCGGCCGCTACGAGGGCATCGACCAGCGCGTGGTCGAGGTCCTCGGCGCGGAGGAGCTGTCCGTCGGGGACTACGTGCTGAGCGGCGGGGAGATCGCGGCGCTGGCGGTCGTGGACGCCGTCGCGCGGCTCCTGCCGGGCGTGCTGGGAGACGAGACGTCGACGCTGGAGGAGTCCTTCGAGGAGGGGCTCCTCGAGTACCCGCACTACACGAGGCCGCCGGAGTACCGGGGCCTGCGGGTGCCCGAGGTGCTGCTCTCCGGGGACCACGCGAAGATCCGCGCCTGGCGGAGGGCGCGGGCGGAAGAGCGGACCGGGAAGCGGAACACGGAAACGGAACGGACGCACGAACAGACGCCCAGGGAGGAGCCGCCATGCGCATCCTGATGGATCTCGACAAGGCCTACGAGAAGAGCCCCTATCCCCCGTTCGCCATCGGGGACACGGTGGACGTCGGCGTCAAGATCACCGAGGTCGTCGAGAAGTCGGGCAAGGGCGGCATCGAGGTCAAGGAGCGCGTGCAGATCTTCTCCGGCACCGTCATCCGCGAGCAGGGCTCGGGCATCCGCCGGACCCTCACCGTGCGGCGCGTGGTCGCCGGCGAGGGCGTCGAGCGGACCTTCCCCCTCCACTCCCCCCGCGTCGCCTCCATCGAGGTCACCCGCCACGGCCGGGTGCGCCGCGCCCGCCTCTTCTACCTCCGCGACCGCGTCGGCAAGGCCACGAAG
>CAZWGT010000221.1:0-6072 GCA_964633345.1 uncultured Planctomycetota bacterium
CCGCCGCGGCCGGCGCCGCCCGGGCCCTGGCCCGCTCCGGGGACCGCGCCGGGGTCCTCGCCCACCGCCGGGAGTGGGAGGGGTCGGCGGGGAAGCCGGTGCGGGCCGGCGGGACGGCGACGACCCTCGGCGCGATCCTCGACGAGGCGCTGGCCGCCGCGGGCCCCGGGCCCCGCGCCTCCGACACCCCCCTGCTGGGCGGGGCGCCCGACCGCCGCGGCCTCGGGCCGGCGGCCGAGCCCCTCGGTACCCCCCGGTGGAGCCAGGGGAACGCCCGCTTCGGCTGGACCCAGAAGGACTACTTCCAGGCCCAGCGGGAGCCCTCCGTGCAGGAGAGCCTGCGGCGGTCCCAGCCCGTGGCCGCGGCCCTCGTGGACGGGGTCCTCTACTACCACTGGTCCGTGGACGTCGTCGCGCGGGACCTCTACACGGGGCGGGAGCGCTGGAGGCACCGGGCGCCGCCGGTGGACCGCATGGAGAAGGCGCGCACCCACGGCTCCCTCGTCACCTGTCCGGCCGTGGCGGACGGCGTCGTCTACGCCCCGCTCCAGGTCTGGCCCGAGGGGGAGATCCCGCGGGAGTTCCACTTCGCCGACATCGACATCATCCCGCACATCCCCGTGCGCCGGCTCCACGCCTTCGACGCCGCCACGGGGGCGCCGCTGTGGTCCCACCGCGACGCGGCCCGGTTCGGCCCGCGGTGGAAGGGGGCGCTCCGCATGCTCAACCTCACGAGCGCCCCCCTCGTCCTCGGGGATTCCGTCATCGCCGCCGGGGCCGCCGCCGACCAGGGCGCGGGCTTCGACGCGTGGTGCATCGCCGCCGACCGCCGCACCGGGGAGATCCGCTGGGCCACCCGCCTCGGCCAGGGCCAGCAGGAGCTCAACCTCTTCGGGCGCAAGGTGAAGGAGGTCCCCGCGGCGGCGGTGTCCTCGGACGGGACCCGCCTGTTCGTCCAGACCAACATGGGGATCGTCTCCTGCCTCGACCCCGGCACCGGCCTGCCCCTCTGGACCCGCGGCTACCGCCAGACCGAGGTCCCCCTCTACAACGACATCTGGTCCACGCCGGAGCGGGCGTTCACGTGGACCGGCTCCCCCCCCGTGGCGGCCGGCGGCCTCGTGCTCGTCGCCCCCGCCGACGGGGAGAGCCTGCTGGCGCTGCGCGCCGACACGGGGGCGCTGGCGTGGGCCGTCCCCTGCCGGGACGGGAGGGGATGGGAGTCCCCCCACATGTACCGCCTCCTCGGGGCCGACGACGAGCGGGCCTACGCCGCCGGCCGCCCCTCGGTCCGGGCCTTCGACCTGCGCTCGGGGAAGCTCGTCTGGGAGTTCCCCTTCCCCGCCGCCGCCCAGGGGGAATCCTCCGCGGGGAGGGGGGTCCTCGGCGGCACGACCCTCTTCGTCCCCTCCAACCGCGGCCTCTACGCCCTCGACACGACGGCCCGGGGCGCGGCGCTGCGCTTCGACCCCTTCGCCGGGGCGGCCGCGGCCGCCGGGGCGGGCGCGGGGGGGAACCTCGTCGCCACCGAGGGGGCCTCGGCCCTCGTGCGCCTGGACGCCGTCGAGGCGTTCTTCCGGCCGGAGGACGTGCGGATCCGGGCGTCGGCCCTCCTGCGCGAGCGGCCCGGGGACGTGGACGCCCTTCTCGAGGCGGCGCGCATCTACCTCGCCGCCGACCGGCCCTCCGACGCGCTCCCCCTCCTCGAGCAGGCGCTGCGCACGGTGGAGACCCTCCCTCCGGCCGACCGGGAGTCGCGCCGCCGCGAGATCCGGAACAACCTCTCCGCCGTCCGGGAGCGGCGGGCCGGGACCCTCTGCGCCGAGGGGAAGGCCGCGGAGGCCCGGGAGGCGTTCGCCGCCGCCGCCGTGCTCGCCCCCGATTCCGCCGCGGCCGCGGGGGTCCTCCTCCGCGGGGCGAAGGCCCTCGTGGACCTCTCCCCCTCCCGCCTCGATCACGCCGCGGCCCTCGTGGAGATCCTCGTCCGGGACCACGGGGCCGCGGTGCTCGAGGGGGAGACGGAGATGCCCGGCGGGGAGTCCGGCCGCTCGACCGCCGCCGCCTACGCCCTGTGGTCCCTGGCCACCTGGCAGGCGGAGGGGGAATCCCCCGGGGAGGCCGCCGCCACGGCCCAGCGGATCCTCGAGGGCCCCGCCTCCGCCCTGCTCCTCGGGGATTCCGCCCGACGGCTCGCCCGGGCCTTCGTCGACCAGCTGATCGCCCTGCACGGGACCGCGGTGTACGCCCCCTTCGAGGCGAGGGCGGCGGAGGCCCTCGACGCCGCCCGGCGGGCGCGGGACCCGGCGGCGCTGGCCGCCGTGGCGGAGCGGTGGCCCAACGCCCGGGCCGCGGCCCGGGCCACCATCGAGGAATCCCGCCTGCGCCTGGAGTCCGGGGACCCGGCCGCCGTCGTGACGGCGCTGCGGCGCCTGCTCGAGGGGAGCCTCGCGGAATCCGACGAGGCGGAGGCCCTGTGGCTCATGGCCGAGGGGCTCGTCCGCTCGGGCCGCGCCGCCTCCGCCCGCGTCACCCTGCTGAAGCTCGCGCAGCTCCACGGGGAGGTCCCGATCCCCGCCGGGGAGGCGCGCCTGCCCGCGGCCGAGGCGGTGGCACGGCGCCTTCGCGCCGAGGACATGAAGGCCCCGCCCCCGCCTCCCGCCGGCCTCCCCGCGGCGTCCCCGTGGCGGGAGCTGTGGAGCCGCCCCATGGCCCCCGGGGAGTTCGGCCGGGTGCTCGACGCGCCCGGGGATCCCCTGCCGGGGGGGAAGGTCTTCCTCGTCCGCGGAGCGCGCCTGGAGGCCCTCGACGCCGTCACGGGCGCCCCGTCCTGGTCCCTCTCGGGGCCGGAGTTCCGCGGGATCGCGACCTCCGCCGGCGGGGTCCTCGTCTTCGCCCAGGACGACGGGGCCGTGGGCATCGACCCCGCCTCGGGGGAGGTCCTGTGGCGCGCGACCCTCCCCGGGTCGGCCGTGGACGCCGTCGCCGCGGACTCCCTCGTCGTGCTCCTGGTCTCCGACTCCTCCGGGAACGACGGCGGCTGGCTCGTCGCCCTCGATCCGGCGACCGGGGACGGGGCCTGGCCGAGGGAGGTCCCCGTCAACGGGGACGCGACCCGCCTCCACGCGCGACGGGGGGCGGTCGTCTGGGACGGGACGGGGACCCGGGAGCCGGTCCTGCGCCTCTTCACCGCCGCCGACGGGGAGGTCCTGCCGTACTGGATCCCGCTCGTGGGACCGGGCCAGCCGCCGGGCGAACTCCTCCCCGCCGCGTCGGGCCCGCTCCTCGTGCGGAGGGATTCCCTCCTCGAGGCCTTCGATCCCGCCCGGGGGACCCGGCTCTGGGCGTGGGCCCCCCCGGACCGCGCGCGGATCCTCTCCGCCGCCGCCGCGGACGGGACGGTCGCCGTCCTCGACGACCGCGGGGTCCTGCGCGGCGTGGAGGCGGCCACGGGCCGCGAGGCGTGGTCCGAGGGCCCCGGGAAGGGGCGCCTCTTCGACCCGATGACGACGACCCTGCGCACCGACGGCGCCGCCGTCTACGGGCTCACCGTGGACGCCGGCAATCGCGGGGCGCTCGCCGTCGAGGCCCGCTCCGCGGCCGACGGGAAGATGATCTGGCGGGCGCCGCTGTCGAAGACCCCGGCCCTCGTCGAACTCCTCCCCTCGGGGCCCACCCTCCTCGTCAAGTACTTCGGCGCCGGCCAGGGCCCGACGGGGACGGCGGTCCTGGCCGCCGCCACGGGGGACGAGGTCGATCGCTTCGAGGACCCCGGCGGGCGGATCGGCGGGGAGGGCATGATCGCCGCGGCGGTCTCGGGAGTCCTCGTCCTCGCCAGCGACCGGATCGTCCTCGTGCGGGGGCGATAGCCTTTCGCCTCCCGGGCTCCGCGCCCGTATAGAATGGCGACCGTGACCTCCCTCGGGATCCCGTTGCTCCTCGCCCTCGGCTCGGCCCTCGCCGCCGCCCCCGCGGCGCCGCCGCCCGATCCCGTCCCCGACGTCGTCGGCGGCGGCCCCGCCGAGTTCACCCCGAAGGCCCAGGACGCCGTCGCCCGGGGCCTGGAGTGGCTGCGCAAGACCCAGCGCGCGGACGGGGCCTGGGAGGGGAACGTCGGGTTCAAGGAGAACGAGCAGTACCGGATCACCTCCCTCGGGCCGGTCCGGGACCCGGGAATCACCGCGCTCGCCGGCACGGCCATGCTCGCCGGGGGCCACCTCCCGGGCCGCGGCCCCTACGGCGACTCCCTCAACCGGGCCATCGACTACGTGCTCTCCTGCGTCAGCGACAAGGGGTACATCTCCGAGAACGGGACGCGGATGTACAGCCACGCCTTCGCGGCGCTGTTCCTCGCCGAGGTCTACGGGTCGAGCCTCGACCGGGAGAAGAACGAGATCGTCCGCGAGAAGCTCGTGCGGGCGGTGAAGTTCATCCTCGGCGCCCAGAACGACCAGGGGGGGTGGCGGTACGAGTCCAACGCCGCCGACTCCGACATGTCCGTCACCGTCTGCCAGCTGATGGCGCTGCGCGCGGCCCGCAACAAGGGGATCCCCGTCCCCCAGAAGGCCATCGACGCCGCGCTGAAGTACGTCCTGGAGTCCGCGGTCACCGGGTCCGGCGGGGGGAACTGGGGCTGGCGGGGCGACGGGGACATGCGCCGCGGCGCCTTCCGCTACCAGTACCGCGAGCGCAACCCGATCTTCACCCGCGCCTCCCTCGCCCTCACCGGCGCGGGCATGACCTCCCTGTTCGGGGCGGGGCTCTACGACGACGCGGCCATCGTCTCCTGGGCGCGGGACCACGGGATCCAGAGGTACGCCGCCGGCGGGGAGCGCCCCCCCACCATCGCCGAGATGGCCCAGTACATCCTGGACGAATACAAGCAGCACGCCCGCCTCTACCCGCGCCACTACTTCTACTTCTACGGCCACTACTACGCCTGCCAGGCGATGTACATCGCCGGGGGCCGGGCCTGGCAGCAGTACTACCCCCTCGTCCGCGACCACCTCGTCCGGACCCAGGACCCCGACGGCTCCTGGGAGGTGACGGGGGTGGGCCGCTCCTTCGGCACCGCCGCGGCCTGCGTCATCCTACAGGTCCCCTGCCGGTACCTGCCGGTGCTGGACCAGAAGTGACCGGCCGAGCGTGAAGGGGCGGGCCGAACCCCGGGCGCCCACCGCGGTTCCACCCGGGGATGAGACTCCGTCCCCCCTCGGCCCCGACGAGCGGAACATGCTCGCCGCGGGGCGGGGGGACCGGGAGGCCTTCGCGGCCCTGTACGACCGCTGGTCGGGCCCGATCCTCCGGTACTTCTGGCACGCCTGCTACGACCGCGCCGCCGCCGAGGACTTCATGCAGGAGACGTTCCTCCGGGTCTGGCGCGCCGCCCCCCGCGACGAGGTCCGGGCGAAGTTCTCGACCTTCCTCTTCCAGGTGGCCAAGAACCTCTGGATCAACGAGCGGGCCAAGGTCCTGCGCCGCCCCCTCCAGGTCTCCCTCGACGCCCCCGGCGCGGGCGAGGACGGGGACGGGACCGGTCTGGCGGGGCGGCTCCCCGGGAGCGGCGCCTCCCCCGCCGACGACGCGGAGCGGGCCGAGACCGGGCGGCGGATCCGCGCCGCCGTGGACGGCCTCTCGGAGAAGCTCCGCGAGGTGTTCGTCCTGGCGGCGTTCCAGGAGATGCCCTACCAGCAGGTCGGCGAGATCCTCGGCATCCCCGAGGGCACGGTGAAGTCCCGCATGTGGGCCGCCGTCCGGGTCCTCCGCGGGAAGCTGGAGGATCCCGCGTGAACGCCGCCGCCTGCGACGACCGGGGCGCGGACCTCTTCCTCGTGGCGCGGGGCGCCCCGCCGGAGGGGGACCTCGCCGCCCACCTCGCGGCCTGCGCGGGGTGCCGGGCCGACCTCGAGCGGCTCCGGCTCCTGGCGCGGGACCTGCCCGCGGCCTCCGAGGGGCTGGCCCCCCTCCCCGCGACGCGGGCCGCCGTCCTGGCCGACGCCGGCCTCCCCCCCCGCGCCGAATCCCCCCCTGCCCCCCGCCGCCGCACGGGCGGGGCCCTCCGCCTCCTCGTCCCCG
>CAZWGT010000222.1:0-6070 GCA_964633345.1 uncultured Planctomycetota bacterium
TCCGCCGCTCGGCCGCGGAGGCCGCGAAGAAGATCCGCGAGGGCAAGGACAAGCCGGCGGAGCTGAAGAAGCTCCGCGACGACCTCGAGGCGCTGCGCGAGGAGTTCCGCAAGCTCCGCGACGAGGTCAGGAAGACCGCGAAGAAGTAGGGGACGAAGGCGGGCCGGAACTCTGTAGACCATACTCTGATAATTGTTCGAGTATGGTCGATACCGTCAGGACCCTCCCTTCCGCACCCGCGCCAGCTCCTCCCGGTACACCCGCTCGACGTCGTCGCAGAGGCGTTCGGCCGAGAACCGGCGGACGACCGCCTCGTCCGGCCTTCGGGGGCCGCGGACGGCGCGGAGCGCCGCGGCGAGGCTCGCGGCGAAGCCCGCGGGGGGCGCCTCCGCGGGGACGAGGGTCGCCTCCTCCACGCCGGCCAGCGCGCTCGCCACGCCGCCCACCGCGCGGGCCACGACGGGAACCCCCGCCGCCGCGGCCTCGATGAGCGCGACCGGCGTCCCCTCGTTCGCGCTGGTCAGCGCCGCGCAGTCGAGGTTGGCGTAGATGCGAGGGGTGTCGCGGCGCCAGCCGAGGAAGCGGCAGCGCGGCTCGATCCCGAGGAGCTTCGCCCGCGCCTTCAGGTCGGCCTCCAGCGGCCCCGACCCCACGATCACCAGCAGGGCCTGCGGGATCTCCCGCAGGAGGACGGCGCCGGCGTCGAGGAAGAACGCGTGGTCCTTCACGGGGACGAGCCGTCCCACGATCCCCACCAGCAGGTCCCCCTCCGCCGCGCCGATCTCCCGGCGGAACTCCCCGCGCCCCTCGCCCGCCCCCGCGCGGGCGAAGGGGGCGAGGTCGAGGCCGAGCGGGACGACGTCCAGCTTCCCCGGCGGCACGACCCCGTAGACCTCGCCGAGGTCCTTCGCCACCTCGTCGGAGACCGCCAGGACCCGGTGCGTCAGGAAGCCCAGCAGCCTCTCCGCGAGGAGGACCGCCATCGTCCCGGCCCTCCCGAAGTAGCCGTGGAAGACGTGCCCGTGGAAGGTGTGGATGCGGATCGGGACCCCGGCGAGGGCGGCCGCCGCGCGCCCGAGCGCGCCCGCCTTGGCGGTGTGGGTGTGCACGATGGCCGGCCGCGTCCGGCGCAGGAGCGACAGCATCTCGCCGAAGGAGCGGAGGTCGGCCAGGGGGGAGACGGAGCGGCCGAGGGCGCGCACGACCACGGGGGCCACGCCCCGGTCGCGGGCGAAGTCCGTCATGTCCGCCTCGCCCTTCTCGACCCGCCCCGCGACCAGTGTCGTGCGGAAGCCCCGGCGATCCAGGCCCGCGCAGAGGAGCGCCACGTGCATCGCCGGCCCGCCGACGTTCAGCCGCGCGATGGCCCGGAGCACGGGCACGGGCGGGCGCGGCCGGGGAGCGGCGGCGGCCGGGGGGCCGGGCTTGCGCGCGACGAAGACCGTGTCCGAGGCGAGTCCCGCCGGCAGGACCGCGGCCTCGGCGGCGCGGGAGAGGGCGACGGAGGGGACCGCCAGGAGCGCGCCGAACGGGAACACCGTGAAGTTGTGCCCCCGGCGGGAGACGACCTCGAGCCCCGCGGCCCTCAGCGCTCCCGCGAACGCCTCCGGGGCGTGGGCGTGGACCGGGACCCCGGACGCGAGGACGCGGTCCCCCCGGCGGGGGAGGAGGCGGCGGGCGACGGCGCGCAGCAGCGTGTCCGGCGCGCCGGCGTTGGTGGCGGTGACGACGAGGACGCCCCCGGGCCTGAGCACGCGGGCCGCCTCGCGGAGCAGCGGTCCCGGGTCGGACGCGTAGGTCGTCACCCCGAGGAGGAGGACGCCGTCGGCGCATCCGTCCCGGAGCGGGAGGGCGCCGGCGTCGCCGAGCACGGGGATCGCCCCCGCGGAGCGGGCCGCCCGCAGCATCCCCGGCGCGAGGTCCACGCCGACCACGGAGACGCCGCGGCGGCGGAGCTCCGGCGCGAGGGGCGAGGGCCCGCACCCCGCGTCCACGACCCGGGCACCGGGGCCGAGGCGGGCGAGGGCCCCGGCCGCCATCCGCAGGCGGGTCCCGAAGAAGGCCCGGTGGAACGGCCGCGCCCCCCGGCCGTACCGCGCGGCGGCGTAGCCGTCGGCGGCGCGATCGAAGAAGGCGGCGGCGGCGGGCCGATCCATGGAGGGAGCCTCACCGCGGCGGCTCGGGGCGGCAACGGATTTCCCTCCCCTTGACGGGAACCGGCCCGGCGTCTAGGCTCGGTGGACCGGGGAGGAGATTCCATGGGACGCCGTGCCGCCGCGTGGCTCCTGGCGTGGACGCTCCCGGTCCTCGCCGTCCCGGCGGCCGCCGTCGAGGATCTCGCCCCCGCCGAGGTGCGCAAGGTGGAGGCCTGGATCCGCGGGCTCGACGACCAGGAGTTCCCCCGGCGCGAGGCGGCGACCGCGGGCCTCAGGGCCTTCGGGGCCCGCGCCCTGCCCCACCTCCGCGCGGCGGCGCGCGACGGGTCCGAGGAGACCCGCGCCCGCGCCCGGCTCCTGATCGTCGTCCTCGAGGCGGGGCTCGACACCGCCGTCGATCCCGCGGGCTGGCCGACGCTGAAGGGGGACATGGGCCGCACGAACGCCCGCGGCCTCGCCCCCGCCGCCGGTCCCGCCGTGCTCCACTCGCGGAACGTGGCCGCGGGACGGCGCGACGGGGCCGCCGGCCCGGACTCGCCGCTCGCCTGCGCCGAGGGGGCCGTCGTCGCGGTCGAGGGGGACCGCGTGACGGTGCTGCGCGCCTCCGACCTCTCCCTCCTCTGGAGCGCGGGCCTGGGGTCCGCCGTCCGCGCCTCCCCCGTCGTGGCGCGGGGGCTCGTCTACCTCGGGACCGCGCGCGGGCTCGTCGCGCTCCGCCTCGCGGACGGCGCGGAGGCGTGGTCCGTCGCGGCGGCCTACGGCGTCGGCGCGGCCCCCCTCGTCGCCGGGAACACCCTGTACGCGTGCCTCGGGGACGAGGCGGTCGTGGCCCTCGACCCCGACACCGGGGCTCGGCGCTGGGAGCACCGCTGCGGGGCCGGCCGCGCGGCACCGGTGCTCGCGGGGGGACGGGTCGTCACGGGGCTGCGGACGGCGGAGGTCCTCGCCCTGGACGCGGCGACGGGGAAGCCCGCCTGGCGGCTGCCGGTGGACGGGGCCGTCGCCTTCGCCCCCGCCGCGGTGGGGCCCTCGGTCATCGTCGGCGACGGCGGACGGCGGCTTCGCTGCGTGGACGCCGAGAGCGGCCGCGTCCTCTGGACCCGGGCCGTGAAGGGCCGGTTCCTGGGCGACGGCCCCGCCGTCTCGCCCCGGGCCATCGTGTTCGCCCTCGACTCCCTCGAGGTCGAGGCCTACGACCCTTCGACGGGCCGCCGCCTCTGGAACCGCTGGATCGGGACCTTCCACCTCTCCAGCCCCGCCGTCGCGGGGAACGTGGTCCTCTTCGGATCGCGGACGCGGCTCGTGGCCCTCGACGCCGGGACCGGCGACGACGCCTGGCAGGTGGACCTCGAGGACGAGGTCGCCTGCCCGCTCGTGGCCGACGGGCGGGTCTACGCGATGGCGGGGCGGCGGGTCGCGGCGCTGCGGTAGGCCTAGGCCCCGAACCCCCCGTCGATGTCGAGGATTGCCCCCGTGACGTAGGAGGCCCCGGGGGAGGCGAGGAAGAGGATCCCCGCGGCGACCTCCTCGGGGCGGCCGTAGCGGCCGAGGGCGGTGGCGGCGCTCAGCGCGGGCGCGAAATCGCCGTCGGCGGGGTTCATGTCGGTGTCCACGGGCCCCGGCTGGACGACGTTCACGGTGATCCCCCTGGGGCCGAGATCCCGGGCCGCCCCGCGGGAGTACCCCGCGATCGCCGCCTTGGTCGCCGCGTAGTCGGCCATGCCCGGGAACCCGGCGCGATCCGCGAGGCCGGACCCGACGGTGATGATCCGTCCCCCCTCCTTCATGACCCCGGACGCGGCCCGGATGGCGGCGGCGACGCCCCCGTAGTTGATCGCGACCTGGCGATCGAGGGCCGCGGCGTCCGCCGGGGGCCGGTCCACCGGTCCGTTGACGGCGACGCCGGCGTTGTTGACGAGGATGTCGAGGCGGCCGAACCTGCCGACGACGGATTCGACGAGGCCGGCGACCTGGGCGGGGTCCGCCTGGTCGGCCCGGAAGGCCGCCGCGCGGACGCCCATGGCCTCGAGCTCCCGGACGACGGCCGCGGCCTTCTCCGCCGAGGTGGCGTAGGAGACCGCGACGTCAGCCCCGGCCCCGGCGAGCGCCCTCGCGGCCGCGGCCCCGATGCCGCGGGAGCCCCCGGTTACCAGCGCGACCCGGCCCTTCAGTTCCTTCATGGCTTCCCCCTCCGCATCGTTTTCCTATCGACCGTTACAGAACCTGGGTCGGGATGGTAGGGCTTGCGCGCGGCCCCGTCAACATTTAGTATCGGTCGTTATGGAAAAGAAGCGCGCCGCCCGCGGCCGTCCGCGGTCCTTCGATCGTGAGGACGCGCTCGACCGCGCCATGCGGGTCTTCTGGGATCGCGGGTACGAGGCGACTACCGTCGGCGACCTGACCGCCGCCATGGGGATCAGCCCCCCCAGCCTCTACGCCGCCTTCGGGGACAAGGAGCGGCTGTTCCTCGAGGCCGCGGATCGCTACCGGGCGGGCCCGGGCGCAGCGGGGGACCGGATCCTGGCGGAGGCCTCCACGGCGAGGGAGGCCGTCTCCCGCCTCCTCCGGTGGGTGGCGGACTCCGCGGCCGCCCCCGGCCACCCGCCCGGCTGCATGATGGTCACCGCGGCCGTGAACTGCACCGCCTCGTCCGGGCGCGTGCAGGCCGCCCTGGCCGCCCGCCGCGCAGCGGCGGAGGCGGCCCTGCGCGCCCGGATCGCCCGCGGGATCCGGGAGGGGGACCTCCGCCGCGGCGCCGACCCCTCTGCGCTCGCCGCCTTCTACACGACCGTCGTCCAGGGGATGTCGATCCGGGCGCGGGACGGGGCGGGCCGCGCCAGCTTGAGGCGGACGGCGGCGGCGGCCATGCGCGCCTGGCCGGTCTAGTGCCCGAACAGCCGCCGCACGAACCGGAACGGGATCGGGCCGCAGCGGAGCAGCCGGTCGTGGAACTCCCGCTCGACGAAGCGCTCCCCGAGGCGGGCCTCCTCGTCGGCGCGCAGGGCGAGGATCTCGCTCCACCCCCAGGCGTAGGAGAAGGGCTGGGTGGGGTTGGCCATGTAGCGCGTCACCTCGGCGGTGGCCCCGTCCCGGGTCGAGGCCGCGTTCTCCACCAGGAAGGCGATCCCCTCCTCCGGAGGCAGGCCGCCGCAGTGCAGCCGCACGTCGAGGACGACGCGGCAGGCGCGCCACGCGCGCATGGCGAGGAGGGCGAGGCGCTCCGCGGGCCGGTCGAAGTACCCGTGCCGGTCGAGGAGCCACTCGCTGTAGAGCCCCCAGCCTTCCACGAAGCAGTCGGACGCCGCGGCGCGCCGCAGGCGGGAGGACTCGTGGTCGGAGACCCAGAACTGCAGGTGGTGGCCCGGCCAGGTCTCGTGGGCCGCGACGACGCGGGTCCAGGCCCGGCAGTTCCCGCGCAGCCGCTCCGCGCGCTGGGCGTCGTCCATCCACGTCGCGCCGGGGGAGACCATGTAGCGGCCGCTCTCGCCCCCGGCCGTGGCCCTGCGCCACGAGTAGGCCGCGAACGGGTAGGAGCGGGCCATGTCGTCGCCGACCAGCTCCACGTGGCCGAGGCGCGCCGCCTCCGGGATGGTGACCAGCCCGCGGGCGATGCAGAACTCCCGCGCAGCCTCCGCCGCGCGCAGTGCCTCGGCGGGCATCTCCGCGGCGGTGGCGTGGTCCTTCCGGACCTCCTCCAGCGCCTGCCTCCACGTGAGGCCCGGGAAGGCGGCGGCGGCGAGGTCCTCGAGGTCCCTCGTCGTGCGGGCGAGGAGATCGAGCCCGAACGCCTCCAGCTCCTCGGGGGAACGGTCGAGCCCGTGCCGGGAGCGGAGGAGGGAGGCGAAGCGCTCGCGGCCGGCGGGCGGGGCGAAGCCGCCCCGGCCCCCGCCGGGGAGCCCCTTCGCGTCCTCCTC
>CAZWGT010000223.1:0-6050 GCA_964633345.1 uncultured Planctomycetota bacterium
CAGGCCGCGGCCGCCGCCGCCCTCCTGACGCAGATGGCGGCAGACCGGGCGAGGATCGCGTCGTCCCCCACCACGGGCCCCACCGCGGGCCATGCCCCCCGGTTGACGCGCACCTCCCGGGCCCCGGGGAGGTCCGGGTGCTCCGGGACGGGAAGCCGTGGCGGTCGGGCCGGGGGCGCTCCTTCGCGTTCCCCGTGGAGGGGCCCGGCGTCTACCGCGCGGAGGCCGACATCGTCCTGGCGGGAGCGGCGCGGCCGTGGGGGCTGTTCAACCCGATCCGGGTGACCGTCCCCTAGACGTTCTCGCGCAGATGCGCGTAGAACGGGTGCGCCATCCAGCCCTGGGCGAGCTGGGGCTGGGTCAGGACGCGGCAGTCGGCGTACACGCGGGTCTGGCAGGAGAAGCGCATCGGGCGCCCCTCGTACTGCCAGATCTTGGCCTTCTCCCGGAAGGTGACGTCGTTGAGGGCGTCCTTCGGCTCGACCTCGACGACGCAGGTGCCGCAGAGTCCGTTGCCCCGGCAGTTGATGAGGCCGTCGGCGTCCCGGTAGACGTCCACGCCGGCGTCGAGGAGCGCCTGGCGGAGGTTGGCCCCCTCGGGGACCTCCAGGGTGCGGCCTTCGCGGACGAGGGTGATGGTGGGCATGGGCCGAGAGGTTACCGGACGCCCATCTTCCCGTCGATCACCTTCGCGAGGGCGAGGTCGTCGGGGAACTCGCCGGTCTCCGCCTTGGACCAGACGAGGTCCTTCCCGACGGTCACCTCGAACTTCCCCCCGTCCGAGGGAACGAGGACGAACTTCCCGACCTTGCGCTTGTAGCGGTCCATGAGGACGCCGACCAGGCCGACGGCCCGGGGCTCGTAGTTTCAGACGCTGCAGTAGACGATGGTGATGTCCACGGGAGGGACCTCCTGGTTCGATGGTCGGGGGATCCTAGCCCCGGGGGGGGACCGGCGGTGGGAATCGGACCCCGGTGTCCCCCGTGCTACGCTCCACGGATGACCAACTTCGCGCTCGTCGGGGCCTCCGGCTTCGTGGCCCCCCGCCACATGCGGGCCATCAAGGACGTGGGGGGGAGCCTGGTCGCCGCGGTGGACAACCACGACGCGGCCGGGGCCCTCGATCGCTTCTTCGAGGACACGCGGTTCTTCACGGAGATCGAGCGCTTCGACCGCCACCTCGACAAGCTGCGCCGGGGCCCCGCGGAGGGGCGGGTGCGCTGGGTCTCGGTCTGCACGCCGAACTACCTGCACGACGCCCACATCCGCCTCGCGCTGCGGGCCGGGTGCGACGTGATCTGCGAGAAGCCCATCGTGGTGAGCCCCTGGAACCTCGACGCGCTGAAGGTCATCGAGGGGGAGACGGGGCGGCGGGTCTTCACGGTGCTGCAGCTGCGCTACCACCCGGCCATCGTGGCGCTCCGGGAGCGGGTGCTCGCGTCCGGTTCGAAGATCCACGACGTCGACCTGCGCTACGTGACGCGGCGGGGCCCCTGGTACTTCGTGTCGTGGAAGGGGAACGAGGAGAAGTCGGGCGGGCTGGCGATGAACATCGGGGTGCACTTCTTCGACCTTCTGCTGTGGATCTTCGGCGCGGAGAAGGGTCTCGAGGTGACGCGCCGCGACGCGGCGACGATGGAGGGGACGATGGTGCTCGAGCGCGCGCGCGTGCGCTGGCTCCTCTCCGTGGACCCGGCGAACCTCCCCGCGGGCGCCGACGGGAAGCGGCGCGACGTGCTGCGCGCCTTCACCGTGGACGGCAAGGAGGTCGAGTTCTCCGCGGGGTTCGAGGACCTGCACACGACGGTCTACCGCGAGGTCCTCGCGGGGCGGGGGTTCGGGATCGACGACGCGCATCCCTCGATCGACCTCGTCCACCGCGTGCGGCACCAGGCGGTGGGGTAGGCCGGAGAGGGCGCCGCGTGGCCAGGGCCGAGGGGCCGCTGTGGGCGCGGTTCCTGTTGTGCATCGTCGGCGGCGCGATCGCCGGGATGGTCGTGGGGCTGGTCCAGGCCGCGAGCGATACCAAGTACGGGAGTGAATCCGGGATTCCCGGGGTCCTGATCGGCGGCGCCGTCATCGGAACCGGGGTCGGCTACCTCTTCTGGCTCAAGCGATTCTGGCGCCACGAGTAGGGGGGGACCGGCCCCGCGCACCTCTACTTCGGCAGGCGGTCGATCAACTTCGCTTCCTTGTCCAGGAAGGAGACTCCAGGGGTACCGTCCGCCTGCACGGCCATCATCGCCCGGGGCCGCTCCTCGGCGTCGCACATCGTGAGGAGGGCGACATCGTTCGGGGAGACCGCCAGCGCGGCCTGGCACTTCCCCGCCTTGTTCCGGATGAAGAGTCCGGAGCGCCCCTCCGGATCCGCCTGGATCGCGAACTGGTCCTTTCCGCCCGGGCCGCAGAGCTGGAGCGACGACGAGCCGTCCAGGCCGAGGTCGAGCGAGGTGCGGATCCGCCCCGCGTCGTCCACGAACCTCAGGGTGGCGGCCTCTCCCGCCGGCGTCCCGAGCACGGCGCGCACCTTCCCCGCGCCGTCCTGTAGGCACAGCGAAGGCGGTCCGTCCGGGTCCATGCCGAGGGCGACGCGCCGCTTCCCGTCGCCGTCGAAGAGCCGGAGTCCGAACGACCCCGGGCCGGTCTGGCTCTCTCCCAGTGAGACGCGGATCTTCCCGTTGCCGTCCAGGACCTCGAACCGCTCCGCCTGGACGGCCTTCGGAGGGGCCGCCGCCTGTCCCAGCGCCGCGACGGCGGCGACGAGGACGAGGGCCGCGATCCCGCCGGTCCGCATCCGCCGGTTCTGCCGCTCCACCCTGTCCAGCCGCGCCGACAGGTCTTCGATGGTCATGGTGATCCTCTCCTGTTCTCCCTCGGGGTCGGACGCAGGGGCGGACATCGAGAGGTGCCGCGCCCTGCGGTGCTGGAAACCCTGCCTGCGGGCCGAGTCAGTTGGCAGCGCGGGACGAACTTCGAGCCGCCCGGCGTACGACGAAGAGGAGCCAACCCACGGTGACCAAGGGAACGAATGAGGCCGGGAGGACAACCGAATCCCGGTCAGTCCCCAGTTCGGACCCCTTGACCTTGAGGAACACCGCCGTGCCGAAAACGAACAGGGTCAAGACGAAGGCCGCCAGGACGAAGGGGGACAGGAACCGCGCATTCCGCAGGCCCGTCCTTCGCTCGCCCTCTTGGGAGGCGGTGAGCGGCGCTCCTGTTTCGGACTCGTCACCCATACCCGACATTATAGCCTCGGGCCGCATCGAGAATGGTGGGCGAGGTGGGAGTCGAACCCACACTCCGGTCGCCCGGACGGGGATTTTAAGTCCCCTGCGTATGCCAATTCCGCCACTCGCCCCCGGGTGCGACGCCGCCGCTAGCGGGCTAATCGGGGGGACGGGCGGGGGCAACGCGGACGCATGGACGGATCCTACCCCACCGCCCTTGGCGACGGCGAAGGTGGTCGGAACGGGCATCCCGATGATGGGATCCGGATACCGCCGGTTCGCGGGGCGGGGCAAGCCCCGCCCCTACGGAGTCCGGGTGCCGCGTCCCGAACCCGGGCCCCGACCCGGGCCTTTCCCCTCCAGCCGCCCCCTGTCCCCGCCCGATGTTAAGAATGACGCGGTCCCTCGGCCCCGGAGGAGCGCGGATTGGCTCAGAGCAGCGCCGAAGACGCGGCCTTCGCCGTCGTCATGAGCAGGGCGACGCGCGTCCTCCTCGTCCAGAAGGCCGACGGGAAGTGGGGCCTCCCCGGCGGCGGAATCCACCCCGGCGAAGCGCCGCTCGACTGCGTGCTCCGGGAGCTGCGCGAGGAGACGGGACTCAGGGCCGGGTGGGCCGAGTACGTGGGCTCCCTCCCGCGCGACGTCGGCCGCTCCCACGTGTTCATCCTCCCCAAGCGCCGCACCCACGGGGATCTCCTCGGCAGGACCCCGGAGATCCTCCGCCAGCGCTGGGTCCGGCCGGAGCGGGCCAAGCGCCTGCTCACCAACGGCAACGCGCTGCGCCTCGAGATGGCGCTCCCCTTCGCCCTGCGCCTCCTCAAGCGGAAGGACGAGGAGGAGTAGGGGGGCCGTCGGGCGTCAGCCGTCGAGGTGGAGGTCGAGGATCGCCACGTCCAGGATCCTCCCGAACTTCTCCCCGACGCGGCGCATCGTGCCCACGGGGCGGAAGCCGGCCGCCTCGTGGAGGCGCACGCTGGCGGGGTTCCCCCCGGCGATGCGCGCGACGACGACGGCGATCCCCGCGGCCCGGGCCCGGCGGAGGAGCTCCGCGAGCAGCGCCCGCCCGATCCCCCGGCCCCGGGCGCCGGCCGCCACGTAGACGGAGTCCTCGGCGGTCCGGCGGTAGGCGGGCCGCGGGGACCAGGGCTGCAGGCGCGCCCACCCGAGGATCGCGCCTCCCTCCTCCTCCACGAGGACGGGGTAGATCTCCCGGGGATGGGCCTCGAACCAGGCGAGGCGCCCGGCGGGGGACTTCGGCTCCGTCTCGAAGGTCGCGGTCCCGCGGAGGACCTCCTCGTCGTAGACGGCGAAGATCCCCGGGAGGTCCCCCTCGACGGCGTCGCGGATCATGGCGGGATTGTACGGCCGGCGGCCCCCGCCGATTCGGGACCCGGTCTCGGGTTTCGGCTTCCCTCCGGTCCCCGGCCCGCCGTACACTCCCGCCGTCCGCCCGGCAGGGGGCGGCTGAACTTCGGGAACTTCCATGCCCACGATCCAGGCCTCGATCCTCCTCGCCGACGACGACCCGGCCGTCCTCCAGACGCTCTCCCTGGCCTTCCGGCTGGCGGGGCACGTCGTCACCCCGGCCCCCGACGGCGCCAGGGCCGTCGAGGCGCTGGACCGGGGGCCCTACGACCTCATGGTCCTCGACATCCTGATGCCGGGCGCCACGGGGTGGGAGGTCCTGGAGTCGGCCCTCGCGCGGACCCCCGGCGGCGCGCCGACCCCGCGGGCGCTGCTCATCACGGGGTTCCACTCCGAGTACGTCGTGGACATGTCCGTGCTGCGCCGCGAGGGGGTGGCGGGGATGCTGCTGAAGCCGTTCCCCGCGGCCGACATCCTCGAGGAGATCCAGCGGGTCCTCGCCCTGCCGGCGTCGCCCGCCCCGGCGCGCCCGGCCGTCCCCGCCTAGCCCCTCCGTCCCGCGAACATCTCCCGGCGGTCGCGCCGCGGGAAGGTGCTGTGGCGGAAGGGGAGGGCCCGGGCCCGGAACCCCGCTTCCCGGAGCGCCCCGAGCCACAGGGCCCGCGGGAACAGCCCGTGGCGGTGGGTCTCGGCGACCGCCCGCGTCCCGCCCCCCGCGCTCCGCAGCAGGAAGGCGTACTCGGTGGCGTAGGCGCCCCTCCCGTCGGCGCGGGTCCACGCGAGGTAGCGCAGCGACCGGCCCCCGCCGTCGTGGCCTCCGCAGGAGACCCCCTCCCGGAAGGACTCGGCGGTCCAGTCGGGGACCAGGAGGACCGCGCCCCCGGGCCCGAGGTGGGCGGCGGCGGTCCGCGCGACGGCGCGGACGTCGGCGGGGGTGCGGAGGTACGCGGCGGCGTCGTGGACGAACACGGCGTCGAAGGTGCGCCCGAGGCGGACGGTCCGCATGTCGCCGCGGCGGTGGACGCACTCCGGGTTGAGGCGGCGGCTGACGCGGAGCATCCCGGGCGCGCGATCGACCAGGGTCATCGCCCGGCCCCGCTTCATGTGGGAGGCGTTGTTGCCGCCGCCGCTGCCGAGTTCGAGGATCGTGCGCGGGTCGCGGCCGAGGGCCTCCCTCAGCGCGCCGAGGAAGATGCCGGCCTCCTCCGCGTAGTCCCCGGGCGCGGAGAGCAGCGGCCACCAAGACGCGAGAACCCCGTACATGCGGCCGCCGGACTTCCTCGCCATGGGCTCCTCCCGCGGGAGGGTAGCACGGGCCTCCCGCCGAAAGTGGCCCGGCGGGCGGGTCCGGGGCATACTGCGCGGCGGTCGTCCCGAGGCGGCGTAGCCAAGTGGTAAGGCAACGGATTGCAAATCCGTTATCCCCCGGTTCAAATCCGGGCGCCGCCTCCACTCAAA
>CAZWGT010000224.1:0-6045 GCA_964633345.1 uncultured Planctomycetota bacterium
GACGATGGATCTCGAAGCCAGCGTGCGCGCGATCTGCGGGAAGGACGGGAGGTTCCGGCCCGAGGCCTACCACTTCCTCCTCGAGGCCCTGGACATCACCCTCGCCTCCCGCGCCGCGCCGCGGCCGGCCGCCGAGTCCTCCCCGGCGGTGGCCCCCTCGCCCGTGGACGCGATGGGCGCCTCGCGGGGCGCCTCGGCCCCGCCCCCCCAGTGGAACGTGACCGGCCGGGATCTCCTCGAGGGGTTCCGCGACCACGCCCTGGAGCGCTTCGGGGCCCTGGCGCGGGAGGTCCTCCGCACGTGGGGAATCACGAAGACCGGCGACATCGGGGCCGTGGTCTTCAACCTCGTCGAGTCCGGCCTCCTCCAGAAGACCGCCACGGACTCCCCGGCGGACTACCACGAGGTGTTCGACTTCGAGACCGCCTTCGATCGGGCCTTCGCCGACCGGTTGCGCAAGGAAGAGGTCCGTCTGGCCGATCGTCCGCCCGGGTAGGATCCCTCCATGGACCGCGAGGACGCCCGGCGGCGCACGCTCTACCTGACCGTCGTCTCGGCCGTCGTGCTGTGGCTCGCCTACATGGCGCGCGGGGCGGTCGTGCCCCTCCTCGTGGCCCTCCTCCTCGCCTACGTCATGGCCCCGGTCGTGGCCCGGCTCGAACGGAAGGGGTTCTCCCGCACCGGGGCGGTCGTCACGCTCTTCGTGGCCTTCTTCGGCACCTTCGGCACCGCCGTGGGCTTCGGCCTGCCGCCCCTCATCGACCAGGCCCGGGGTCTCGTGCGGGCCGGCCTGGGGGAGCCGGTCAGGACCCTCACCCACCCCTCGCCCCCGGAACTGGAGGCGCTGCTCGCCCGCGAGGCGCCGCCCACGCTGGAGGAGTTCCTGAAGGCCCGCGACGCCCTCGGGCCGCGCGCCCTCGAGGGGAAGACCCCCGGCAACTTCGAGCAGAGGATGGCCGGCGCCGGGGAGGCGGGGGGAGTGGAGGCGATCCAGGCGTTCCGCGCCCGCCACGGCCCCTGGATCGTCGCGCGCCTCGAGGGGCGGCTCCTGGCCTTCGAGGATCGCAACCGCAACGGCCGGTTCGAGCCCGGGTACGTGTTCCAGGCGGCGCTGGCGGCGGCGGGCTACGCCCGGGACAAGGCGGGCAACGAGGCGGTGGCGGTCTCCATCGAGGACATCGGCATGGACGCCGTGCCGAGCCTGTCCGAGTCCCTCGCCTCCTACTCGGGGGAGGTCGCCCGCGGCGCCCTCGGGGCCGTCGGCTTCTTCCTCACCGCCCTCGGCTGGATGGTGATCGTGCCGCTCTACACCTTCTTCTTCCTCATGCGCCTGGAGGACGTCTGGACGGCCTTCGTGAGCTACCTGCCCGGGTCCCACCGTGATCGCGTCGTGAAGACCCTCCTCGAGATCCACCGGATGCTGCTGGGGTTCTTCCGCGGCCGGCTCCTCACCATGCTCATCAAGGGGGTCTTCGTCGCGATCGGGCTCATGATCGTCGGGGTCCCCTACGCCCCGGTGTTCGGCGCCGCCGCGGGCCTCCTCACGATCGTCCCCGCCGTCGGCCCCCTGGCCGCGGCCATCCCGGCCGTCTTCCTCGCCCGCTCCGACGGGGGCAACGGCGCGGCCGTCGCGGCGGCGGCGGTCCTCGTGGCGGCGGAGATCCTCGAGGGGTACGTCCTCATCCCGAAGATGATCGGGAAGGAGGTCGGCCTCCACCCCATGGCCGTCATCTCCGCCATCCTCATCGGCAGCTCCCTGCTGGGGCTCTTCGGCGTGCTCATCGCCATCCCCCTGGCCGCCGCGGCCAAGATCGTGTGGAGGGAGTTCGTCCTCCCCGCGCTCCGCGCCAAGGCCGCCGAGGAGCCGCGGGACGCGCCTTGATCCCGCTCCCCGGGATCCGCCTCGCCGTCTCCGGCCGCGCCGACGGGAACATGGGATTCACGCGCGCCCCCGACCCGGCGGCCGTCCGCGCCGCGCGGCGGAGCTTCCTCGAGGGGGCGGGCATGGACCCCGCGGCGGCGGTCTCCGTCCTGCAGGTCCACGGGAGCCGGGTGCTCCGCGCGGGGCCCGCCGATCGGGGGACCCTCCTCGGCGAGGCGGACGCCCTCGTCACCGCGGAGCGGAGGCTCCCCCTCCTCGTCCTGTCCGCGGACTGCTGCGTGGGCGCGGTGGCGGCGGGGGACGGACGGGCGCTGGGGGTCTTCCACGCCGGATGGCGCGGCGCCCGGGCCGGGGCCCCGGCGGCGACCGTGGAGGCGCTGCGGCGGGAGTTCGGCGCGGAACCCACGGCGATGCGCGCCGTCCTCGGCCCCGCCATCGGCCCCTGCTGCTACGAGGTGGGGGAGGAGGTGGCCCGGGAGTTCCCGGGCCGGATGGCGGGGGGGCGCCTCGATCTCCCCGGCGCGGTGCGGGACGGCCTCGTCGCCGCCGGGATCCCCGGGGCGGCGGTGTCGCCGGCCGGGCCCTGCACCCTGTGCGGGGAGGGCTGGTTCAGCCACCGCCGCGGGGACCCGGGGCGCCAGATCCTCGCGGCGATGATCGCCTAGGCGGAACCGACCCGCACAGGTCTACCGTCCCTCGGCCGCCGGGACCGCGTCCTCGTCCTCCTTCGGGGCCGCGAACGCGCGGTCGGCGAAGGGGGCGTACTCCGCCACGGTCCGCGGATCGACCTTCAGGTCCTCCAGGACCTTCAGGATCCCCCGCTGGAGCTGGTTGTCGGTCTCGAAGTCGGCGATGAGGGGGCGGCCGAGGGCGTCGGAGGCCCGCATGCGCAGCCGCGCGCGCAGCACCCACCAGACGTCGTGGGGGGAGAGCGGCGTGCCGAGGGACTTGTGGAAGGCCTCGAACCCGGGGTAGGCGTCGGGGCCCCCGCCGTCGGCGAGGGCGAGCTTCATCGCCTCCCCCTCCCTCTCGGCGAAGAGGCCGTCGAGGTAGCGGTCGAAGAACTTCTCCTCGACGAGGCGGAACGCCTCCTCGACCTTCCACCCCTCGATCCCCTCGGCCCTGACGGCGACGTCGGGCTCGATGCCGCCCCTCCAGACCTCGCGCCCCTTCTTCGTCTTCACCTTGTTCCGCTCGGGGGAGGAGCCGTCGGGAAGGTGGTAGCGGGCGATGGTGACCTTGACGCCGGGGCAGTCGAACTTCCGGTTCCCGTTGGCGTCGGCGAAGGGCTCGTCCCCGTCCCAGCGCCCGTTCCCGTTGCGGTCGACGTAGCGCTCCCCGGCGTCGCGGGCGCCGTTGTCGTCGAGGTCCTCGTACTCCTCCTCGAAGTCGTACTGGCCGTTGCCGTTGGCGTCGGTCCACTCCTCGGCGAAGGGGGGGATGGGCAGCGGCAGCACGATCTGGACGGAGCCCTTGCCGAAGGTGCGCTCCCCGACGAGGGTCGCCCGCCGCCCGGTGATCTTCAGGGCCCCCGCGAGGATCTCGCTGGCCGAGGCGCTGGAGCCGTTGACGAGGATCACGAGGGGGACGTCGAGGGAGTCCTGCTTCCCGGGCCTCGTGGAGAGGTTGGACTCCTGCCCGTTCTTCCCTCGCGTCGAGACCACGGGCCTGCCCGCGGGGAGGAAGTGGGAGGCGATGTCCACGGCCACGTTGAGGAGCCCGCCCCCGTTGTTGCGGAGGTCGAGGACGATCCCCTTCGCGCCGCGGGCCTTGAGGTCCGCGAGGTCCTCGGCGATCTCCCTCTCGGCGTCCTGGCTGAACCCCTCGAGGAGGATGTAGCCGACGTTCCCCGGCAGCAGGTCGTGCCAGGTCGAGGGGACCTTGATGAGGGCGCGCTCCAGGGTCATGTCCCTGGTCTCCGTCCAGCCCTTGCGGAAGACGCGGATGACGACCTTCGTCCCCGGGGGGCCCTTGAGGTGGGTGATGATGGTCTCGAGGGGCTCGTTGATCGTCGGCCAGCCGTCGATCTCGAGGATCCGGTCCCCGGGCTGCAGGCGGGCCCTGTAGGCGGGGGAGCCGAACATCGGGCGGCGGATCGAGAAGTACCCCTCGGCGTCGAGGTCCACGTAGGAGCCGATGCCCCCGTAGACGTTGTCGAGGCCCGTGTTCCAGGACTCCCTCTCCTTCGCGGTGAAGTAGGCGGTGTGGGGGTCGATGCCCGTGACGATCCCGTGGGCCGCGCCCTCGATGCGCTCCTCGATCCACTTCTTCCGCGCGGCGGGATCGGCGGGGGCGGAGTTCGACTCGTGGAGGAGGACGGCGGTGATGGCCTCGAGGAGCCGCGTGTCGAGGGCCCCGGGGGCGGCCTTCGCCGGGGGCGCCGCACCGGTCCCTGCCTGCTTGCGGGCCTTGGCGAGCTCCTGCTTGAGGAGGTCCTGGCGGGCCCGGCCGTCCTCCTTCTCGAGGAGGGCGCGGGCGAGGCGGCCGCGGTCGGAGGGCTCGTTGCGGATCTCGGCGAGGTAGGGCTTGGTCACGCCGTCCACGACGCCGCAGTCGGCCAGGAGCAGGGCCGATTCCGTGCGGAGCGCCGGATCCGCGGTGGCCTTCATCGACTCCTCGATCCGCCGCAGCCAGTCCTGCTCCGTCGTCAGCCCGTAGAGGGCGCGCCAGCCGTTGATGCGGACCCGGGGGTCGAGTTCGTCGGCGAGCATCTTCTCGATGCCGGCCTGGATCTCCTCGGGGCGGGAGAGGGAGTTGCCGGCGATGCCGAGCTGGCCGACGGCGCCGACCCGGACGTCGGAGGGGAGGGTCGGCTCCACGAGCGCGAGCAGGGTCTCCCGCGCCGCCTCGGTCTCCTTCAGGGACAGGAGGGCCTTGGCGAAGCCCAGGCGGGCCCAGGGGGCCGCCCCGGGCATCTTCTCCCGGATGGCGGGCAGCGCATCGCGCCCCAGGCGCGCCAGCACCTCCGCCTTCTGCCAGACCGCCGGCCCGTCGGCGGCGAGCATCTGCTGGACCGCCTCCGCCGCCCGGGCGCCGGCGTCGGCGTCCTCGGCCCCGAATCCGGGGGCGGGGAAGAGGAGGGCGGCGGCGGCGAGGGCGAGGACGGGGATGCGGGGCATCGAGGCTCCTTTCGGGGGGGAGAACCGATCCACATGGTAGCGCCGGGGCGCGTCCCCCTCTCAGTACGGGCGAGGGGGGGCGACCCCCCCCGGCATCTACGAGGTGTGCTCGGAACATGCCATTCGGCCGCGCCGCAGGGGGTCTCGGCCCGCCTCGTCGAGGTCGAGGTGGACGCCCGGGAGGGCACCGGGAAGACCGAGGTGGTCTTCGTGGGCCTCCCCGACACCGCCGTGCGGGAGGCGAGGGACCGGGTGCGCTCGGCCCTGCGCAACGCGGGCTACGCCTTCCCCACCCGGGTGGTGGTGAACCTCGCCCCGGCCGACCTCCGGAAGGAGGGGAGCGCCTTCGACCTTCCCATCGCCGTGGGGATCCTGCTGGCCACGAAGCAGATCCGGGCCCCCCGGGTCGCCGACCACCTGCTGGTGGGGGAGCTGGCCCTCGACGGGCGGGTGCGGCCGGTGCGCGGGGCGCTCTGCATGGCCGACCGGGCGGCCCGCTCGGGGCGCTGGAAGGGGATGCTGCTCCCGCCGGAGAACGCCGGGGAGGCGTCGCTCGCCCGGGGGCTGCCCGTGCGGCCCGTGGCGACGCTCTCCGACGCGGTGCGGTTCCTGTCGGGGACCCTGGAGATCCCCGCGGCGCCCGGGGAGCCGGCGAGCCTCACCGCGGACGATCTCCCCTGCGCGGACTTCGCCGAGGTGCGGGGGCAGGAGAACGCGGTGCGGGCCGCCCTCATCGCGGCGGCGGGGGGGCACAACCTGCTGCTGCTCGGCCCGCCGGGGAGCGGGAAGACCATGATCGCGGAGCGGATGCCGGGGATCCTCCCGCCGCTGGACGGGCAGGGTCGGATCGAGGCGACGAAGATCCACTCGGTGGCCGGCACGCTCCAGGGGCCCTTCGTGGCCGCGCCCCCCTTCCGCGCCCCGCACCACACGGTGTCGGCGGCGGGGCTGCTCGGCGGGGGGCTGCGGGCCTCGCCGGGGGAGATCACGCTGGCCCACCGGGGGGTGCTGGTCCTCGACGAACTGCCGGAGTTCGATCGGCGG
>CAZWGT010000225.1:0-6041 GCA_964633345.1 uncultured Planctomycetota bacterium
AACGGCCCCGGCGAGATGGCCGACGCCGACTTCGGGTACGTCGGGAGCGCGCCGGGCCGCGTCAACCTCTTCGTCGGGAAGGAGTGCGTGGCGCGCAACATCCCCTCCGCCGAGGCCGACGACCGGCTCGTGGCGCTCATCAAGGAGAAGGGGCGCTGGATCGAACCCCCGGCGGGCGGGTAGGCGGCCAGGGACTGTCCCTGGCCGCGGCGAAGCCGCGGCCGGGGACTGTCCCCGGTTTCGCCGTCGCCGACGGCCCGAACCGGGGACAGCCCCCGCGGCCTCGCTCCGCTCGCCCGCGGGGACAGTCCCCGGCCGGCCGGAATTCCCGAATCCGCCCGACCGGGGTAGGCTCTCGGGATGTTCCCCGCATCCTCCGTCCTCGACCGGGCCGCCGCCGGCGAACGCCTCGGCGACGCCGACGCGCTGGCGCTCCTGGAGCGCGCCGACCTGGTCTCGCTGGGCCGGGCCGCGCGCGCCGTCTCGCGGCGCCTCCACCCCGAGGGCTACCGGACCTACGTGGTGGACCGGAACATCAACTACAGCAACGTCTGCGACTCCTACTGCAAGTTCTGCGGCTTCTACCGGGTGAAGGGCGAGGAGGAGGCCTACGTCCTCCCCAAGGACGAGATCCGCCGCAAGGTCGAGGAGATGAAGGCCATCGGGGGCACCCAGGTCCTCCTCCAGGGCGGCACCCACCCCGACCTGCCGATGGAGTGGTACGAGGACCTCGTGCGCTTCTTCAAGTCCCTCGACGTCCACCTCCACGGCTTCTCCCCGCCCGAGATCCAGAAGATGGCGGAGGTCACCGGGCTCCCCCTCCCCGAGGTGATCCGGCGCCTCGTCGCCGCGGGCCTCGACTCCATCCCCGGGGGCGGGGCGGAGATCCTCGTGGACCGCGTGCGCGAACTCATCTCCCCCCACAAGATCAGGACCGGGCCCTGGCTCGACGTCATGCGCGAGGCCCACCGCCAGGGGCTGAAGACCTCGGCCACCATGATGTTCGGCCACCGCGAGACCCTGGCCGAGCGGGTCGAGCACCTCCGCCGCATCCGCGACCTCCAGGACGAGACCGGCGGCTTCACCGCCTTCATCCCGTGGGCGTTCCAGCCGACCCACGCCATGGTCCGCCTCGAGGCGGCCGGCTCCCACGACTACCTCCGGACGCTGGCCGTCTCCCGCCTCTACCTCCAGAACGTCCCGAACATCCAGTCCTCCTGGGTCACCATGGGCCCCAAGGTCGGCCAGCTGGCGCTCCACTTCGGCGCCAACGACATGGGCTCCGTCATGCTCGAGGAGAACGTCGTCAGCACGGCGGGCGTGAAGTTCCGCATGGGCGTGGCCGAACTCCGCCGCGTCATCGAGGACGCCGGGTACCGCCCCGCCCAGAGGGACTTCTTCTACCGCCCCCTCGTCGCCGAGCCCGCGGGGGCCCCGTGAGGGCGGCGACGCCCGACGCGGAGGTCGAGGCGCTGGCCGCCCGCGGCGCCGCCCTCTCCCTGGCCGAGGCGGAGCTCCTGTGCGCCGGAGACGTCCTGACCCTCGGCGGCCTCGCGGATTCGCTGCGCCGCTCGCGCCACGGGGACGGCGCGTTCCTCGTCAAGGTGGTCGTGCTGCCCTGGCTCGACCACGGCACGGCGGCACCGCCCCCCTCGGAGGCCCCGGACGAGGTCCGCCTCGACGGGCCCGTCCCCGACGGAGCGACCCTCTCCGACGTCCGAGCGACCCTCGAGCGGTCCCGGGCCGCCGCCCCGGGGGCCGCGCTCCGGGCCGTGCGCCCCGCCGAGGTCCTCGCCCTGGCGCGGGCCGCGGGGCTGCCGCCGCGCGTCGCGGTGTCGAGGCTGGAGGACGCGGGCCTCGGCATCCTCGCCCACCCCTCCCCCGCCGACGACCCCGGGGAGACGCGGGAGGGCCTGCTGGCCGCCCGCGGCGCGGGTCTGGCGACCGACGCCCCGATCGTCTACGCGGCGCGGTTCTCCCCGGCCTCCCTGGCGGCTTCGCTCCTGGCGCTGCGCGACCTCCCCGGGTCGGCGGAGGAGTTCCGCTGCGCGGCGCCGATCCCCGACGCACTGCCCGAGCAGTCCCCGCTCACGGGGACGACGGGCCTCGAGGACCTGCGGGTCTTCGCCTGCGCGCGGCTGCTCCTCCCGGGCATCGCGCGCGTCTGCGTCGAGGCCGACCTCCACGGGCCGAAGCTGGCGGCCGTCGCCCTCTCCTTCGGCGCCGACACGCTGGCCGGGGCCCTCTGCGCCGCCACGGCGCGGCTCACCCCCGCCGACGCGGAGAAGCCGCGTTCCTTCAACGCCGACCGCGCCCGCCTGCTCCTGGCCGAGGCGGGCCGCGCCCCCCTCGCCCCGCCGCCGATCCCGCCGAGGGGCGCGTGAGGGTCTTCGTCCACCTCTTCGGCCCGGCCAAGGAGAGGGCGGGGCGGAGCGTCCTCGAGGTGCAGGTGCGGGAGCCCGCCTTCGCCGGCGACGTCGCCGCCCAGCTCCTCCTCCACCACGGGGAGCTCGGCGACCTCCTCCGCACCGCCGCCATCGCCGTGGACCGGGAGTTCGCGACGATGGAGACCCCGGTTCTCGAGGGCAGCGAGGTCGCGCTCCTCCCGCCGGTCTCGGGGGGCTAGCGGTGGGCGTCCTCGTCGATGGCCCGCTCGACGCGGCCGCCGTGGAGGCCGAGGTGCGCGTCCCGGCCGCGGGCGCCGTGGTCGTGTTCGTCGGCACCGCGCGGGACGAGACCGCCGGCCGGAAGGTCGTCAGGCTCTTCTACGAGGCCTATGCCGCGATGGCGGAGAAGCGCCTCCTGGAGATCTGCGAGGAGGCCCGGGCGAGCCACGGCGCGCTCCGCGTGGCGCTGCGCCACCGCATCGGCGACTGCCCCGTCGGCGAGGCCGGCGTCGTCATCGCCGCCTCCGCCGCCCACCGCGCCGAGGCCTTCGACGCCTGCCGCGCCGTCATCGAGGAGATCAAGAAGTCGGCGCCCCTCTGGAAGCGCGAGCACTACGCCGACGGCTCGTCGTGGGTCGGGCAGGGATCGTAGGCGCCTACTCGAACAGCACGCCGCAGGCCTTGGCGAACTCGAAGACCTCGGGAGCGACCTGGCGGCGGCGGCCCGCGACCTGCTCCAGGGGGACCGGGATGCAGTTCCCCCCGCGCCAGGCGATCATGCGCCCGCCGCCTCCGGCCAGGAGGATCTCCGCGGCCGCCTCGCCCATGCGGTGGGCCATCTGGAGGTCGAAGATCGTCGGCGGCGCCTCCCCGAACGGCTCGACCCTCGCCGTCCCCCCCGCGAGGGCCCCGAGCCGCCCCGCCGCGTCGGCCCCGGACCCCGCCCCCTCGGCGCGGACGAGGAGGGGCTTCGCCCCGGCCGCCAGCGCCCCCTTCAGGCGATCCCAGGGGAAGGGCCGCTCGACGAGGAGGGCCCCCGCCGCGCCCGACCCCGCGGCCCCCATCAGCGCGAGGTAGCCCGTCAGGCGCCCGGGCACGTCGAGGACGGTCGGCCCCGTCGCGGCGGCGGCGGCGCGGAGGACGGCGTTCACCGCCGAATCGGCGCCGAGGCAGATGTCGGTGCCGGCGACGTCGTTCTCGACGGCCGCGGGGATGTGGACGACGCGGGGCCCGACCGGGATCCCCTCCCCGCCGCCGAGGACGACCAGCGGATCGGCGCCGGCCTCCGCCGGGGAGGAGACGCGGACGACCTCCCCGTGGCGGGCCACCGCCCGGATCGCGGCCTCGACGCCCGGCGCGCCGCCCGACGCCCACACCGCCCATCGCGCCATGGAGCCCTCCCGGGCCGCCAATCTACGGAACCGGGGGCCGGGCGCGACCGCTCTTTCCCTTGGCCGGGAGCGCGGGAAGGGGCACCCTGAGGAGGAAGGAACCAACTCCCGGGAGGCGCCCCTTGGCCACGACCGCCGTCCAGAAGCTCGCCGCCCTGTGCATGCCCGCCGCCGCCGTGGGCCTGGCCGTCTTCACGGCCGATCCCTCGTGGAGCCCCCGCCGGGAGCACTACGGCACGTGGCGCGAGACCCTCGAGCGGCAGGCCGCGGAGAAGGCGAGGAAGGACGCCCCCCCCGAGGCGGCCCCGGCGCCGGCCGTGGAGCCGGCCCCCGGGCCCTCCAAGAAGGACCCCGCCCCGGAGACGCCGAAGCCCGCGACGGAACCCCCGGTCGTGAAGAAGGACCCCGCCCCCGCGGAGCCCAAGCCCGCGCTCCCCCAGCCGGAGGGGATCGAGTTCAAGGTGAGCGGCCTCCCCCCGTGCCGCTCCGGGGCCCCCCTCAGGACCCCGGCCGCCGAGCGCCTCGACATCACGGTCGCGGTCTCCGGCGCCTACAAGGTCGGCATGGACTTCGCCGACCCCGACACCCTGAAGGCGGCCATCGCCTCCGCCCCCGACGCGAAGAAGTCGGGGGGCCTCCTGTTCGTCGTCCCCAACCTGCGCTCCCCCTGGAACGAGGTGAGGGAGGTCCTCAACGCCGGCGCCGGCGCGGGATGGGCCCGCATCGGGCTGGCCGTCTGCCACCCCGACAACGCGGCCCTCGGGCGCGTGCTGATGGTGGGCGTGCCCGCCGCCCCGCCCGACCTGCCCAAGGGCACCGACCCCATGCTGGTGAAGGTCGGCACGGGCCCCGCCCCGGTGTTCGTCGTCAACGGGGAGGACTGCAAGGACGCCGCGGCCCTCGAGGCGAAGGCGAAGGCCTTCCACGAGGAGTGCGAGCTGATGACGGAGGACTACTCCGCCGACCTGGCCCGGACCCCCTGGACCGTGGACGGGACGGGGGCCATGGTGGGAGGCGTGGTCTCCGCCCTGGACGCGCTGGCGGCCGCGGGGGTCAAGACGGCCCGCATCGCGGGCGTGATGAAGCCGGCCGCGGAGGGGGGTTCCCCGGCTGCACCGGCGACGGAGACGCCGCCGGTTCCCGGGGAGGAGAAGAAGTAGGGGCTACTGGCGGGCGCGCGGGGAGGCCCCCGCGGCACCGGAGACTAGTGCCACTTCTTGTCGCGGCCGCGGGTCGGCTTCCGTCCGTGGTTGGCCTTCTTCGACCGCCACTTCAGCTTGTAGATGCGCCTTGGTCTCGCCATCCGCGGAGAGTACCCGACGCCCCCCGGGTGCGCGAAAATCCCCGGGGGCGGCCCCCCCCGGTAGAATCCGCCGCCTCAGGTCCCCTTCCACGGAGGTTCGAACCGATGTACGCCCAGCCGCAGACCGCCCGCCTCGGGGCCCTCGAGGCCCTCTCCCGCGGGATCCCCGCGGAACTGACCGTCTTCGTCAAGAAGACCTACTCCCTCCTGGCCTTCAGCCTGATCCTCGGCGCGGCGGCCTGCTGGGCGATGGTCCAGGTGATGCCGGTGAGGACCCTCGCCGACGGAAGGACGATCCCGAACTTCCCGCAGTGGGGCTTCTGGCTGCTGTGGGGCGGGACCCTCGTGTTCAGCATCGCGGGGTCCTTCGCCCGCAAGGGGGCGCGGCAGGGGGAGGTGTCGATCGGCGGCCTGCTCTGCCTCGTCGGACTGGTCGTCTGCAGCGGGGCGATGCTCGGCCCCACCATCGGCACCTACGTCGGCCTGGGGATGGCCACCACCGTCGGCGCGGCGGCCATCGTCACGGCCGTGACCTTCTCGGCCCTCACCGCCGTCGTCTTCCTGACGGGGAAGAACTTCGGTTTCATGGGGAAGATGCTCTTCATCGCCGGGATCGCCTTCATGGTCGCCTGGCTGGTCGGGGCGTTCTTCATCCAGAACGCGGCCTTCCAGTGGTGGATGGCCGCCTTCGGGGCGATCCTGTTCTGCGGGTACATCCTGTTCGATACGTCGAGCGTCGTGCACTTCTACGGCCCGAACAACATGGTCGTCCCCGCCGTCATCTCCCTCTACCTCGACATCTTCAACCTGTTCCTCATGCTCCTGTACCTGTTCACGGGCCGCCGCGACGACTGACGCCGTGACCGGGGGCGGGGGGAGTTGAACGTTCCCCCGCCCCCGCCCGGCGATCCGCGCCGGGCCTTTCGGCCCCCCGGGAACCCCCCCAGTAGATGCCACACC
>CAZWGT010000226.1:0-5975 GCA_964633345.1 uncultured Planctomycetota bacterium
GTCGGCGAGGATCACGGGGGGCCCGGACAGGGGGACCGCCCAGGCCTCCGAGCCGTCGGCCGCGCGGAAGGCGTGGACCCTGTTGTCCACGGACCCGGCGAGGACGAGTTCCCCGGCGGCGAAGACCTCCCCGCTGAGGGCCGCCTTCATGTCGGCCTTCCACGCCGGCTCCCCGGAGTCCGCGCGGAAGGCGTGGATCTGGCCGTCGCGATCGGCGAAGGCCACGACGCCGCCCGCGGCGAGGACGGGCGTGACGGACACGGGCGCGGGGGTCTTCCTCCGCCAGAGGAAGGCCTTCTTCGCGATGTCCACCGCGAACGCCTCCCCGTCGTTCCCGCCGAAGAAGGCCCGGCCCCCCGCGACGAGGACGCCGCTGCTGATGCCGCTGAGGTGGTCCGTCCGGAGCTGGAACCTCTCCGCTCCGTCCTCCCTCGAGAAGGCGCGGAAGAGGCCCGCGCGGGTGCACACGAGGACGAGGTCCGGGGACAGGCCGGTCCGCCCCTCGACGGCGCCGCCGGCCATCGTGCGCCAGCGCAGGCTCCGCTGGAGGTCCACGACGATCACCGCCTTCGTGTCTCCGGCGATCCCGGTGCGCTCGATGACGGCGGGTTCGAAGCCCTCCATCGACACGCGGACGACGGTGCGCCCCTGGTAGGGGTAGTGGAGGACCCGGGGGGTGGCGCCCGCCTCGAGGCTCTCCCCGCCCGCGAGGACAACGCTGACCGTCGCCCCGGAGGGGCGGCTCTCGACCCTGAGCGGCAGCCGCGCCAGCCCCTGGAAGTTCACGTCCTGGGCCCCGGCGATGGTCGTCCGGAGGGTGTCGAACGCCTTCTGGATGTCCCCGTCGGCCTCGGCCTGCCTGGCGAGGTCGAGGCCCGCCTGGATGGACTGGAGCCCGGCGAGGCTGGCGCCGATCTCCTGGTCCAGCTTGAGGGTCGTGAAGAGCCGCGTCAGGATGGGGGCGAAGTACTTCTTCGGCTCCTCCTTCCGCAGGGCCTCGCAGCGCCGCAGGAACGCCTCGGCCGCGGTGATGCCGCGGGCGACGGCTCCCGTGGCCTTGGCCTCCTTGATCTCCTGCGTGGTCGCCGTGTAGAGGCCCCGGACCTCCCGGTGGGCGACCGCCGCGCGGGACTCGTGGTAGGCCGCCTCGAGGGCGGCGACCGACGCGTCCATCTCCGTGAGGATCCTGCGGAGGTCCTCGATGCGGAGGGCCTCCATCCCCGGGAGGGAGGCGCGCTCCGCCTCCACGAGGGCGTCCACGGTGGCCTTCCAGTCGGCCCGGTCCTTCGCCTTGAGGGCGTTCCCCGCCGTCTCGAAGATCATCTTCTGCTTCTCGTCGTCGGCCTTCTGGATGTCCACGGACCCGACGAGGTTCAGGGCGGCCTGGATCCCCTTCCACTCGGCGCGCAGCGCCTCGGCGGGCTGGGAGGTCTTCTGGCGGATGTCGGCCATGACGGCCTTGAGGAGCGCGTCCATCTCGGGCCCCTGGACGGCGGCGGTCGAGACCTCCCGGAGCTTCCCCTTGATCTCCAGGCACTTGCGGACGGCGGCGGGGTAGTCGGGCTTCTGGAGGAGCCGGTCCGCGGGCTGGAGGACGTCGGCGTCGATGGACTTCCTGATCTCGGCCACCCGGGCCGCGCGCTCCTTGGCGGTCCGCCTCTGGGTGATGGTGAGGAGGGCCTTGCGGCCGCGGACGTCCTCGTCGGACCCGGGGACCGCGCCCTCGGTGATGGAGGCGAGGTCCTTCGCCCGGTCCTCGTAGGCCTCCCGGGCGGCGTCGTAGGAGGGGTTCTCCTCGAGGAACGCCTCGATCCTCCCCAGGCGGACCGCGGCGGACTCGGGGAGCAGGAGGTAGACGCCGCCGAGGGCGAGGATCCCGCCCGCGACGCCGGCCATGCGCAGGAGCTTCCTCCGCGCCTCGCGGGCCTTCTCGCCGGCCAGCAGGGCCTGGACCTTCTCCGCGAACTGGCGGTTGGTGGGGTCGATCTGCTCGAGCTTGCGGTAGACGCCGAGCAGGGTCTTGCGGTCCGCCTTCGTCTCCTCGAGGGCGGCGGCGATGTCCGTCATCTCCTTCAGGCCGTCGTCCCTGCGGCCCATGGCCAGGAGGCAGTTGGCGTGCTGGAGGCGGAGGACCTGGCTGTCGGGGATGAACTGGAGGCCGCGATCGAGGATCTTCAGGCAGCCCTCGAAGTCGCGGTCGTCGCTGCGCAGGCGCGCCGCCTCGCGGGCGGCCTCCTCGGCCTTGTCGAACTGGTCGAGGCCCGCGTGGGCCTCCATCAGCAGGGTGTAGGCGACTTCGATCCTCGGGTCCAGGGCCACGGCCTTGCGCAGCGCCTCGACGGACTCGGTGCGCTGGTCGAGCTCGGCGTAGAGCCGGCCGAGGTCCACGAGGGTGGCGGCGGCCTCCTTGCGGCTCCCGGCGGCGGCCTGGGCGTCGGCCAGGGACTGGAGGAGGAGGCCGTCCCGGGGCGCGTGGTGCACGGCCCGGGCGAGCAGGCGGGAGGCGCGCTGGAAGTCCTTCTTCTCGAGGAAGGGCCGGGCATTGGCCTGGAGCTGATCCGGGCTCATCGGGGCGATGAGGCCCCCGTCGATGAGGGCCTTGAACGCCAGCGATGTGTCGAAGGGGGAGAGGTAGAACTCCTCGAAGACCTGGGCGACGTCCATGGTCCCGTCGAGGATTCCGTGGAGCAGGGCGGCGGGGCGGCCGTGGGTCTCGGCGGAGACGGGATCGGCGCCCTTGCGGACGTAGAACTCCCCCGGGTCCCCGATGGTCTTCATGTTGAGGGCGTACTCGTCGGAGCGGCGCGCCGCCTCCATGACGATGTCGGTGACGCCGAAGAAGAACTCGGCGAAGGGGCCGGGCCCGCCGGCGGGGCCGGCGTTGGCCCCCTCGAGGAACTGGAACTTGCCCGACTTCCAGTTGAAGGAGTCGTAGATCTCCTCGGCCGCCTGGTACTTGCACGCCTCCTTGATGTCCTCGGTCTTGACGAGGCCGGTCTGGAGGAGGATGTCGCCGAGCTTCGTGTCCTTGGACCGCTCCTGCTTGAGGACGGCGACCTTCAGGTCGGCGTCGGTGATCTTGCCCATGCCGACGAGGAGGTTGCCGAGGCGGAACTTCCGCGCGCTGCGGCTGGTGAGGAGGGAGACCCCCTCGTCGGTGAAGTAGAAGCGGCGCTCGGTGTCGCCGTACTTGACGACCAGCGTGCCGGACTGGCGATTCATCCCCAGGGTCTGGAAGATGTCCGCGAGGCCCAGATTCGTGAGGTCGCCCTCGAAAGCCATCGGATCCCCTTCCGCAGGCGGCCCTGCCGCCGCCCGCCTTGCCGCGCGTCGCGATCCGGGATAGGATCCCGGAGCCGGCGGGGGATCCTAACCTCGGTCACAGGCAGGGGAAAGGACAACCGTCCTCCCCACCCGCCCGCACCGGAGACGGCGTGATCCACCTGGTCTGCGACTGCGGCGCGCTGGTCTCGACCCCCCCGGCCCCCGGCCCCCGGGACGTCCCGTGCCGGGAGTGCGGCAAGGCGGTCCGGGTCCCGGACGCTGCGGCCCTGGGCCTCGAGACGAAGGGGGGGGCGGTCCCCCCGGCCCCCGCCCCCGTCCCGGTCCCGCTGCCGCTTCCCCCCGACCTTCCGCGCTTCGACGCCGACGAGCGCCTCGACCTCGTCGTCCTCGAGCGCGAGGCGGCCCGCCTCCTCGTCATGGGCCGGATGTCCGCAGCGGCGGGGGCGGTCGGCGTGGGGGCGGCGGCGATCCTCCCGGGCGTCGGCGAACCGACGCGGGTCCTCCTCGGCGCGGGGATCCTCTTCGCGGCGGTGGCGGCCTGGACGCTCTTCCGCGGCGCCCGGGCGGCGTGCCTGGCGTCCGTGGCCCTGGCGCAGAGGCAGCGGGAGATCCTGAGGAGGCTGGCATGAGCGGCCGGCAGGCCTACGACGTCCACCCCGGCGTGGCGTGGATGCGGCGCTGGATGGAGGGGTTGAAGGAGAAGACCGGGCGTTCGGAGTCCGAGTGGCGGGCCCTCGTGAAGAGGTCCGGGCCGGAGGACCCGAAGGCGTGCCGCGCCTGGCTCATGAAGGAGCACGGGCTCGGGTCGCGGGACGCGTGGTACTTCGCCTCGGACGGGGACCTGATGACGTGGGGGACCGACGACGCCGCCTACCTGAAGATCGCCCCGACCTACGTGGACGCGATGTACGCCGGGAAGAAGGCGGCGTTGCGGCCGATCCTCGACGCCCTCGTGAAGGCAGGACGCGCGCTGGGGGACGACGTGAAGATCGCCCCCTGCCAGACCATGGTGCCGTTCTACCGCCAGTACGTCTTCGCCGAGGTCCACCCGACGACGCAGACCCGGGTCGACCTCTACCTCGCCCTGGGACGGACCCCCGCGAAGGGGCGCCTGAAGGTGTCCACCCGCCGCACCGACGACCGCTGCACCCACGTCATCGGCCTCGCGTCCCCGGCCGACGTCGACGCGGAGGTGAAGCGGTGGCTGGCCGCCGCGTACGGGAAGGGGAACGAGACGAAGGAGAAGCCGAAGAAGGCGGCGAAGGTCCCCGCCGATCTCGCGACGGCCCTGAAGGGCACCGCGAAGGCCACCTGGGAGGCCCTCACCCCGCGCATGCAGGCCGAGTGGATCCACTGGATCGAGGACGCCAAGCAGGCCGAGACGCGGGCGCGGCGCATCGACCGGGCCCGGGAGCGGCTCGGGAAGGGGCAGAAGGGGATCTACTAGGCGAGGTGGGCCGCGAGGGACTTCGCCGTCGGCCGGCGCAGGACGCCCCTCTCGGTGATGAGCGCCGTCACGAGCCGCGCCGGGGTCACGTCGAACGCCGGGTTGATCACCGGGAATCCCCTCGGCGCGACGAGGCGCCCGCCGAACTCCCGGACCTCGTCGTGGTCCCGCTCCTCGATGGGGATGCGCGCCCCGTCCGGCGTGCCCGGGTCCACGGTCGTCGTCGGCGCCACGCAGTAGAACGGCACCCCGTGCTCCCGGCAGAGCACCGCCAGCGGGTAGGTCCCGACCTTGTTGGCGAAGTCCCCGTTGGCCGCGATCCGGTCGGCGCCGACGAAGGCGCCGTGGACGAGGCCCCGCGCGAGGAGCCCGCCGGCGGCGCCGTCGGGAATCAACCGGCCCGGGATCCCGTTCGCCTTCAGCTCCAGCGCGGTGAGGCGCGCCCCCTGGAGCAGCGGCCGCGTCTCGTCGGCGAGCACCGTGAACCTCCGCCCGAGGCGCTTCCCCTCGGCGAAGACCGCGAAGGCGGTGCCGGTCCCGGCCGTGGCGAGCGCCCCCGTGTTGCAGTGGGTGATGTAGGTGCCCCCCTCGCGGAGGAAGGGGGCCCCGAACCGGCCCATCGCGCGGCAGGCGTCCTGGTCCTCGCGGTGCATCCGCTTCGCCGCCCGGAGCGCCGCCTCGGCGGCGTCGGCGCGGCTCCCGTGGAGGAGGAACGTCGCCGCCGCCCACTCCGCCAGCGCCCGGTCCACGCCGAGGGCGAGGTTCACCGCCGTCGGCCGCGCCTGCCGGACCCGGACCGCCAGCGCGGAGGTCCGGCGGTGGGCGTGGCTCGCCCCGCGATCCCGGAGGGAGCCCTGGGCGGCCAGGACGACGCCGTAGGCCCCGGCGACGCCGAGGGCGGGGGCGCCGCGGACGGAGAGGCGGCGGATGGCCTCCACGAGGGCGTCGACCGTGCGGATCCGCAGCACCCGGATCGTGCCCGGGAGCAGGGTCTGGTCGAGGAGTTCGAGGTGCCCCCGCCGCGCGTCGCCCTTCCAGGCGAGGGTGGGGGGGAGCCTCACCGCGCGCGGACTTTCGCGTTCTTCTCGAGGACCACGCGCGTGATCTCGCGGCGGTGATCCTCCAGGCGCTTGCGGAGGGCGGGGTCGGAGAGGGCGAGGATGCGGGCCGCCATCAGACCGGCGTTCGCCGCCCCCATGTCCCCGATCGCCGCCCCCCAGCTGCTGGACGCCTACCCGCTGGT
>CAZWGT010000227.1:0-5949 GCA_964633345.1 uncultured Planctomycetota bacterium
GATCCACGGCGCGGCGCCGCGGCCGGCGCGCCCCGGGGGGGGATCGGGCCTCCAGGCGAGCATCACCGCGCACGGTCCCTCGGCCCAATCCATGCGCATCGCCACCCGGACCCCCGTGCGCCCGCCTTCCTCGTAGCGCCCGGCGGCGTGGGGGGCGCCGGCCTCGAGGGCCCGCCGGAGGGACGCGGGGAAGGCGGGGGAGCGGGGATTGGCGGAGACGAACGACGGGTCGTAGGCGGCCAGCTCGATCCGCGCCGGTCCGCCGGGCGGGGGAAGGGGAGGAGGGCGGGGTCCCGGTCCGCGGCGCCCGCCGGGAGGTCCGGGCGGCCGCGGCGGTTCGGGGAACGTGCGCGGGAAGTCCTCGCACATCTCCCGGCCCCCGTTCTCCATGCGGGCGAGCACGAATTCGCGGATCGCCTCCTCGACGGTCCTGCGATCGAGGTGGCTCTGGAGGATCACGGCCCCGGCCGCCAGGGGAAGGGCCGCCGCCGCCAGCGTCAGCGCGAGCCGGGCGCGGAGCCTCACTTCCCGCCTCCCGTGTCGAGGCGGTAGCCGACGCCCCACACCGTCGCGACCCGCTTCCCCGCGCTCCCGAGCTTCTTCCGGATTCGGGAGACGTGCACGTCGAGGGTGCGCTCGGTCCCTTCGCGGTCGGGGTCGAGGACGCCCTCCAGCAGCGACGCGCGGGAGACCGCCGCGCCGGGGCGGCGGGCCAGCAGGGCCAGCAGGTCGAACTCCACCCGCGTGAGGGGGACGGGCTTCCCGTCCACGGCGACGAGGCGCCCCTCGAGATCGACCGAGAGGCCGCCGGCCTCGACCACGCCGCCGCGCCGCAGCTCCGGGCGGCGCAGGCGCGCCTGCACCCGGGCCACCAGCTCCCCCGGCCAGAAGGGCTTGGTCATGTAGTCGTCCGCCCCGAGCTCGAGGGCGCGCACCTTGTCGGCGCTGTCGTGGCGGGCGCTCAGGATGAGGACCGGGAGGTCGGAGCGGGTGCGCAGGCGCTTCAGCACGTCGAGGCCGTAGGCTCCCGGGAGCATCAGGTCGAGGATGGCCATCGCGTAGGGGGAGGGGTCCACGCCGAGGGCGCGGTCCCCGTCGCGGAGCCAGTCGGGGGCGAAGCCGGCCCCCTTGAGGTGATCGACCACCTGGCGTCCGAGCGCCGCGTCGTCCTCGACGAGGAGAATCCTCCGGCTCACCGTGCGCGCCTCCTGGGTCCCGTGTATTCTGTCCGGGGATCTTAAGGGGCGCTGAAGGGGAACCCCGCGCGGGCTTCAGGTTTCCGAAAGGAGCCCGTGGGATCCTCGTGGACGCGCGGGGGGCGCTCCCCCCCAAGGAGGTCCCATGCGGACGATGTTCGGCACGGTCCTCGGTGGACTGGCCCTGGCCTGCCTGATCGCCGGATCGACGGCCGCCAAGGCGTCCGTCTCCGGCCCGACGTTCGTCCACCCGATCCTGGAGGGCGGCAAGGGTGGCGGTGGTGGAGGCGGCGACAAGAAGGGCCCGCCGCCGAAGAAGAAGCCCCCGAAGGACAAGCCGCCGAAGGATCCGCCTCCCAAGGATCCGCCGCCGAAGGACCCGCCTCCGCCTCCCAAGGACCCGCCGAAGGATCCGCCGCCTCCGCCGAAGGACCCGCCTCCTCCTCCGAAGGACCCACCGAAGGACCCTCCGCCTCCGCCGAAGGACCCGCCGAAGGACCCGCCGCCTCCGCCGCCCCCTCCTCCGCCTCCCCCTCCGCCCCCTCCGCCTCCCGGGGACGACGCGGAGTAGTCCCGCTCCCGGCATCGACGCGACGGGGCCCGCCGGGGCGGGCCCCGTTTCGATTCCGGGAGAGGTGCGTGGTAGGCGGATTCCGGGACGATCCTCGTTCCGTTTTCGGAGTTCCGGCGATTCCCGCGTACACAGGGACCATGGCCGGGTGATGTCCGGGCCAACGAAAGGCGGATTCCGAGTGCAGACGACCTCCCCCGGGAGGACGGGCGGTTCCCCGCTCCCTCCCGCGCCTGCGGTCGCGGACGCGCCCGACTCCGGAATGGACCGACGCCCCCCCGAATCCCCCGTGGACGAGATCCCGCCCTGGACGCGCCCCTTCCTCTGGTGGCGCCGGGGCGAGGGGCCGATCCTCTTCTGGGTGCTCCTCATCCACGTCGCCGCCGTCGTCGGGCTGGTCCTGTTCCCCGTGCCCGGGTGGCCGGTCTTCGCCGGCGCCTTCGGCCTCATGTACCTCGGCGGCCTCGGCACGACGGTGGGCTACCACCGCTCCCTGGCCCACCTGGCGGCGCGCCTGCACCGCGTGCCGGAGTCGGTCCTCATCTTCCTCGCCATGTTCAACGGGTCGGGCGCCCCGGCATCGTGGGCGTCGAACCACCGCAAGCACCACGCGAACGCCGACAAGGACGACGACATCTCGAGTCCCCGGCACGGCGGCTTCTGGTGGTCCCACCTGCGCTGGCTCTGGCAGGCGGAGCAGGCCCCGCTGACCCGCTGGGCCCCGGACCTCGACACCCCGTACTACCGCTTCTGGGCGCGCGCCCACGTCCCCATCCTCGCGCTGTCCCTCCTCGTGGGCGCCCCCTTCGGCTGGGCCGCGTTCTTCTGGATGGGGCCCATGCGGCTGGTGTTCGCGCTCCACAGCCAGTGCTTCGTCAACTCCATCGCCCACATGCGCGCCGACGCGGCGCCGGGGGAGTCCTCGAGCCAGAACATCGCGTGGCTCGGCGTCCTCCACGCCTTCCAGGGCGAGAACTGGCACGGCAACCACCACGCCAAGCCCTGGTCGGCCCGCATCGGCTGGACCTGGTGGCAGCTGGATTTCGGCTGGACGACCCTCCGGCTCCTCCGCGGGATGGGACTGGCCCGCAAGGTCCACTAGGCCCTACCAGGACTTCGAGAGCCGCTCCCGGGACGCCTCGTCGTACTCCGCCGGGAACGGCACCTTCCTCCCGGTGACCTTCTCCAGGGCCCCGTGCACGGCCTTCGCGAGGGAGAGGCAGGGCGCCCTCGACCCCGCGTCGGCCGGCGGCTTCGGGTAGGCGGAGGCGAGGGCTTCCCGGGCGGCGGGGCGGGCCGCCGGATCGCGGGCCGTGATGGAGGCGATCGCCTCGACGGCCGTCCTCGTCAGCCCGTTGAGGAACTCCCCGCTCGCCGCGAAGGGACGGAGCGCCTCGACGCTCCCCGCGTCCCCGCAGGCGCCGAGGGCCTCGGCGCACTTCATCCGCAGGACGTTGGGATTGAGGCTCCCGCGCGGCTCGCGGAGGGCCTCCTCGAGGGGCTTCGCGGCGGCGGGCTTCCCCGCCTTCCGCAGCGCCTCGCAGGCGAGGAAGCGCAGCGGGTCGTTCGGGACCGCGAGCAGGGAGGCGGCCAGCGGGACGACGGACTCCGGGTCCTTCGCGTACAGGATCTCCAGGGCCCGGATCCGGACGAGGGGGTCCTTCTCCGCGAGCGCCCTGCGCGCCTCGGCGACGGAACCGCCCTTCGCCACCGCCGCGGCCCGCGCGTCGGCGTCGCGCACCGCCTTCGCCGCGTCGAGGGAGGAGGCGGGCTTCACCCGGGTGCGCTCCATCGCCGCGAGGAAGCCGTCGAGCGCGCGGCCGGTGTCGGCCATCCGCTCGAGGGACTCCGGGTGGACGAGGAAGTGCTGGGGGTAGGCGGACATCCCCAGGCGCAGGCAGACCCCCTCCGCCGCGAGGTCGTCGGGGGACTTCGAGAAGTCCCGGTAGACGTAGAGCCACACGGCGCGGTCGTAGGCCGGCTTCAGTTCCGCGCGGGGGAGCAACTGCTCCTCCATGATCACGCAGTGGGGTCAGTGGGTCTTCGTCAGGTAGACGAAGATCGGCTTCCCCTCCCGGAGCGCGCGCTCCTGCGCCCGGGCGAAGTCCCGCTCCCAGGGCGGCCCCTTCGGCGGGGCCTCGCTCCCGGCGGCGGCGAGCAGCAGGGCGAGCCCGAGGACGGCGGCGGTCGCCATGGCCGTCCTAGCGGCGCTTCACCCTGTAGAAGTCGTAGCCGCCCCCGTCGTCCGCCAGGACGTACACGTATCCGCCCGCCGCCGCGACGCCGTCGGCGCTGATGGTGAAGGCGGCGTCGGGCCCGCGGAACAGGACCAGGGACTCGCCCCCGCCGCGGGGGATCTGCCGCAGGCGTATCCCGTCCGAGGCGTCGTCCTCGATCGCGTAGACGTTCTGATCATCGGCGGCCATCGCCCGGACCGGTCCGCTGAAGTCGGGGCAGAGGGGCACGGCCGCGCCCGGGAAGCAGGTGGAGACGCGGTAGAGGGAGGACCCGCCGGTCCCGTTGTCCACGGCGAGGTACGCGTCGGGTCCCCGGGAGGCCAGCGCCTGGAAGCCGGGGTCGGGAGACAGGGTGGCCAGCGGGGTGGGGGCCCCGCCGGTGACCGGGGCGGTCCTGACCTCGAGGTCCCCGCCGCCGTTCACGAGGGCGAAGACGAGGCCCAGTCCGCCGTGGGCCATGTCCTTGTAGACCCCTCCGCCGGAACCGGGGCCGCTCCCGGCGACGTTGTCGGGGCCTCCCCCCGCGTAGGGGTAGGAGACGATCCCGTCGACGTCCATGACGTAGGCGGCGGTCCCGTCGGCCAGCACCCGGAGGATGGCCGCAAGGCCGGTGTCCAGGGAGACCTCCGGAGAGCCGTCCCTGGGGATCTGGAAGAGCTCCCCGGCGGCGAGCGCGGCCGCGGACGAGGAGCCGAGGGCGAAGGTCCGCGGCGGGGGCGCCGCGTCGGTGGCGAAGTCGGCGGCGAGGGTCCGGGGATTGAGGCCCTTGATCGTCGTGCACTGCACGGTGTTCTTCCCGATCTTCGGCCCGCCCCCCTTCGTGCGGACCTCGCGCCAGCAGAGATCGAGTGCGTCCACGGCGAACCCCGCCACGTCCTGGCCGACGGACGCGGTGAGGGTCCCTCCCGCGGGGCCCGGCCCGGCGAAGTACGGGGAGCCTCCGTTCACGCGGACCGGCTTCTTCGAGGGCTTGGCAGGCTTGACCTTCGCGGACCAGACGAAGGCCCCGCCGGTCCCGCCGTCGCCGCCGAGGGCGACCGCCCAGTCCCCCGTGAGCGGGGCGGTGAACGTCGCGAGCCCCGGCGTCGCCGAGAGGACGAGGGAGGTGACCGCGCAGGAGGGGCCATCCACGGAGAGCAGCTCCGGGACCAGCACCGATCCCGCTCCCTTGACCACCTTGACCTTGACGAGGGACTCCGTCGGCGCGAACACGTCGAAGGACGTGGCGTCCGGGCTCGTGACGAAACCCGTCCCCTTGAAGGACTTCACGACCTTCGCGGTGACCTTCAGGAGGTAGGAGCCGGTGGACCCCGCCTTCCCCTTGACCTGGAGGACGTGGCGGCCGGAGGTGGCGAAGGCCGGGGCGTTCTTCACGGCGACGGACTTCGCCGCGTCCCGGCGGAACGGGGCGAGGGAGGCGGTGATGTCGGTCTCGGAGGCGTCGTAGAGGGCGATGTCGGGCAGGAGCGCCGAGCCCTTCCCCGCCTTCAGGGAGACGGAGTACGTCATCGGGTAGAGGTCCTCGAGGAGGAAGGAGTGCAGTTCCCCGGGGGCCATGAGGAACCCCTCGTAGACCTGGCCCGAGGAGGCCCGCGCCGTGACGGTGGCGGGAGGGACCACGGCCGGGGCGGACCCGGCGGCGAGGACGAGGACGGCGGCGGCGGCGAGGACGCGCATGGCGGGGATCTCCAGTTTCCGACAGACTACCGCACCGGAGCCACGCCGGACCCGGAAGCGGGTGCCACGGTCCTATACGTCGAACCGCACCCCCTGGGCCAGCGGGAGGTCCGGCGATCCGTTGATCGTCGAGGTCTGCCGTCGCATGTACTGCTTCCAGGAATCGCTTCCCGCCTCGCGCCCGCCGCCGGTCTCCTTCTCTCCGCCGAAGGCGCCGCCGATCTCCGCGCCCGAGGTGCCGATGTTGACGTTGGCGATGCCGCAGTCG
>CAZWGT010000228.1:0-5912 GCA_964633345.1 uncultured Planctomycetota bacterium
GAAGGCCCAGGGCGGGAAGATCGGGCCCGAGGGCGGCGACGACGGCAAGGACGGGAAGTAGACCTCCGGCCGAGCGCGAAAAACATTGAGCCCGTCGCCGCGCGGAACATAGAGTATGGACCGATGCCGTGCGGCCGCGCCCTAGGGCGGGGAGCGGCCCGTTGGATCGGTCTTGAGAACAGAGGAGGCGTAATGCCGAAGAGCGGTGAGTTCTACTCGTTCGACGAGGTCCTCAAGCGGCTCAAGATCGACGACCAGCGCCTCAAGAAGCTCGTCTCCGAGGGCGAGATCCGGGCCTTCCGCGAGGGCGCGGAGATGAAGTTCCGCAAGGCCGACATCGACACCATGGACCGCACGCGCCCGGTGGCCGGCAGCGAGGACGCCACCGCCGCCATCGACCTCTCCGCCGGCGGCCACGCCGGGCAGTCCGAGACCCTCACCGACGACCTCATCTTCGACGAGGGCGACGACGTCGGCTCCAAGGAGGCCGGTATGGCCACCGCGGAGATCTCCTCCCAGGACACGTTCGTGGACGAGGGCGTCGGGATGTCGACCGAGCCCCTCGAGGTGGACGAGGAGGCGACGCAGGAGGTCTCCCCGAGCGGCAAGAAGGGCGGCAAGCCGAAGCAGCAGGCCGCCGCGAAGCCCCGCCCCTCGGCCCGCGCCGCGGCCGCGGAGGAGAAGCCGACCGAGGTGGCGTGGTGCGCGGCCCTGGCCTTCGGCGCCCTCGTCCTCATCGGCGGCGTCTTCGTCACCTGGGACGTGGCGCGCAGCGACCAGACGGGCGCCGCTCCCACCGGCTTCTCCAAGTGGGTCGGCGAGACGTTCAGCGGAAAGTAGTCGAGCCGCCGGGACTCCCGGCCGATAAGGACTCTGCCATGAACACGATTTCCAGGGGCGGCCTCGGGGCCGCCCCGCTTCTTCTCCCGGCCCTCCTCGGGGCCGCGATGCTCGCCGGCTGCGCGTCGGATCCCGCCCTCGTCCAGAGGATCCACGACCTCGACCAGGCGCTCGGCGCCTCGCGCAGGGCCAACGACGAGCTGAGGGAGAAGGTCTCCGGCGCCGACCTGGCCGTCAAGACGGCCCAGGCCGACGTGGCCCGCCTCCAGGGGCGCGACACCGCCTACCAGGAGGCACAGGCCCGCCTCGAGGAGCGCATCAAGGAGCTCGAGGGCGTCACCCAGGCCCCCGGGGGCGGCGGGGAGGACGGCAACATCTCCTACGAGCGCATCCCCGGCGGCTTCAAGGTCGTCGTCCAGGGCGAGGTCCTCTTCCGCACCGGCGAGGCCGAGCTCAGCGAGGACGGCAAGGCGGCCCTGGCCAGGATCGCCGACAAGCTGAAGGGCGGCTCCGACCGGATCCGCGTCGAGGGCCACACGGACAACGTGGCCATCGCCCGGGCGGAGACCAAGGCCAAGTACCCCTTCGGGAATCTGGACCTCTCGCTGGACCGCGCGCTGCGCGTGGCGGACGCCCTCATCCACGAGGGGATCCCGGCCAAGCGGGTCTCCTGCGGCGGCTACGGGGAGCACCAGCCCCGGGCCGACAACGGCACGGCCGAGGGGAAGAAGAAGAACCGCCGGGTCGAGATCCTCGTCCTAGCGGAGTGATCTCCCCGGGGGATCGCGCACGGATCCTCCGGTACGCCCGCCGCGCCGTCGAGGCCGCCGCCGCGACCGGCCGCCCCGATCCCGCCCCGCCGCTGGACGGCCCCTTCTCCGTCCCCGGCGGGCTCTTCGTCACCCTGAAGGGGCCGGGCGGGGCGCTGCGCGGCTGCATCGGCCACCTCGCCTCCACGGAGCCCCTCGGCCGGACCCTGGCGGTCGTGGCCCACGCCTCGGCGAGGGAGGATCCCCGCTTCCCTCCGGTCGAGGCGGCGGAGGTCCCCGGCCTGCGCATCGAGATCTCCGTCCTCGGCCCCTTCGTCCCGGCCCGCGACCCCCTCGGCGATCTCCGGATCGGCGTCCACGGCCTCCGCATCCGGTCCGGGTCGAAGGGGGGGATCCTCCTCCCCCAGGTGGCGGAGGAGCACGGGCTCGACGGGCCGGCGTTCCTCGAGGCCGTCTGCCGCAAGGCGGGGCTGCCGGCCGGCGCGTGGCGGTCGGGATCCGTGGACCTCTTCACCGCGGAGGTGTTCGGAGAGGAGGAGACCCCCCCCGGCACCTAGCACCGTGGAGGTGATCCATGGATGCGGCGGATGCGGCGGTGATCGAGGAGGAGGGGCCCCGCGAGCGGCTGGCGCGCCTGGGGCCCGACGCGCTGGGGGCGGCGGAACTCGTGGCGGTGCTGCTGGGCACGGGGATGCAGGGGCGCTCCGCCGTCGAGGTGGCGACCCTCCTCCTCGAGAGGTCGGGGGGCCTCCGGCGGCTCTCCACGCGGACGGTGGGGGAGATCGCCCTCTGCCCCGGGCTCGGCCGGGCCCGGGCGGCGAGGATCCTGGCGGCCTTCGCCCTGGGGCGCCAGGCGGCCCAGGTGCGGATGGTCCCCGGGGCGCGGTTCCGCTCGGGGGCGGACATCTTCCAGCACTACCACGGCAGGATGCGGGACCTCCGCAAGGAGCAGTTCTGGGCCGTCCTCCTCGACGGGAAGAACCGCGTGCTCCGCGAGGAGCGCGTCAGCGAGGGGAGCCTCACCGCCTCCCTCGTCCACCCGCGGGAGGTCTTCGCTCCCGCCATCCGCGAATCGGCCGGCGCGGTGGTCTTCGTCCACAACCACCCCTCGGGGGACCCCACGCCCAGCGTCGAGGACGTCGAGATCACCCGCCGCCTCTGCTCCGTGGCGGACCTCGTCGGAATCCGCGTCCTCGACCACGTCGTCGTGGGCGACGGGGCCTACGTGTCGTTCCTCGAGCGGGGGCTCCTCGGGGAGGGGAAGGTGTAGGATCCGGGGATGAAGGCCCTCCTGCTGGCCGCACTCCTCCTGCTCCCCGCGGCCCCCCCGGGGCCGGCCGTCGTCACCTTCAAGACCGCCGACGGGATGACGATCCAGGCCGACCACTACCCCGGCGACGAGGGGATGCCCGGGATCGTCGGCCTCCACATGTACCCCTCCGACCGCTCGTCGTGGAGGCCGCTCGCCGAGAAGCGCCCCGCCGGCTTCCACTTCCTCGCCCTCGACCTGCGCGGGTACGGCGGGAGCCGGAAGCAGGGGACGGCGGACCTCGGCGAGGCGGTGAAGAAGCGCGACCCGCAGCTCTTCCAGGCGATGTGGCAGGACGCGCTCGCCGGCGTGAAGTTCCTCCGCGACGAGGGGACGTGCGACCCCAAGCGCATCGGGCTCGTCGGGGCGTCCGTCGGCTGCTCCGTGGCCATCGACGCGACCATCCGCCGGGGCTCGGAGATCGCCGCCGTCGCCGCCCTCACCCCGGGGAAGGACTACCTCGGCGTGCCCACCATGGATCACATCCGCACGTGGAAGGAGCAGCCCCTCCTCCTCCTCTCCTCGGAGAAGGAGGCCGACGGCGGGGCGCGGCCCATCGCGGCGGAGCTGAAGAAGCGGCCGGAGATCGAGCTCTCCATCGTCCCGGGGGAGGACGTCCACGGGACGATGATGTTCGGGAAGGTCGAGGGGATCGAGGATCGCATCGCCTCCTGGTTCGACGCCGTCCTCGGGAGGGCGATCCTCGACGGCGCCGCCGACCCGGTCGAGAAGCGGGTCCTCCCCGGCCGCGGGTACGAGCTGCCCCACGACCCGAACCTGAAGCGGAGCCTCACCGTGCGCACCGACTCGAAGGGCATCAGCATCCTCGGCGAGGGGGCCTTCACCGCGAGCGTCGTCCTCTTCGTGGACCCGGCCGGGAAGGAGGACGCCTTCGAGGAGGGGGGCATCCGCCTGCGCGGCACCGGCTCCCCCTCGGGCACCCTCGTCGGTGCGTGCCGCGACACCTGGACCGCGGGCCAGTGGTCGGAGCTCCCCGTCGGCAACCGGCCCAACGCGCTCTTCGTGAACCCGGAGTTCCTCGAGGCGAGGATCCCCTGGAGCCTGCTCCGGATCGAGCCGGCGGGGACGCGGATCCGCGTCGGCATCACGCCGATCGACCGGCGGTTCGACTGGCGGGCTCCCCCGGACACGTGGAAGGACGCCCTCGGCAAGGTGGTGGAGGTACCGAAATGACGGAATCCGTGCGTTATGCGATCGTGGGGTCGGGAAGCGGGCGGGCCCTCGTCGCCTCCCGCGGGGGGAAGGTCGTGGCCTCCTTCCTGCCGGGCCGCTCGCCCCGGGAACTCGTCTCCCGCCTGAAGGAGCGCTTCCCCGACGCCGAGGAGGGAGCCGAGACGGAGGTCGCCGGGGCCCGCGAGATGCGCCGCTGGCTCGGCGGCGAGCCGTCCGCGACGGCGGGGGTCCCGGTCGATCTCGGGGGCGTGCCCCCGTTCGCCTCGAGGGTGTACGAGGTCCTGCGCACGGTCCCCGCGGGGGCCACCCTCTCCTACGGGGAGCTGGCCGCCCGGGCCGGGTCCCCCCGCGCCGCCCGGGCCGTGGGCCGGGCCATGGCCACGAACCCCCTGGCCCCCTTCGTGCCCTGCCACCGCGTGCTGGGCGCCGGCGGCGCCCTCACCGGCTTCTCCGCCCCCGGCGGGACCGCCCTCAAGGCGCGCCTGCTCGCGGGCGAGGCCCGCGCAAAACCTTGACCGGCCCCCGACGGGTGGGGATGCTGGCCCCCCGGAGGCCCATGGTCGACAAGGAACTGCTCGAGATCCTCGCCTGCCCGCTGGACAAGGCGGAGGTGCGCCACCTCGCGGAGGCCGGCGCGGAGTGGATCCTCTGCACGAAGTGCGGCCGGAAGTACCCGGTGAGGGACGACATCCCCGTCATGCTGGTGGAGGAGGCCGTCCTCCCGGGCGTGAAGTCTTGAAGACCGCGATCATCTCCGACCTCCACTCGAACATCGAGGCGCTGACCGTCGTCCTCGCGCACATCGAGTCCCAGGGGATCACCGACGTCGTCTGCCTCGGCGACGTCATCGGCTACGGCCCCAACCCCCGCGAGACCCTCACCGCCTGCCGCAACGTCCGCTTCTGCCTCATGGGCAACCACGAGGAGGCGGTGCTCTTCTACGGGGAGGACTTCAACCCCAAGGCGCGCCAGGCCCTGGAGTGGACGAAGGAGCAGCTGAACTCCCCGGAGTTCGACCGGACCGAGAACTACGAGATGTGGAACTTCCTCGGGAACCTGCGCGAGACGGTGACCGAGGGGGACGTGCTCTTCGTCCACGGCTCCCCGCGCGTGCCGACGAAGGAGTACATGGTCCCGTCGGACGTGAAGAACCCGGAGAAGATGCAGGAGGTCTTCGCGATGATCCCCGGCCTCTGCTTCGTGGGCCACTCCCACATCCCCGGGGTCTACACGGAGGACCTGAAGTTCCTCTCGCCCTCGGCCCCGGAGAACGGGGAGGGGAAGACCTGGGTGGGGCAGCCGGGGCAGAAGGCCCTCATCAACGTCGGCTCCGTGGGCCAGCCCCGCGACGGCGACCCCCGGGCCTCCTACGCCGTGGTCGAGGGGCGCAAGGTGACCTTCTTCCGCCTCGAGTACGACGTCCGCACCACGATGGACAAGATCTACGCCATCCCCGGCCTGCCGAACTACCTGGCCGACCGCCTGATCGTCGGGCGGTAGGGGACGGGGACTGTCCCCGGCTCTTCCTGCCGGGGGACCCTCCCCGGTTCACCCGCACCCTCCGGTTTCCCACCGGTTCCACGAGGGGATGCCCCATCATCGGCGGTTCTTGTCCATGAACCCTCCCCGGATCCCCCCATCGTGAGCCAGGAGAAGCGCCTCTTCCTCGCCCTCGGCCTCTGCGTGCTGGTGATCTTCGGGGTGCAGGTGCTCTTGCCCCCTCCGAAGAAGCCGGCCGTGAAGACCCCGGTCCCCGGCAAGTCCGCGGCCCCCGCGGCGGCGCCGGCCCCCGGCGCCTG
>CAZWGT010000229.1:0-5873 GCA_964633345.1 uncultured Planctomycetota bacterium
CGGAGGGACGCCCCTACGACGTCAACCCCCGGCGTTCGCGGCGCTCCCGGCGTTCGCGGCGCTCCCGGCGTTCGTGGCGTGCGCGGCGGCCGCCGATCCCCCCGCCAGGCGATCCTCCGCCCGGCCCACCTCGAAGGACCACTTGCGGTCGAGGTCGTGCTTGCGGCAGCGGCGGAACGCCCGGCGGGCGCGGCGCGGCCGGCCCATGGCGGACTCCACGCACCCGTACCAGAACAGCACGTCGGGGTCGCGGGGGTCGAGATCGAGGCACTCCCGGAAGGCGTCGTGGGCCTTCACGAGGCGGCCCGCGGCGTAGTGGCGGACCCCCTCGGAGGCCAGGCGGTCGCGGAGGGCGGCGCGCTTCTCGTAGTCGCGGAAGACGATGAGCCGGGCCACGTCGAGCCACGCGGCGAGCCACGAGATCCCCGCGATCCCGCACCCCGCGAGGTAGGCCTGGGCCGCCCAGGTCTCGTCGAGGAGGTAGAGGCCGGCCAGCGCCGCGTCGGCGCCGAAGACGAAGAGCACGAAGAAGGTCGTGCCCCACCCGGTCCGGTCGAGGACGAAGATGTGGGCGGCCCCGGGCAGGACCCCGAGGGCCAGCGCCCGCACCCTGTGACCGACCGTCGGCTTCCGCTCGACCGTGGCGACCTCCCGTCGCTCCCGGGTGGATTGTAGGATCCCGGGCTCCCATGGCCCCCTCGAACCCGAAGGAACTCCTGGCCTCCGCCCGCCTCTACCTGCTGGCCACGCGCTCCCTCTCCCGCCGCCCCCTCGCCGAGGCGGTGGCCGCCGCCTGCCGCGGCGGCGTGCGGATCGTCCAGGTCCGCGAGAAGGGGGTCCCCGACGCCGAGGTGCTGGCGGTGGCCCGCGACCTCGCGGCGGTGGCGCGGGAGGCCGGCGCCCTCCTCCTCGTGAACGACCGCGTCGAGGTCGCCCTCGAGGCCGGGGCCGACGGGGCCCACGTCGGCCCGGAGGACCTCGCCCCCGCCGAGGCGCGGCGGATCCTCGGCCCGGACCGGATCCTCGGCGTCACCACCCACGACCTCGCCCAGGCCAACCGCGCCGTCGAGGCGGGGGCGGACTACGTCGGCATCGGCCCCGTCTTCCCCACGGACACCAAGGGGGTCCCGATCCGCGTCATCGGGTGCGAGGCGGCCGGCCGCGTCGCCCGCGCCCTCCGGATCCCCGCCTTCGCCATCGGGGGGATCGGCCCGGGGAACGCGCGCCGCGTGCGGGAGGGGGGCTGCGACCGGGCGGCGGCGTGCGCGGCGATCCTCGGCGCGGAGGACCCGGAGCGGGCCGCGCGGGAGATCCTCGCGGCGCTCTCCCCTACGGGACCCGCTTCGTCCTCAGGGTGACCTTCGTCGGGATGGGGATCTCCCCCGAGCCGTCGGGCTTGACGAAGTGGAGGTCGAGGTCGGTCACGTGCTCCTCCTCCTCGAGGACGCCCGTCTCCACGCGCACCGTCGCCCACGCCCTGCAGGCGCCGCTCTTCAGCCGGAGGAACGCGCGCCGCGCGGCCACGTCCTTCGGCCACGGGGGCATCCCCTTCGGCGGGTCGAGGGAGACCTCGGCCTCCATCTCCACGCGGGCGAGGCCGGCCTCCACCTTCGCGAGGCGGTAGGTCTGGGCGTAGTACATGAAGCCCCGGGTCCCCGTCGTCTCGGGAAGGGTGCGCATGTCCCAGGACTTCATGTCCGCGCCGGGGGTCATCCCCCCCTCGGGGAGCCCGATCGCGGGCGCCAGGAGGTTGGCCAGCCAGAACTTCCAGGGGAACTGGTCGACGACCTCCCGCCGGCGGTCCCCCTCGGGCAGGGCGTCGCGGATCCGCTTCTGCAGGTCCTCGACCCCGCCGAACTGGACGATCTTCCCCGTGAACTGCTGTTCCATGTCCACGACGCCCCCCGCCGCGAACCGCATGGGGCTGACCGCCCACTCGAACTTCTCCGCCTCCGTCTCGGGGGTCTTCGCCGCCGCCTTCGCATCGGGGGCGACCGAGGAGTCCATGCGCAGGACCGGTTCGGCCCCGTCCCCCCGGAAGACCTCCATGGCGATGCGCCGGATCTCGACCTCGACCGTGGCCTGCCGGCCCCGCTGGACGTCGACGGCGGTCTCCTTCGTGGCGACCTCCTGGCGGACCCGGCCCTTCACGCCCGAGGGGTTGCCCCCCTCGACATCGAGGGTGCGGACATAGGAGCGGACCTCGCCCTCGGCCCTGCGGTAGGAGACGTCCACGCCGTCCCCGCACGCGGGGAGGGCGGAGGCGAGGAGGAGGGCGGCGAGGGGGAGGGACTTCACCGGGGCGCCGGAGTCTCCGGCAGCGGCTTCTCCTTCGGGGCCGGGGACTTCGGGATCGGCTTGACGTCCACGGGCGGCGCGTCGGGGTACTCGTCGGACTTCGAGACGCCCGTGACCGGCTCCCCCCCGGTCCGGGCGGCCGCGGGCCGGCGCCCGACGTTCTCCGGGAACGGGTTCAGGCCGAGGCTCCCCGACCGGCCGGGATGCATCGCCTTCGGGAACGGGTTGAGGCCGACGGCGCCCTGACCCTCGGGGTGCATCGCCTTCGGGAACGGGTCGATGCCGAGGCTGTTCGAGGCGCCCGGATGCATGGCGGCCGGGAACGGGTCGAGGCCGACGCGGCCCTGGCCCTCCGGGTGGATGGCGGCCGGGAAGGGATTGATGCCGAGGCTGTTGGAGGCGCCGGGGTGCATGGCGGCCGGGAACGGGTCGAGGCCGAACGCGGCCTGCCCCTCGGGGTGGACCGCGGCCGGGAACGGGTCGAGGCCGATGAACCCGGACTTCCCGGGATGCATGGCGGAGGGGAACGGATCGAGGCCGACGTTCGTGTCCCCCTGCTTCTCCGGGGGCACCTCGGGCCACGCGTCGAGGCCCATGCGGGCGCACCCGGCGCCCAGGACGGCGGCGACGGCGAGGCCCAGGATCGCGGCGCGGTCCCTCGTCATCGGAATCCTCCCTTCGCTGCCCCGGAAGCATACCCGGAGGAGGGGGCGGGTTCCACGGTCCTCAGGCCCCCCCGCCCGCCGCCTTCGCCATCGCCAGGAACTCCTCCTCGGTGAGGACGGCGACGCCGAGGGCGCGGGCCTTCTCGAGCTTGCTCCCGGCCCCGGGCCCGGCGACGAGGAACCCGGTCTTGGCGGAGACGCTGCCGACGGCCTTCCCCCCGAGGCGGCGCACCGCGGCCTCCGCCTCCTCGCGGGTGAACTTCTCGAGGGTCCCGGTGAAGACGACGGTCTTTCCCGCGAAGGGGCCCGACGCCGGCGGCGCGTCCTCCCGGGGCGGGCGGATGCCGGCCTCGTCCCGCAGGCGGTCGAGCACGCGGAGGTTGTCCGCCTCCCGGAAGAAGCCGTGGACCGACGCCGCCACCGTCGGCCCGACGTCGGGGACGCGCCGGATCTCCTCCTCCGTCGCCCCGCGGAGCGCCTCCATGGTCCCGAAGTGGCGGGCGAGGTCGCGGGCGGTGGCCTCGCCGACGTGGCGGATGCCGAGGCCGAGGAGCAGGCGCGGGAGGGTGGCCCCCTTCCGGCTCTTCTCCATCTGCGCGACGAGGTTCGCCGCGCTCTTCTCCGCCATGCGCTCGAGGCCGGCCAGGGTCTCCGCGGTCAGGGCGTAGAGGTCGGCCGGATCCCGCACGATCCCGCGGTCTACGAGCTGGTCCACGAGCTTCTCGCCGAGGCCCTCGACGTCCATGGCCAGCCGGGAGGCGAAGTGGAGCAGGCGCCCCTTGACCTGGGCCGGGCAGGAGAGGTGGGTGCAGTAGGAGAGGGGCTCGTCGGGGGTGGTCTCGACGCCGCCGCCGCAGACGGGGCAGGCGCGGGGCATCTCGAAGGGGCGGGTACCCTCGGGCCGCCGATCGCGGATCACCTGGACGACCTTGGGGATGACGTCGCCGGCCCGCTCGACGAGGACGGCGTCTCCGACGCGGACGTCGAGGCGGCGCACCTCGTCCTGGTTGTGGAGGGTGGCGTGGGAGACGGTGACGCCCCCGATGGGCACCGGCTCGAGGTCGGCGACGGGGGTCAGGGCGCCCGTGCGGCCGACCTGGACGCGGATGTCCTTCACGCGGGTCGTGCCCTGGCGCGGGGGGAACTTGTAGGCCACGGCCCACCGCGGGGAGCGGGTCTTCGAGCCGAGGCGCTCCTGGAGGGCCGCGTCGTCCACCTTGACGACCACGCCGTCCACCTCGTAGGGAAGCCCGTCGCGGCGCGCCTCCGCCTCCTTCACGTACGCGGCGACCCCCTCGATGGAGGGGAAGACCTCGGCGTGGTCGGGGGTCGGCAGGCCCCAGTCGCGGAAGCAGCGCAGGAGGGCGGAGTGGCTCCGCGGGGGGTCGTCCATCTCGAGTCGGCCGACGCCGTAGAAGACGACGCGCAGGGGGCGCTTCGCGGTGACGGCGGGGTCCTTCTGCTTGAGGGAGCCCGCCGTGAAGTTCCGCGGGTTCGCTTTCCCCGCCTCGCCGGCGTCCTGGAGCTCCCGGTTCATGCGCTCGAAGTCGGCACGGGCCATGTAGCACTCGCCCCGCACCTCGATCCGCCGGGGCGCCGGCCGCTTCCCCGTCCGGAGGGGCCGGCGGATCGCCTCGAGGGTGAGGAGGTTCTGCGTGATGTCCTCCCCCTCGAATCCGTTGCCGCGGGTCAGCCCGAGCTCCGCGCGGCCGTCCACGAAGACGACCTCGACGGCGACGCCGTCCATCTTCGGCTCGACGTGGTAGGCGACGGCGAGGTCCGGCTCGCCGAGGTAGGACCCGCGGACCCGCGCGTCCCACTCCCGCAGCTCCGCCTCGCCGAACACGTTGTCGAGGGAGACCATCGGGACGGAGTGGGGCTTCGTGGCGAAGGCCTTCAGGGGATCGCCGCCCACGCGGCGGGTCGGCGAGTCCTCCACGGCGAGGTCCGGGTACCGCTCCTCGAGGTCCTTCAGCTCGCGGAACAGGGCGTCGTACTCCCCGTCCGCGACGAGCGGGTCGTCGAGGACGTGGTAGCGGTAGTCGTGCTCGCGGACCTGGCGGCGGAGGTCGGCGGCCCTCTCCCGCGCCTTCGCGGGGGCGGACGATCGGTCGGCCATGGCGCCATTGTCCCGCGCCGAGGGGACGGCGGGGAAGGGACATCGGCGGAGGGCCGAACGGCGATGGCCGTGTAGGGGCGACCCTTCGGGTCGCCCGGTCGTGAACGTCAAGGGCCGTGATCGTCAACGGCCGGGCGACCCGAAGGGTCGCCCCTACACGTCCCCCCTCGTCACGCGATCAGCATCGCGTCGCCGGAGGAGAAGAAGCGGTACTTCTCCCGCACCGCCTCGCGGTAGGCGGCGAGGACCGGCTCCCTCCCGGCGAAGGCCATGACGAGGGCCAGCAGGGTGGATCGCGGGAGGTGGAAGTTCGTCACCATCGCGTCCACGCACCGGAAGCCGTACCCCGGCAGGATGAAGAGATCCGTGGACCCGGAGCCCTCCCGGGGGAGACCGTCGGGGGACGCCGCCGCCGAGGCCTCGAGCGTCCGGACCGCCGTCGTCCCCACCGCGACGACCCGCCCCCCCGCCGCCTTCGTCGCGCGCACCGCCTCCGCCGCCGCTGCCGGGACGCGCCAGCGCTCCGCGTGCATCGGATGGTCCTCGACGATCGGCGCCTTCACCGGGCGGAAGGTCCCGGGCCCGACGGCGAGCGTCACGGCGATCCGCCCGATCCCCCGCGCGGCGCAGGCCGCCAGCAGTTCCGTCGTGAAGTGGAGACCCGCCGTCGGGGCCGCCGCGGCCACCGGGTCCCTCGCGAAGACCGTCTGGTAGCGGGCCCGGTCCTCGGGGTCGTGGGGATCCGACCCCTTCGCCCGCCGGATGTACGGAGGCAGGGGGACGCGCCCCGC
>CAZWGT010000230.1:0-5846 GCA_964633345.1 uncultured Planctomycetota bacterium
CAGTCGTCGAGGCGCCCGACGAAAGGCGACACGAGGTAGGCCCCCGCCTTCGCGGTCAGCAGAGCCTGCCCCGCCGAGAACACGAGCGTCATGTTCACCCGGTGCCCCCGCTTCGACAGCTCGCGGCAGGCCTTGAGGCCCTCCGCCCCCATGGGCGTCTTCACGACGATGTTCTTGTGGATCTCGACGAGTTTGAGGCCCTCCTCGATCATCCCCGGCGCGTCCGTCGAGATCACCTCGGCGGAGATGGGCCCGTCCACGATGGAGCAGATCTCCCTCACCACGTCGGCGTAGTCCCGGCCCGTCTTCGCCACGAGGGAGGGGTTGGTCGTCACCCCGTCCACGAGGCCCATCGAGGCGAGGCGCCGGATCTCGTTCACGTCCGCGGTGTCGGCGAAGATCTTCATGGGAGAGGCCCTCCGTTCCGCGGGGGATGATAGCCCCCCTCCGCGAGCGCCCGGAGAACTCGCGCGGCGAGGTCCCGGGAGCCCACGGCCGCCGCCACGCGCTCCTCCCCCGCCTCGCCGATCCCCCTCGACGAGCCGAACTCCCGCAGCAGCGCCATCCGCCGCTTCGGCCCGAGACCGGGGATCCCGTCCAGCACCGAGGCGAAGGAGGTCTTCTTGCGGCGCTTCCGGTGGAAGCCGATGGCCACGCGGTGGGCCTCGTCCCGCACCCGCTCCATGAGCAGGCTTTCCGGCGAGCCCGGGGGGAGGACGACCGGGGCGCGATCGGGATGGAGGAACACCCGCTCCTTGTCCCCGTCCCCCGCCTTCCCCCGGCGGGCCTTGGCGAGGCCGACGACGACGACGGCGTCGCCCGCCGCCCGGAGCGCGGCGGAGAGCTGCCCCGCCCCGCCGTCCACGACGAGGAGGTCCGGCTTCGGGCCGAACACCTCCTCGTCCCCGAGGCGCCGCGCCACCGCCTCGTGCATGGCCGCGAAGTCGTCCTGGCCGGCCACGGTGCGGATGATCAGCGTCCGCGCCTCCTCCCGGACGATGCGGCCGTCCTCGGCCACCACGCGCGAGGCGACCTTGTCCCGGTCGCCCAGGTTGCTGACGTCGATGCACTCGATCCGGCGCGGGGGGGCGTCCAGGCCGAGGCGGGAGGCCAGGGACTTCGCCGCGCGCTCGTCCCCGGCCTCGGGACTCTCGGATCCGAGGGCGGCCAGCAGGTTCCGCTCCGCGTGGCGGAGGAGGTCGGCGGCGAGGCCGCGCGCGGGCACCTTCACGGCCACGGGGCTCCCCCGCTTCCCCGCGAGCACCTCCTCGAGCGCCTCCCGCCCCGCCGGCTCCTCGGGGACGAGGACCTCCGCCGGGACCTCCTTCCCCCGCTCGTAGAACTGGGCGAGGAAGGTCGCCAGCGCCTCGGCCGGGGTGGTCGTCCCCTCGGCGCCGGCGGGGAGGCGGTGGCGGCGGAAGGAGGCGATCGCCCCCTGCCGGAAGAAGAGGACCCCGGCCTCCCAGGCCGCCCCCTCGCGGCGGAAGGAGACCGCGTCCCGGTCCACGCGGTCCGCCCCCGCCACGGACTGGCGGTCCACGGTCCGCTCGATGGCGGCGATGCGATCCCGCACCTGCCCCGCCTCCTCGAAGCGCAGTCCCTCCGCGGCGGACGCCATGCGCCGCCGGAGGTCGTCGAGCAGCTCCTTCGCGTCCCCGCGGAGCAGCGACACCACGTCCTTCACGAGGACGGCATAGGCCGCCTCGGTCACCAGCCCGACGCAGGGGGCGTTGCACCGGCCGATCTCGTGGTAGAGGCAGGGGCGCGTGCGGCTCTCGAGCGAGCGGTCGGAGCAGGAGCGGAGCGGGTAGACGGTGCGCAGCGCCCGCAGCGCCCCGCGCAGCGCGCCGGCGTCGGCGAAGGGGCCGAAGTACATCGCCCCGTCCCTGCGGAACCGGCGCACCACGGTGAGGCGCGGGAAGCGGTGCTTCAGGTCGAGGCGGAGGCAGGGATAGGCCTTGTCGTCGCGCAGGCGCACGTTCCACGCCGGCCGGTGGCGCTTGATGAGGGTGTTCTCGAGGAGGAGCGCCTCGGCCTCGGTGCGGGTGACCATGAACCCCAGGTCCCTCGTCTTCGCGAGGAAGTGCGGGACCGCGGCCCGTTCGTCCCCCCCGGCGAGGTACTGCCGCACGCGGGCCCGGAGGTCGGCCGCCTTGCCCACGTAGAGGACGGTCCCCGCCCCGTCCTTGAAGAGGTAGACCCCCGGCGAGCGGGGGAGCGCGGCGGCCCGGGCGGCGAGATCCCCCGTCACGCGCCGATCTCCTCCTTCTCGATGCGCAGCGCCTCGTCGCGAAGCCGCGCCGCCTCCTCGAAGTCCAGGCGCGCCGCGGCGGCGTGCATCGCCGTGCGCAGCTCCGCCACGGACCGGGAGGGCGGGGAGACGGGGGCCGCGTCCCCGCCCGGGACCTCCATCAGGTTCCGCACCGGGGTCACGATGGTGGTGGGCGTGATCCCGTTCGCCTCGTTGTACGCCACCTGCCTCCTCCGCCGCCCGTCGGTCACCTCGATGGCGCGCCGCATCGAGTCGGTCACCGAGTCGGCGTAGAGGATCACCCGGCCCTCCACGTTGCGCGCCGCGCGGCCGAAGGTCTGGACGAGGGACCTCTCGCTCCGCAGGAACCCCTCGCGGTCGGCGTCGAGGATCCCGACGAGGGCGACCTCGGGGAGGTCGAGGCCCTCGCGCAGGAGGTTGATCCCCACCAGAACGTCGAAGACCCCCAGGCGCAGGTCGCGGAGGATCTCCGTCCGCTCCAGGGTCTCCACGTCGGCGTGGAGGTAGCGGACCCTCACCCCCGCCTCGGCGAGGAACTCGGTCAGCTCCTCGGCCATGCGCTTGGTGAGGGTGGTGACGAGCACGCGGAAGCCCTTCGCCACGACCGCCCGCGCCTCGGCCAGCAGGTCGTCCACCTGCCCGCGGGCCGGGCGCACCTCGACGGCGGGATCCACGAGGCCCGTCGGGCGGATCACCTGCTCGACGACGCGCCCCCCGGCCTTCCCCGTCTCCCACGGGCCGGGGGTGGCCGAGGTGTGGAGGACGCGTCCCAGCAGCCGCTCCCACTCCTCGAAGCGCAGCGGCCGGTTGTCCAGGGCGGAGGGGAGGCGGAATCCGTACTCGACGAGCGTCTCCTTCCGCGCCCGGTCCCCGCGGTACATCCCGCCGAGCTGGGGGATCGTCACGTGGCTCTCGTCCACGACGACGAGGCCGTCGGGGGGGAAGTAGGAGAGGAGCGTGGCCGGCGGCTCCCCCGCCGCGCGGCCGTCGAGGTGGCGGGAGTAGTTCTCGATCCCGGGGCAGAAGCCGATGGTGCGGAGCAGCTCGAGGTCGTGGCGCACGCGGCGCTCGAGCCGCTCGTGCTCGACGGGCTTCCGCTCCGCGAGGAAGTGCCGCAGGCGCTCCTCGAGCTCCGCCTCGATGGCGTCGCAGGCCCGGTCGAGCCCCTCCTTCGGCGTGACGTAGTGGGTCGCGGGGAAGATGGTCGCGTCGGCGGGCTCCTCCAGCACCTCCCCGGTCAGGGGATCGACCATCTCGAGGGCCTCGACCTCGTCCCCGAAGAAGCGGGCGCGGACCACGCGCTCGTCCTCGTAGACGGGGAAGACGTCCACGGTGTCGCCCCGCACCCGGAAGCCGCCGCGGCCGAGCTCGACGTCCTGGCGGCGGTACTGGATGCGGGCCAGCGCGCGGAGGAAGTCGTCCCGGTCGAGCGGATCGCCCCGGGCCACCCGCACGCCCATCCCCCCGTAGGAGCCCGGGGAGCCGAGGCCGTAGATGGCGCTCACCGTCGCCACCACCAGCACGTCGGCGCGCTCGAGCATGGAGCGCGTGGCGGAGTGGCGCAGCCGGTCGATGCGCTGGTTGATCGAGGCGTCCTTCTCGATGTAGGTGTCCGAGGAGGGCAGGTAGGCCTCCGGCTGGTAGTAGTCGTAGTAGGAGACGAAGTACTCCACCGCGTTCTCCGGGAACAGATCCAGGAACTCGGCGTGGAGCTGGGCCGCGAGGGTCTTGTTCGGCGCGAGCACGAGGGTCGGGCGGTCGAGGCCCGCGACGACGTTCGCCACCGTGAAGGTCTTCCCGCTCCCCGTCACCCCGAGGAGCACCTGGTGCCCGGGCCCCCTCCGCGCCCCCTCGAGGAGGGCGGCGATGGCCGCGGGCTGGTCGCCGCGGGGGACCATGTCGGTGCGGAGTCGGAAGGGGGGCACCCCCCGATTATGATCCCCCGCATGAAACTCCCCCACCTCCTGCCCGTCCTGCTGCTGGCCGCCTGCGCCTGCGGCCGCCCGGAGCCGGCCCCCGCCCCCGCGCCCGCCTTCGCCGTCCCCGCTCCGGAGCTGGGGATCGACAACGCCGCCCGCCTCGCGGAGGGGGTCTACCGGGGGGCCCAGCCCGACGCCGCCGGGATGCGGACCCTCAAGGAGAAGGGGTTCCGGACCGTCGTCACCCTGCGCACGGGGGACTCCGGGGCGAAGGCGGCCGCGGCCGAGGGGCTGGACGTGGTGGAGATCCCCATCGTCGCCGGCCTGAAGAGCGAGCCCCCCTCGGACGAGCAGGTGAGGAGGTTCTTCGAGGTCGTCCTCGACCCCGCGCGCCGCCCCGTCTACTTCCACTGCGCCTTCGGGAAGGACCGCACCGGGACGATGGCCGCCCTCTACCGGATCGAGGTGGACGGCTGGACGCCCGAGCAGGCCGTCGCGGAGATGGACCACTTCGGCTTCCGCGAGTGGTACCGGGACCTGGAAAAGTTCGTCCGCGGGTACAGGCCCCGCGGGTACGCCCGGCGCTAGAGCTTCTCCTCCTCCGCGCCCCCCGCCTGCCTGTAGAACGTCTCGCGCTTGTAGCCGATCGTGTACCACCACAGGCACCAGGCGTCGAGGGACTCCATGTACTCCGTGATCTTCCCGTTCTGGGGGGAGTACTGGAGCTGGCGCACCTTGTCGTAGCCCGTGATCTCGCGCAGCACGTGGTCGATGGCGTCCCCCAGGATGCAGGCGTCCCGGGCCTCGAGGACGTTGGAGTACTTCGTGAAGTCGAGCCTCGACACGAGGCCGAGGACCTTCGGGATCGCGGGGCGTCCGATCTTGATCAGGCGATCCTGGGCCTTGAACCCCTCGGACCCCCCGTTCACGTCCGCCATCTTCGCGACGTCGGCGTCGATCCTCTGGGCGAGGTCGGACGGCGTGTCGGGCAGGTGGCCCGGGTCCACCCAGACCCGGGGCCGCTCGTCCTTGAGCATCAGGATCAGCGCCGCCTGGGACTTGCCGTAGTGCCCCCCCGTGGGGGGGTTGGCCGCCGGGGTGAAGGTCTCGGGCTTCTCCTCCACGCCCCCCCGGACCGCCGCCTTCATCCCGCCCGCGGGCTTCGGCGCGTCCTCGGGCGTCTCGGGGACCGTCTCGGGCCGGGCCCGGGGGGGCGTCCTCGGCTCGGGTGCGGGCGCGGGAGCGGGCTCCGGCTCCCCGGCCCCGGGCGCCGGGGCCGGCTTCGCGGGGACGGGGACGGGATTGCCCCCCGCGACCGGCTGGGGCTTTCCCGAGCCGGACTTGTTGACGAGCACGATGGCCGCGCCGATGAACACGACGAGGCCGACGAAGCCCATCAGGTAGACCGTCGAGTCCTTCTTCTTCGCGTCCCCGTGGCCGTGCCCATACCCGGGCCGGTCGCCGTCGTCGTCCTCCTCCGCGTGGCGGTTCCGGGCGAGCTTGCGCTTGGCGGCGGCGGCCTTGGCGTGGGTCCGGGCCGAGGACCCGTGCCCGTGGGCCGCGGGGGGAGGGCTGCCGCGGCCGTACACGACGACCGCGGATCAGTCCTGGCACTGGAACTGCCCGGGAGGGGAGCCGGCGGGGACCGAGTAGCG
>CAZWGT010000231.1:0-1013 GCA_964633345.1 uncultured Planctomycetota bacterium
GCCGCTCCCGGTCCCCGGCCGCCATGGAGCCGCTGGCGTCGAGGAGGAGGACGACGCGGACCGCCTCCTCGGCCTCGAACTGCTTCGTGACCAGGACGTCGTGGCGGGCGTAGACGTTCCAGTCCACGGCGCGGAGGTCGTCCCCCTCGGCGTAGGGGCGGTGGTCGCGGAAGAGGGTCCCCGCGCCGGCGTGGGCCCCGACGTGGACGCCGCCGGGGAGGATCCCCGAGGGCCGACGCGAGGCGAGGTCGAAGGCGGCCAGCCGCCCGAGGAAGCCGGCCGGGAGGAGGGGGGCCTTCACCGCTTCTCCTCGAGGCGGCGCCGGAGGGCCTCGAAGTACAGCCGCACCGCCTCCGCGTCGCGCGGGTCGATCCCCTCCCGGCGGGCGGCGTCCTCCGCCTTCGCGCGGACCTCGGCGACGGCCTCCCCGGGCCCGACCTCCCGCGGCGTCTCGCCGCGGCTCCCCTCGGGATCGAGGACGAGGATCGTCCCCCTCTTCTCGACCTCGGCCCCCTCTCCGAACAGCGGGCGGACGAGCTTCTCCACGAACGTCGAGGGGGGCGGCGGCGGCGGTTCGGGCCGGGGCTCCTCCTTCGGGCCCGCCTTCGGCTCCGGCTCCGGCCTCGGCTCGGGCTCCGGCTGCGGCGTCTCCCCTCCTGCGGAACCCTCGATCGTGATCTCGAAGTCCGGGGCCCGGGCGACGACGCCGTCCGTCCCGTCGCGCAGCTCCCCCGTGACGGTGTGCTTCCCCGGCGGCAGGGCCCCGGCGAGCCCCGGGAGGGCCCGGAGATCGAAGGCCCACGCCTCCTTCCCCGCGGTTCCCTCCGGCACGAACGGCGCGCCGTCCACCGCCACGAACAGGCGGAGGTCCTCGCGCCCGTTCTCCACGCGCGCCCCGAGGGAGACGGGCGCCCCCTCCGGGTAGGAGCGGGCGAGCGGGAGGAGTTCGAGGCCCGCGCCCGGCGGAACGGGAGGGGCCGCCGGCTCCTCCTTCGGCGCGCCCCCCTTCCTCG
>CAZWGT010000231.1:1023-5741 GCA_964633345.1 uncultured Planctomycetota bacterium
GGCGGGAGCGCCGACGTGCACACCCTCCGCCACGGGCCGGCCCCCCGCTCCCCACCCGTCCCCGAACCCGGGGAGGATCCCGAGTCCCCCCTTCGGCAGGAGGCCGTCCAGGAACGCGACGAGGAGCGCCACGGCCAGCAGCGTCCACGGCGGGCGGGGCAGGGGCCCGACGGGGTCGAGGGGGAGGGCGGCGACCTCGGCCGCGGCCCGCTCGAGGAGGGCGGCGCCGAACCGCCCGGGAGAGGTCCCCCGGGCCGCCAGCGCCGCGGCCGCCGGGACGAGGTCGTCGCCCCGGATCGCGGCGTCGAGGTCGGCGGCGAACCGACCGGCGGTCCCCTCGAGGCGCAGCGCGCGCGCGGCGCTCCACGCCGCCCCCCCCGCGAGGCACGCGAGGAAGAGCCCGGCCGTCAGGACGGCCCCGCCCGGGGGCGGCAGGACACCGAGGGCGAGGAGGGCGAGGACCCCCAGGGACGCGGCCAGGGCCCTCCTCCCCCCCCGCCGCGCCCCGGCGAGGGCGACCGCCACCCTCCGCCGCCGGAGGCGGCGCTCGAACGCTTCGAGGAAGGCGGCCGCGGGGTCCATGGAGCGGCCATCCTACAGGGGGACCCCGGAACGGCTACTGCAGGCGCATCTTCACGCGCAGTCGGACCGGCGGCCCCCCGTCGAGGGTCGCCTCCCCCGAGGCCGAGACCGCCAGGCGGAGGTCCTCGCCCTGCAGCACGATCGCGCCCCGGCCCCGCGCGGAGTCCAGGGCCACCGACGCCTCCTTCCCGGTGGCCGCCGCGATGCGGTCCTCGAGGAATCCGGCGAACTCCCCGTTGAGGAGGTCCACGCGGAACGCCGCGCCCCGCCCCGTCGTCCACGTGCAGGGGAACTCCCCGAGGAGGATCTGCCCGGCGGGGTCGTAGGCGGACACCGTGGCCGACCCCGAGACGTCGGCCGGCGACCCCCCGAAGTCGAACCGCAGGTTCGCCAGGATCTCCACGGGCTCGAGATCGGACCCGCGCAGGACGATGCGGCCGGGCCCGACGCCGGGCCACCAGCCGCCCCCGAGGGTGGCGGCCGCGGCCCCTACGGCCGCCGCGGCGAGGACCGCCGACGCCAGGACGGCGCGGAACGGGTTCTTCGATTCCGGCATGACGACCTCCTTGTTGCGGACGCCCGGAGACTAGGAGGGGGGGCCGGACGGGCGGGGAGAGTGTACGGAATATGACAAAGTCAACGACCGGGCTCCGCCGGATCCCGGTCCCCGGCCGAAGCCATCCTCCCTCTCCCTTCTCGGTTGCGCCCGGGCCCTCCCCGCTATGATGAGGGGAACCCCGCTCCTCCGGAGGCCGCTCGATGACCCTCGTCCGCACCGCTTCCCTCCTGCTCCTCGGAGCCGTCCTCCTGCCGGGCCCCGGCGCCCGGGCCCAGGACGGCGGCAAGCCGCCCAACGATCCCAACGCCCCCCTGCCCGTCCGCATCAACCAGGCCATCGATTCCGGCGTGGAGTGGCTCAAGAAGCAGACCTTCACGGCCGGGAACTGGAACGACACGATCGAGGGGGACGCTCCCTACGACCCCGACTTCAAGGGGGACGTCTACTCCCACCCGACGGGTTGCACCTCCCTCTCGCTGTACGCCCTCCTCAAGTCCGGCGTACCCAAGGACGACCCGGTCATCGTCAAGGGGTTCCAGTGGCTCAAGAAGACGACCGGGGGGATCACCAAGCCGAAGGGGAAGGAGAAGGGGAGGAAGGACCTGACCACCGCCTACCGGATCCCCAACGGGTCCTATGAGCTCGCCGTCCTCATCCTCGCCATCGAGGCGAGGGCCAATCCCCACAAGCGGGACGCCGAGCGCGAGAGGGAACTGAAGTTCCGGCTCAAGAAGGGCGAGAAGCTCAAGACCGACGTGAAGCTCGAGGCCGACGACCAGGCGTGGATGAAGGAGCTCGTGGACGCCCTCATGAAGCGATGGCACCGGGGCAAGGGGTGGCGGTACGGCCACTGGAACGGGAAGTCCTTCGACAACGGTCCCCGGGGCGACAGCGACCTCTCGGCGAGCAACCTCGTCATGCTCGCCCTTCTCGCCGCCGAGCGGTGCGGCTTCGCCCAGTCCGACGAATTCTACGTCAGCGTCCTGCGGTGGACCCTCACCCACCAGGAGAAGGAGGGGCCCCCGGTCCATCGGTGGGACCCGTCCCTCAAGGAGGAGGACCGCAAGTACGGCCAGGGCAAGGACCAGGCGCGGGGCTTCGGGTACGTCGGGATCACCGGCACCGACAAGGAGAACGTGGCCACCGGGTCCATGACCGCCTGCGGCCTGGCGAACATCGTCATCTGCACCAGCATCCTCGAGGCGCGCAACAGCCCCTCCTACTCGGGGGAGCTCGCGCAGGCGGCGGAGAAGGGCTGGTGGGACGGGGTGGCGTGGCTCGACTACTTCTGGAGCGTGACCGGGAACGTCGGCCACGGCGGCTACCACTACTACTACCTCTACTGCCTCGAGCGGGCCTGCGACCTCAAGCGGATCCACCTCATCGCCGGGAGGCCCTGGTACCCCCTCGGCGCCCAGGTCCTCGTGGACGAGCAGGGCCCCATCGGCTCGTGGATGAAGAACGACACCCACCGGCCCAGCGACATCCTCAACACCTGCTTCGCTCTCCTCTTCCTCAACCGGGCCACCCCCGCCATCACGGGGGACTGAGGCCGTGGGACGCCGGCGCCGGATCACCGACCCGGACGCCGAGGGGTACGAGGAGACGGTCACGATCTTCGAGATCGGCCGCTCCCCGAAGGCGGGGCGGGACCGGGCCGAGCGGCGGATCAAGCCGAAGCGGATCGAGATCCTCCGCGAGGAGCCGGGCTGGACGGTGGTGATGAAGCCCGCCGGGATCGCCTCCGTGAAGGAGCGCTGGCGCGCCGACGCGGAGACCGCCCTGGAGCAGCTGTGGGAGGAGTGGCGCCGGCGCGACCCCGGGGCGCCGAAGCCCTTCGTCATCCACCGAATCGACAAGGAGACGAGCGGCCTGCTGATCTTCGGCAGGGACGCGGCCGCCGCGAAGTCGCTCTCGGCGGCCTTCCGCCGCCGCACCGTCCGCAAGGAGTACCTCGCGCTGGTGGCCGGGTCGCCGCCGGAGCCCTCGGGGGAATCGGAGATCCGCCTCCTCCCCGACCCGCGCAAGCCCGAGCGCATGCGCGTGGACGAGAAGAAGGGGAAGAAGTCGGTCACCTCGTGGGAGACCGTGGAGTCGTTCCGCGGGTGGACGCTGCTCCGGGCGATCCCCCTGACCGGCCGCACCCACCAGATCCGCGTCACCTTCGCGCAGATCGGCTGCCCGATCCTGGCCGACCCCCTCTACGGGGACGGGAAGGGCCTCCTCCTCTCCGCCATCAAGCGGGGGTACAAGCCGCCCCGGGACCACGGGGAGTTCCCCCTCCTCGGCCGCCTGGGGCTCCACGCCCACCGGCTCGCCTTCCCCGATCCCGCCGACCCGGCCGTGGAGGTCTCCGTCGAGGCCCCGCTGGCGAAGGACTTCCGGGTGGCGCTGGAGAAGCTCCGGGAGTACGCCCCGGCCGACGGGGGGGAGTGAGGGAGGCCTCTTCCGTCGCACCGGCTCCGGAACCGGCGGGTCCCGGCGCGGGGACTGGAATCGACCCCCCCGCGGGCGAATCTACCGCTCCCCCCGGGCCGGGCCGGGAATCCCCCCCTACTCCCTCCCCCCCCTCCCGCCGATGAGGGAGGAGGGAGCGTATGCCATGGCACGGTTGCGGACCTTCCTGATCCTCCTCCTCGCGGGCGGGGCCCTGGCCCTCCTCCTCTCCCCGGCCGTCATGAAGGACCCCGTGACCGGGAAGCGGACCCTCGGCCTCATCAACCCCGGGGACGACGAGGAGGTCCGCCAGGGCCGCGAGTACGCCGCCTCCTTCGTGGCCTCCAACGACGGCGTCTACCCCGACGCCGAGGTCACGGCCCACCTCGAGGCGATCGTCCGCCGCATCGGTGCCCTCAGCCACCGCCCGAAGCTCCCCTACCGCTTCACCCTCCTCAACACCTCCGTGCCCAACGCCTTCGCGCTGCCGGGGGGCGAGGTCTTCCTGACCCGCGGGCTCCTGGTGCGCCTCGAGGAGGAGGCCCGGTTCGCCGTCGTCATGGCCCACGAGATCGGGCACGTCAACCACCGCCACGCCGTGAAGGCCATGAACGACTCCCTCCTCCTCGGCCTGGGGACGACCATGGTCACCGGGCCCCTGAAGGACGAGCGGGACCGCGAGACCGCCGCGGGGCTGGCGGCCGCGGGGGGCGGGCTCCTCCTCCTCCGGTTCAGCCGGGCGCAGGAGCTGGAGGCCGACGACCTCGGCGCCGCCTACGCCCACAGGGCCGGCTACGACCCGCGGCGGGGCGTCGACGTCTTCCGAACCTTCGCCCGGATGCGCAGGGAGTCCGGCGCGAGGACGGGGCTCCTCGACGCGTGGCTCTCCTCCCATCCCGTGGACGAGGATCGCGCCGTCCGCCTCGAACGGGAGATCGCCCGCCGCTGGCCGGCGCTGCGCGGCGCGGCCGCCGCCCCCGGCCTCGTGACCACGACGCCTCGGTGGACGCTCCTCCTCGCCCGGGTCCGCGCCGCCCACGCGGGGTACGAGCGCCTCGACCGCGCCCGCGCCGCCGCGGCCCTCGCCCTGGCGGCCGGGGACCGGGCGGGGGCCGCCGCGGCCGCGGGGGAGATCGCCGCC
>CAZWGT010000232.1:0-5675 GCA_964633345.1 uncultured Planctomycetota bacterium
CCGAGCAGGGCCTCGACGGAGGGCACCGCCTCGGCGGTCAGCGCGAGGGCCGCGCCGGCGGGCCGGGCGAGGGAGTCGAGCAGCGGCTCGTCCAGGTCCGCCAGACGGATCTCCTCCTCCGCCTGGTCGAGGAGGAACGAGCAGAGGTCCAGGTCCACCTTCCCCTCGCGGTCGAGGCGCCCCCGGTGGAGGCCGGCGAGTTCGCCGCGCAGCACCGCCATGGAGGCGCGAGCCGCGGCGGCCCGGTCCGCGCGGTCGAGGCGGCCCTCGTCGGCGGCCTCCCGCGCGAGGCCGGAGCGGAAGTCGAGCACGCGGTCCGCGACCCCGTCGAGCCGGCGCGCCTCGAGGGCGGCGGCGAGGTCGCGCTCGAGGGTCGGCTGGGGGAAGACGAGCTTCGTGCTGCAGGCCGCCGCACCGGCGGCGGCGGCGAGGAGGAGGGCCGCGGCGGACCGGCTCACGAGATCTCCCGGACGGCCCGGTCCTTCCCGATGACCTTGTCGAGGACGGCGTTGGCCGACTCCTCGATGGACCGCTCGGTCGTGTCGATGACGGACCACCCGCGCTGGCGGAAGAGGCCCCGGCTCCACTTGATCTCGTCCTCGATGCTGTCCATGTCCCCGTAGTCCGTCGCCTCCTGCCCGAGGTTCCTGAGGCGGCTCCGCCGGATGTCCGCCAGGCGCGACGCGTCGCACACGAGGCCGACGATCCGCCGCGCCTCCACCTTGTCGATCTCCGGCGGGAGGGGGCGGTCCTTCACGAGGGCGACGTTGGCGACGCGCCACCCCTCCAGCGCGAGGTAGACCGACAGGGGGGTCTTCCCCGTCCGGGAGACCCCCACGAGCACGATGTCGGCGAAGGGTAGGCCGGCGGTCTGGCGGGAGTCGTCGTGCATCACCGCGAACTCCACGGCGTCGATGCGGCGGAAGTAGTTCTCGTCCACCTGGTGGAGGAGGCCGGACTTGGACTGGGGGCGGAGCTTCAGGAACTTGGCGAAGGAATCGACGAGGGGGCCGATGACGTCGGCGCGCGGGATGTCCCGCCGGGACGCCAGCGCCTCGAACTCCTCGCGGAGCTCCCCGGAGCCGAAGGTGTGGACGACGAAGGCGCTCTCCTCCACGGCCCGTTCGACGATGCGCTCCAGGGCGCGCTTGGAGAGGGTCTTGGGGAAGCGGGTGATCTTGGCGTCCTCCCCGAGCTGTCCGAGGCCGCGGAACAGGACGAGGCCGGCCTTCACGAGGGCGGCGGCCGTGGCGCCGGTGCCGTCGGAGACGATGTAGATGTGGACGGGGCCGTCGGGGGCCATGGGGCGGAATCGTACCGGGGGCGGCGCGGCGTGACCCGATTCCCCCGGGGAGGGCGCTTATGCTCGACCCCCGGCCCGCGGGGGGCGTAGGATGGCCCCTCCCATGAGCGACCCCGTCCGCGAGATCCGTTCCGACTCCCTCAGCGGCGCCTCCGAGATGATCGTCCGGGGCGCCCGGGTCCTGCGCGAGCACGCGGGGGCGGGCACGTCCCGGACGAAGGGGACCTTCGTCTCCTCCATGGCGAAGGTCGGCCTCATGGTGGCCGACGCCCAGCCGGCGATGGCCCCCTTCATCCACCTCGCGGACGCGGCGCTCAAGGCCGCGGACGCCGCGGCGGACCTCCCGTCGGCGCGGACGGCGGCGGTCGCGGCCATCGACGCCTTCGTGAAGTCGGCGGGCCAGGACCGCACGCGCACGGCCCGGACGGCGGCGCGGCTCATCCGGAAGGACTCCGTCGTCCTCGTGTACTCCCGCTCCTCGACCGTGGAGGCGGCGCTGCTGGCCGCCGCGGGCGACGGGAAGCGGTTCACGGTCTTCTGCCCCGAGGCCCGGCCCGGCATGGAGGGCCGCATCCTCGCGCGGACCCTCGCCGAGGCGGGCATCGCGGTGACCGCCTGCGTGGACGCGGCCGCCTTCAGCGTGCTCCCGTCGGTGGACCTCGTGCTGCTGGGCGCCGACGCGCTGGTGCCCGTGGGCCTCATCAACAAGATCGGCACGAGCGGGATCGCGCTGCTCGCCTCGGCCGCCGGCGTCCCCGTGTACTGCGCGGCGGGGCGCCTGAAGATGCTGCCCTCGGCCTCCCTCATCGACCCGCACCGCGAGGGGGAGCACCTGGCCGACGTCTGGGGGGAGTCGCCGAAGGGCGTGCGCGTCATGGACCGCTACTACGACCTCACCCGCCTCGACGCGGTGAAGGGCTTCCTCGTGGAGGACGCGGTGCTGACGCCGGCGGACCTCCGCGCGAAGCTCCGCGGGATCCACCTGCACCCGGCGCTCCAGAAGAAGGCGAAGAAGAAGTAGATGGACCCCGCCTCTCCCGCGGCGCGCCTCTCCCGCTACCTCGCCGCGGACGAGCGCCTCGTCTGGTCGGGCCGGCCCCCGCAGGGCCTGCTCCTGCGGCCCGTCGATGCCTTCGCCATCCCCTTCAGCCTCTTCTTCTGCGGTTTCACGATCTTCTGGGAAGTCCTCGCCTTCCGCGACAGAGCCCCTACGTTGTTCCGGTTCATCGGCATTCCCTTCATCCTCGTCGGCCTGCACCTCGTCTTCGGCCGGTTCGCGGTGGACCTGCTGCAGCGGAGGAGGACCGTCTACGGAGTCACCACGGATCGGGTCCTCATCCTGTCGGGAGTGCTCCGCGAGACCGTCGTGTGCCTTCCCCTCCGCGGCATCGCGCAGACGTCGCTGACCCTCCGCCCCGACGGGAGCGGCGACGTCGTCTTCGGCCCGCGCTCCCCGTTCGAGAATTTCCTGATCCCGGGCTGGCCGGGCACGGATCGGTTCCGTCCCACCGCGTTCGAGGGGATCCCCGGGGCCCAGGGGGTCTACGATCTCGTGAACCGGCAGCCGTAGTCGGGGTTCCGACCTGTCCCCATGAACTCCCGCCGATGGCTTCTGGCCCTCGCCGCGATCCCCGCGTTCCTCCTCGTTGGTGCCGTCGCCTTCACCTGGTTCGTGGCGGCCCAGGTGGGATGGGCCGAGTTCGGGAACGGTCCCCTCATGGCGCACGGAGCCTGGGGGGTGCTGGGGGGCGTGGCCTTCTGCGGGGTCTTCGCCTCCTATCCCCTCGTCTCCGCGTGGATCCTCGTTCGCGCGGTCCCGGGCCGGCGGCCCCGGCTACTTCCCGGCCTGTGCGCGCTGTCGGGAACCGTCCTGGCGGCGGGGCTCGCCTGGGCCGTGGAGGTCCTGCGCGTCCGGCTCCTCCGCGACGTGTCCGTCTACGCGATCCTCGCCTCGTTCTGGCTGGGGCTCCCTGTCTTCCTGGCCGGGCTCATCTGCTGGAACCACGCGCGGAAGCCGGAGAGGGCCTGGTTCTTCCGTCCCTGCGCCCGCGTGGCCTTCGCGGTGGCGCTCTTCTCCGGGACGCTCCAGATGTTCGTCCCGCTCGACATGAGCTTCTTCCAGTGGAAGGTGAGCCGGGCGAAGGCGTACGTGGAGGAGGTGGCCCGGGAGGTGGAACGGGCCTCGGTCGGGGGGCGTCCCCCGGAGGACATCGCAGGGATCCTCGCACGCCACGCGGACCCGCCGGGGATGGTGGCGGGGGACAGCCTCAGGTACGAATGGAGGGAGGACTCGTTCCAGTTCGAGTTCTTCTGCGGCCACGACTGGATCAAGGGGCACTACTGGACCTACCGCTCGCCCCCCGGGAACTGGAAGAAGCGGTGGTACTAGGCTCTAGTCGATGACCGGCTCGGTCGTGACGCCGCCGGTGGCGAAGACGTTCCCCGTGAACTCGTCGGACGTCGAGCGAGGCCGGGGCCGAGTCCCGGACGGCTATCCCGCGCACTCCCGCGCCGACCCCGGCTCCGCGTCCTCGGGCAGGCAGAGGACCTGGCCCTCGCGGCTGCCGTAGCGGTAGACGGTGATCCCCTTGCAGCGCAGCTCCCACGCCAGGCGGTAGACGTCGGCGACGTCCGCGGGCGTCGCCTCGCGCGGGAGGTTCACGGTCTTCGACACCGCGCTGTCGGTGTGGGCCTGGAACGCCGCCTGGACGCGGACGTGGTGGGCCGGCGGGACCTCGAGCGCCGTGACGAACAGCCGCCGCAGCTCCTCCGGCGCCTCGTCGCCCAGCGCGCGGAGGGACCCCGCCCGCGCCACGCGCCGCGCCCAGTCCGCGGGGTCGAGCCCCGCCTCCCGCAGCGCCGGGGCCAGCAGCGGGTGCACATCGTCGAGGATCTCCTCCCCGCCGAAGGCGCGGCGGCGGTGGTGCAGCGCGAAGACCGGCTCGATCCCCGACGAGCAGCCGGCCACCAGCGCCACGGTCCCCGTCGGGGCGACGGTCGTGCGCGTCGCGTTGCGGAGGGGCTTCCGGGAGGAGTCCCGGCTCCTCCGGAACGCCGGGTACGGACCGCGCTCGCGCGCCAGGTCCTCCGACGCGCGGCGCGCCTCCAGCGAGACGAACCGCGCGAGGTCCTCCGCGACCGTCAGCGCCCCCGGGGAGTCGTAGGGGATCCCCAGCATCAGCAGCGCGTCGGCGAAGCCCATGATCCCCAGGCCGATCTTCCGCGTCCGCAGCGTCGCCGCCTTCACCGCCGGGAGCGGGTGCCGCGTCGCCGACACCACGTCGTCGAGGAAGCGCACCCCGAGCCGGACCGCCGCCCCGAGGCGCGCCTCGTCGAAGCCGTCCCCGCGCACGAACCGCTGCACCGCGATGGATCCGAGCGTGCAGGTCTCGTGAGGGAGCAGCGGCTGCTCCCCGCAGGGGTTCGTCGCGGTGACGGCGCCCAGCGCCGGGACCGGATTCCGCCGCGCGATGGCGTCGAGGAACAGCAGGCCCGGGTCCCCGATCGTCCACGCGGCGAGGGCCACGCGGTCGAGGAGGTCCGCGGCGGGCATCGTGCCCGAGCGCCGCCCCGTGCGCGGGTTCACGAGGCGGACGGCGCCCCCGTTCTCCGCGGCGCGCATCACGGCGTCCGGCATGCCGATCGACAGGTTGAAGTTGCGCAGCCGCGTCCCGTCGAGCTTCGCCTCGAGGAACTCCACGACGTCCGGGTGGCGCGCGTCGAGCACCCCCATGTTCGCGCCGCGCCGCCGCCCCCCCTGCTTGATGGCCTCCGTCGCCGCGTCGAAGACCCCCATGAAGGAGACCGGCCCCGAGGCGACGCCGTGGGTGGACTTCACGAGGTCGCCGCGCGGCCGGATGCGGGAGAAGTCGAAGCCCACGCCGCCGCCGCTCTGGTGGATGAGGGCCATGTCCCGGACCGCGTCGAAGATCCCCGGCAGGTCGTCGCCCACGGGGAGGACGAAGCAGGCCGCCAGCTGGCCGAGGGGCGTCCCCGCGTTCATCAGGCAGGGGGAGTTCGGGAGGAACTCCAGCGAGGCCATCGCCTCCTCGAAGCGCTCCGCCCACGCCGGGGCCGCCTTCCGCCCCTCCGCCGAGGCGACCGCCCGCGCCACGCGGCGGAAGAGGCCGGCGGGGTCCTCGGCCAGACCGCCGTTCGCGTCGCGCAGGAGGTAGCGGCGCTCGAGCACGCGGCGCGCGTTGGGGGTGAGGGGTGCCCGGGCCACGGGGGGATCCTAGCAAGCCCATCCCGTACCGCCTCCACGCCCGGCGCGGGGGCCGCGCGACGCCGGGTCCTCAGTCCCCGCAGGCCCCGAGGGCCGCCGCGATCCGCCTGTACTCCCAGGCGAACTTCCCGTACTCCGACGTCTCCC
>CAZWGT010000233.1:0-5660 GCA_964633345.1 uncultured Planctomycetota bacterium
CATGTCGCTTCGTCCGACAGCGCCGCAAACCTGTGCGGGACATCAGGTTCAGGCGACGCGCAGCCAGCCGCGAGGACGAGGAGAACGGGGGTCAACCTGCCCATGGACCGAAGGGACGCACCCGACGGTCGCCTGCAACGGGCCCCCTCCGGTTGCACGAGGTCACATCCTGCGTCATGATCGCCGGAGCGCGGGCCCCGGTTCGGGAGGTTCTCATGCGTTGGTACTGCACGCCGCTGCTGCTGGCCGCCGCCGCCGCCGTCGCCCTGCCCGCCGCCGCCCACGAGGGCCCCGGCACCATCGACCTCGGTCCCCTGACCGTCTTCGTCGAGAGCCGGATCCAGGCCACGGCGGAAGGCGACGCCAAAGTGCACGCCGCCTACGTCCGCATCGGCCGGGCCCTCCTCCGGGAGAGCCGGTTCGGCTTCGCCGACGACCTGAAGAAGCTCGACGCCGTGGCGAAGGAGCGGGCGAAGGCCCTCTCCGGCGAGGCCACCCTCGGCGGCCTCCTCGACGAGGCGATGCTCGAGGCCCGCGGGGTGTTCGACCGCCTCCCCGACTCCATCGAGGGGGTCATCGACGTGGTCGAGCCGGCGCGCCAGAAGGCGCTCGAGAAGGTCGCCGTGAAGGCCCGCGCGGACTTCCTCGCCGGGAAGGCCCTCCCCTCGAACCTCCGCGGGCGCCTGGCGAAGTGGAGGAAGTCGGCGATGGGTTTCCGCAGCGCCGACATCCGGGCCGACGCCGCCGTCGAGAAGCAGGGCGGGCCCCTCCCGACGACCTTCGCCGCCGAGGCGGGGAAGATCTACACCGTCGCGGGCACCGGCTCCGGCGGCTTCAACGGGGACGGCCGCGCCGCGCGCCGCTCGAACCTCTACTGGGTCGAGGAGATCAAGTTCGGGCCCGACGGCCGCCTCTACATCCTCGACTGGAACAACCACATGCTCCGCCGGATGGAGGAGGACGGCACCCTCTCCCGCGTCTGCGGGGCCGGGATTCCCGGAGATTCCGAGGGCGCGCCCATGGACACGCAGCTCAACCACCCCTCGTCCCTCGCCTTCGACGCGGGGGGGCGCATCTTCATCGGCGCCTGGCACAACCACAAGGTGAAGGTCTACGATCCCAACGGCGGCAGCCCGACGGTCTACACCATCGCGGGCACGATCCAGGGGAACTCCGGCGACAACGGGCCGGCCACCCAGGCGAAGTACAACCTGCTGCCCGGCGTCCTGCTGCTCCCCCCGGGCCACCCCTTCGGCGGCGGGGACCTGCTCACCACGGACGCGGCCAACCAGTGCGTGCGCATCGTGAAGATCGGCACCGCCCCGATGACGGACACGAACGTGGCGGGCGTCTCCGTCACGACGGGGCCGGTCTCGCGCCTGTGGGGGACCGGGGTCCAGGGCCACGACGGGGACAACGGGCAGGCTTCCGCGGCCCGCCTCGGCTTCAGCAAGGCCCAGAACGCCGAGAGCGACGGCCGCATGGCCCTCGACGCCGGCGGGAACGTCTTCATCGTCTCGGGCGTCGAGCACGTCATCCGGAAGATCGCCGTCGACGGCGTCATCACCACGGTCGCCGGGAACGGCACCGGCGGCTTCTCCGGGGACGGCGGCCCCGCCACCTCGGCGCAGCTCAACTTCCCCTCGGACGTCGCGGTCGCGGCCGACGGCACCCTCTACATCAGCGACCAGAACAACCACTGCGTGCGCAAGGTCGCCCCGGACGGGACGATCTCCACCTTCGCCGGCGTGCCCGGCGTGAAGGGGTACGACGGCGAGGCCGGCGACCCGCTGGCCGCCCGCCTCAACCGCCCGACCGGCCTCGAGCTGGACGCCGACGGCAACCTGTGGATCTGCGACAAGGACAACAGCGTCCTGCGCGTCGTCACCTCCGGGACGCCGGCCCTGTCCGTCCCCCGCGCCCCGTACTCCCTCCCGGTCGCCTCCCTCGGCAGGCCGCCGAAGAAGGGCCCCGCCGGGACCATCGACACCTTCGCGGGCACGGGGATCGCCGCCTTCACGGGCGACGGCCGCCCGGCGCGGGAGACCGACTTCTACTGGCCCCAGGACGTCGCCGTCAACCCGGCCACCGGCCTGCTCCACGTCGTCGACTGGAACAACCACCGCATCCGCCGGGTCGAGGACGACGGCTCCGTGCAGACCATCCTCGGCGTCGGCCAGCTCGGAGACACCAACGGGCCCGCCCTCGAGGTCCGGATGAACCACCCGACGGACATCGCCTTCAACCCGGTGGACGGGGACCTGTACGTGGCCACCTGGCACACGGACAAGGTGAAGAGGCTCGTCGGGGAGACCAACCTGCTGACCACCGTCAACAAGGTGGACGGCAAGCGCGCCTTCTCCGGCGAGGACGGCCCCGTCTCCGCCGCGGAGCTCAACCTCCCCTCGAGCGTGACCTTCGACGCCGCGGGGAACATGTACATCGGGGACGCCGGCAACCGCCGCGTCCGGAAGGTGTCCGTCCTCGACTCCTTCATCGACACCATCGCCGGGACCGGCGCCGCCGGCTTCTCCGGGGACGACGGCCAGGCGGTGGACGCGACGTTCAACCTCCCCGTCGGCCAGTCGGCCCAGCCCGCGGGCAAGATCTGCCTCGACCCTTCGGGGACGTATCTCTACGTCGCCGACACCGACAACCACCGCGTCCGGCGCATCCACCTCGCCTCGGGGATCATCACCACGTTCGCCGGGAACGGCACGCCGGGCTACGCCGGGGACGGCGCGGCGGCGACGTCCGCGAGCCTCCACTCCCCCGTGGACGTCGACTGCGACGGGGCGGGCAACCTCTACATCGCCGACCGCGACAACCACGCCGTGCGGAAGGTGACCCTGTCGAGCGGGTTCATCTCCACCGTGGCCGGCACCGGCGGGACCTCCGGCTACGAGGGGGACGGAGGGCCGGCGGCCTCGGCGAAGCTCTACCTGCCCTGCGGCGTGTTCGTGGACCGCGCCACCGGGCGCCTGTTCGTGGCCGACACCTTCAACAGCGTCGTCCGCGTCGTCTGGGAGTGAGATGAGACAGCGACTCCTGCCCGCCGCCCTGGCCGCCCTCCTCGTCCTCTCCGGGGGCGGCGCGGGCGCGGGGGAGGCCCTCGACCTCTCCCCCGTCCGGGATCTCGTGGACGCCGGGGCCGCCTCCACGGGGACCGACCCCGCCTCCCGCGCCTACGATCGCCTGGCGAAGGCGTTCGCCGGACCGGCCGCCGGCCTCGCCGCCGACCTCGGGCGCCTCCGCTCCGTGGCCGGCGCCTGCGCGGGGCCGCTGTCGGGGGACGCGGCGCTGCGGGACGCCCTCGACGACGCCCTCGACGCGGGGGGCGCCGCGGTCCGGGTGCGCGACGCGGAGGTGGTCGGCGCCGCCGGGGGCCTCGCGTCGGAACCCCACCGATCGTCGATCCTCGGGAAGGCCGCCCGCGCCCGGGCCCTCCAGCGCGCCGGCGAGGAGAAGCGGTTCCTCGGGCTCGACGCGGCGGCGGCGGGGCTCTTCCGCCGGTCGGCCGCGTCCTTCGACGCCGCCGAGCGCGCCGCGGCCCGCCTGCTCGCGAAGGAGACGCCGAAGAACCCCGTGTTCGCCGTGCCCGTCTCCGGGCGCGGCGGGGCGCTCCTCGGCGTCTGCGGCGAGCCCGGGGAGGACCCCCGCCTCTTCGCCGTCGGCGCCGCCGACGCCGACGGGCCCCAGTTCCTCGTCCTCCATCCCGGGGCCGAGGGCTGGGTGCGCGTGCCCGTGTCCGCGACGGGGGACCTCTGGTGGGTGACGATCGTCCCCGGCGACGGCGCATGGGCGTCGGGCAGCGGCGGACGCGTGGTCCGCTACGACCCCGCGACGGGGGACCTCCAGGATCGCTCGACGGGCGTGGACGCCGTCCTCTACGGCACGTGGGGCTCCGGCCCGTCGGACGTCTGGGCCGTGGGCGGCGATCCCCTCGGCGCGGGACCCGTCCCCGCCCTCCTCCACTGGGACGGCGGGTCGTGGACGCCCGTGGATCCGCCCGCGGAGGCCGCCGGGAGGATCCTCTACAAGGTCTGGGGCACCGCGGCGGACGACGTGTGGGCCGTGGGCCAGGGCGGCATCCTCCTCCACTTCGACGGCGAGGGCTGGACCACGGCCGCCTCGGGAACCTCCTCGGTGCTCCTCACCGTCGCCGGCCCGGACCCGGTGGTCGCGGTCGGAGGGGGCGCGTCGGCGGTGGCCGTCGTCCGCGGCCTCGACGGGACGTTCGCGCCGGAGGCGGTCACCGGCGCCGCCACGGGCACCGGTTCCCAGACGGGCGGCCCCGCGAAGGCGCTCAACGGGGTCTTCGTCCCCGCGGTCGGGGCCCCCCTCGCGGTCGGGTACGCGGGGACGGTCGTGCGCCGCGGCGGCGCGGGCTGGACCGGGGTCCCCGGCGTACCGTCGGCGGTGCGGGACCTGCACGCCGTGTGGATGGACGGGGCCGGCAACGCGGTGATGGTCGGGGGGAAGCTCTCCTCCCTCACCGAGGGCCAGATCGTCACGTACGGGCGGCGGCCGCCGCTCCCCTCGACGGTCGCCCGCCGCGCCCGCTTCCAGGACGGGGTGGCGGACATGATCTACCTGAACTGCGCCCACTCCGGCTGCCACCTGCCGCCCTTCACGAGCGCGGGCCTGGGCCTCGAGAGCCCCGCCGTCATCCGCGCGTCCACCGTCGGCGTCCCCTCCACGCAGTCCCCGCTCCTCCGGGTGGCGCCGGGGCGCCCCTCGCAGAGCTACCTCTGGCACAAGCTCTCGGGGACCCACTCCACCGTCGGGGGGAGCGGCGAGCGGATGCCCGAGGTCCACGATCCGGGGGACGAGTACCTCTCCGCGGAGGAGATGGACCTCGTCCGCGCCTGGATCCTCGACGGCGCGCGGGACGACTGACCGGTCACGCCGCGGGCCGGCGGTACCAGACCCGGCAGAAGGTCCGCGACCGCGACAGGAACGGGCAGATCGTCATCAGGAGGAAGGTCCCGGCGAGGAACCAGGGCGGGTACCACTCGAGCTTGCGCCCGCTCGTCGTGACGGGGTGGCGGTCGAGCACGCGGAAGGAGAGCCCGCGCCGCCGGCCCCAGCGCTTGAGGGATCGCGAGAGCCAGAGCTCCTCGCCCGCGTAGACCCCGAGGGGGAACCCGCGGACCCCGGCGAAGGCGTCCTTCCGTGCGAAGAGGAAGGAGCCCGCCGCGACGTGGAACCGCCGGGAGATCCAGGTCCACGCGCGCACGACCAGGGCGCCGGCCCGGTTCCCCCCGCAATCCATGAGGAAGACCGACCCGCCTCCGACGACGGTCCCCGACGCGAGGGACTCGAGGGCCTCCCGAAGCGCCCCCGGCGGGACGCGCGTGTCGGCGTCCACGAACACGAGCCACTCCCCGAGGGCGGCCCGGGCGCCCGCGTTGCGGGCCCGGGCGATCTGGTTGTGGGGCTCGAACACGACGCGCGCCCCGCCCTCCCGCGCGACCTCGGCGGTGCGGTCGCGGGAGTTGTTGTCGCAGACGACGATCTCCCCGGGCCAGGGGACCGCCGCCATGGCGGCGCGGAGGGCGTCGAGGGTCGAGGGCAGGAGCTCCTCCTCGTCGTAGGCGGGCACGACGACGGAATAGCGGGGGCCGGGGGGGGGCACCGGGGGATTCTACAGGGTGGAC
>CAZWGT010000234.1:0-5606 GCA_964633345.1 uncultured Planctomycetota bacterium
CACTCCCTCCTCGGGGGCCGTGCGCGCGAAGTCGCCCAGGCGGGCCAGCCCCTCCTCGACTCCGGCCACCGTGTCCGCCTCCACCGCGAACAGGGCCTCCTCCCGCGCCCCGAGGGGCTGGAGGAGGTCCGGCCCGTCCGGGGCGGGCCGGGTCTCCGGCGCGTCCAGCACGAGGTGGACCGCCCCGCCGTCGATGGAGAGCGCGGTCACGCCGGCGCGGCGCGGGCCGTCGGCGCGGTCCCGGAGCCAGGGCTCCGGACCCGCCGGGAGGAGGAAGCGCTCCGCGGCGTCGGCCAGCTCGCGGCGCGCGGTGCGCAGGCCTCGCAGCGCCGGCACCACCTCGCGGCGCAGGCACAGCGCCGCCTTCACGAAGGAGGCGAGGCCCGCGGCCGCGCCGGCGTGGCCGACGTCGGCCTTGACGCTGCCGAGGAGGAAGGGGGCCCGGTTGGCGGCCGACCCGAAGAAGGCGGCCACGGCCCTGGACTCCGCGGCGTCCTCGCCGGGGTCCCCGGAGCCGTGGCACTCGAGGTAGCCCACGGTGCCGGGATCGACGCCGGCGTCGGCGTAGGCGCGGGCGAAGGCCCCCTCCAGGGCCGAGGCCCCGCCGGCCGCGCCCACGCCCCGGATCACGGCGTGGATCCGGTCCCCGTCCCGGACGGCGTCCTCCAGGCGCTTGAGGACGACGGCCGCCGCCCCCTCGCCGAGGACGGTCCCGTCGGCCCCGGCGTCGAAGGGCCGCGCCGTCCCCGACGGGGAGAAGGGGCGGAGCGCGTCGAAGCCGCGGGCGGCGCGAGGGTCCCCGCCGAGGTCCACCGCCCCGACGAGGGCGCGGTCGATCTCCCCGCGGCGGAGCGCGCGCACCGCCGCCGCCACCGCGCGCAGCCCGCTCGTCTCCTCGCTCTGGATCGAGTAGGAGGGCCCGCCGAAGCGGAACTCCCGGGCGAGGCGGCTGGCCACCATGCCGCCGAGCGATCCGACGGTGCGGTTGGCGGTGAGCGGCGGCCCCGCGGCGTCGCGCAGGCGCGCCGCCCAGGCGTCCGCCTCCGCGGGCGGGAGGCCCGCGGCCCGCCGCCGCGCCTCCGGCAGCAGCGACCAGCGGAAGTGGAAGTTCGTCGTGTTGAGGTCGAGGCCCATGCCGACGAAGACCCCGGCGGCGGGGTCGGGGCGGTCGGTCGCCGCGCCGGCGTCGGCCAGCGCCTCCGCCGCCGCGACGAGCATGAGGGACTGCTGCGGCAGCATCTCCTCGATCTCCCTCGGCGGGATGCGGAACCGGTCGAGGGGGACGGGGACCTCCGCGACGTACCAGCCGGGGAAGGGCGGGGCCCCCCACCCGCGGCCGGGGGGCGCGGGCGGACCCGCCGGCCCCCCTCCGAGGACCCGCTCCTGGAAGGCGCGCAGGGAATCGAAGGGGCCGAAGCGCGCGGCCATGCCGACGACCGCCACGGGGGACGCCGACGGAGCCTCCGTGTACGCCACCGTGGGACTCTCCGGCATCCACTCCTCGACGAGGAGGTGGGCGTTGATCCCGCCGAAGCCGAAGGCGTCCACGGCCGCCCTCCGGGGGGCCCCCGGGGCGCGGCGCTCCCAGGGCTCCGCCGTCCGGAGCACGCGGAGCGCCCCCTCGTCCAGGCCGGAGCCCTCCGCGGGGCGGCGGAAGTTCGCCGTCGGGGGGAGGACCCCGTGGCGCATCGCCAGCAGGACCTTCAGGAGTCCCGCCGCGCCCGCCCCGGTCAGGAGGTGGCCGACGTTGGACTTGACCGAGCCCAGCACGCAGGGGGAGGCGTCGCCGGCCCTCAGCTCGCGCAGCGAGCGGACCTCCTCGGCGTCCCCGACGGGGGTGCCCGTGGCGTGGCACTCCACGAGGTCCACGTCCCCGGGGCTCCAGCCCGCGTCGTCGTAGGCGCGCCGGAGCGCCCGGAGCTGCCCCTCGCTGGCCGGCGCGAGAAGGCTCCCCTGGAGGTCGTTGCTGAGGCCCGCGGCGCGGAGCACGCCGTGGATCGCGTCCCCGTCGCGGAGCGCGTCGTCCAGGCGCTTGAGGAGGACGACGCCGGCCCCCTCGCCGACCACGATGCCGTCGGCGGCCTCGTCGAAGGGGGAGCACACGCCGCGGGGGGAGAGGGCGCGGAGCTGGGCGAATCCCATCTGGGTGTAGAGGCAGGAGGGCCGGGAGAGGCCGCCGGCGAGCACCGCGTCGGCGCGGCCCGCGTGCAGCTCCTCCATGGCCATCTTCACCGCGTAGAGGGAGGAGGCGCAGGCGGCGTCGAGGGTGAGGCTCCCCCCGCCGAGGCCGAGGGCGGAGGCGAGGAGCCCTCCGGGGTAGCCCGCGGGGAAGCGGTTGATCGCGTGGGTCCGGGGGCGGGCGCCGCCGCCGGGGAACAGCAGGGGGCCGAGGACCTCCTCCGCGAGCGCCGAGGCGCCGTCCGTGGGCAGCGCGATGTTCCCGAGGAGGACGGCGACGCGGGAGCGGTCGAGGTTCCCGGTGCGGGCCGACTCCCACGCCTCCCGCCCCGCGTGGAGGGCGAGGTGGAAGACGGGGTCGAGGGCCTCGAGGAGGGCCGGGTCGACGTCCAGGCCGCGGGGGTCGAGGCGGAACCCCTCGACGAAGCAGGCCCGCGTGGAGTAGGTGCGATCGGGGACGCCGCGGCCGCCGTCGAAGGCGTCCTCCGGCGGGAGCCGCCAGCGGCCCGCGGGGACCTCCCGCGCCGCCGACTCCCCCGCCTCGATCATCCGCCAGAAGCCGTCGAGGCCGCACCACCCTCCCGGGGAGGGGAAGACCCCCCCCATCCCCACGACCGCCACGGGGCGCGGCGCGGCCATCGGCTACCGCGGACCCCGGCGGCGGAACGCGGCCCGGAGGGAGGCGTCGATGACGCACTCGAACCCCTCCATCCGGGCGACGAGCTGCCCGGCCGCGTCGGTGAAGTCCACGTCGAAGAGGGCGGCGTGCTCGCGGTCCCGGCGCAGGTGGAGCGCGACCCCCGCCCCGTCCCGCGGGAAGGCCCGGCGGAACTGGAGGAACCGCGCGAAGCCCGTCGGGAGGGAGGGGGACGCGTGGGCCTCCCACGCCCAGAGGATCGCCGCCTGGAAGGCGGCGTCGAGGGCGAGGGGATCGGCGATCCAGGCCCCGCGGAGCGGCCCCGTGATCCACTCCCTCGGCGGCGGCGCCGCCCTCGAGCGGACCGTCGCGCCCGCGGGGCCGAGGGTCTCCACCGCCGCCAGGGCGTGGAAGTCGGGGCCGTGGAAGAGGAGGTCCCGGTAGGCCGCCGCGGGATCGAGCGTCGAGGCCGGGGCCGCGGGGGGCGCCCCGGCGGCGGGGGCGGCGGGGAGGGAGGCCGCGAGGAGCACGACCGCCCGGGCGTGGAGGAGGTCGCGGCCCCCGGCCGAGCCGCGCAGCTCCACGGGCACGGCGCGCAGGTCGCCCCGGGACTCCGCGCGCCCGGCGAGCAGGCGGATCGCCTCGGGACGCCCCCCCTCGAGGGTCACCCCCTTCAGCACGCGGAACTCCTCCATCCCGTGGAAGACGAGGCCGGGATTGCCGTGGAGGGCGGCGTGGGCCATCCACTCGACGAGGAGCGCGGCCGGGACGACCGGGCGGCCGTCGATCTCGTGGGAGGCGAGGTAGCGGTGGCGGGCCGGGTCCACCTCGAGATCGAAGGCGCGCGAGAGGGCGGCCGGCGGGGGCGGCGGGACGGCGGCGGGCGGGGACCCGGGGCCGAGGACGACGATCTCCACGGGCGCCCCCGGGGAGGCGGCGGCGATCTCGTCGGCGAGGAGGGCGGCCCCCGCGGCCATGGGGATGAGGCTCACCCCCTCGCGCTCGAAGACCTTCGCCAGCGCCGGCGTCACCATGCCCCCCTCCCACGGCCCCCAGTCGAGGGAGACGACGCGGCAGGAGGGGCGGGAGCGCGCCTCGCGCCGGGCCATGCGGCCGGCGGCCTCGTTGGCGGCGGCGTAGTCGGACTGGCCCGCGCGTCCGAAGCGGGCCGTCGAGGAGGAGAAGACCGCGAGGAACCGGAGGTCGTCGCCGGCCGTGGCGTCGAGGAGGGCGCGGAGCCCGCCGACCTTCGTGCCGAACACGCGGTCGAACTGCTCCGGCGTCTTCGCCTCGAGGTGGGCGTCGGCCAGCACGCCGGCCCCGTGCACCAGCCCCCTCACGGGGCCGAGGGTCCGGCGGGCCTCGTCGAGGGCGGCGCGCACCGCCGCGGCGTCCCGGACGTCCACGGGGAGGTAGAGGACGCGGGAGCCGGCGGCCTCGAGGGCGGCGACGGCCGCGCGGACCTCGCGGGAGGCCGCGGCCTCCCGGAAGGCGGCCTCGATCGCGCGGGGCGAGGCCCGCCCGCCGGAGCGGGCGAGGAGGGCGCGCTTGATGTCGGACTCGGCGGAGAGGCCGCGGAGATCCGCGGGCTCGGGGCCGGGGGGGGCGGTGCGCCCGAGGAGGAGGAGGGCGCAGCGGGAGCGGCGGGCGAGCGCCAGGGCGCAGGCGGCGGTGACGCCGCGGGCGCCGCCGCTCACGACGACGACCTCCCCCCCGCCGACCGGGAAGGGCCCCGCGGGCGGGGCGGGCTCCCCGGCCTCCTCCACGGTGCGCATCCCGTCCGCCGCGAACCCCGTCTCCACGGGTCCACGGAGGAGGATCTCCCCCGCCACGGACCGCGCCGCGGCCTCGGCGTCGGGGAGGGCGGGGTCGAGGTCGAAGGCGCGGGCGGCCACCTCCGGCCACTCCCGGGCGGCCGTCTTGAGGAGGCCGGTCCACGCGGCGGCCACGGGGTCCTCGCCGGTGAGGAGGCCGAAGGCCCCGTCCATGCGGGAGACCGAGGCGAGGAACGCCCCCCCGCCGCGGGCGGCGCGGCGCAGGGCCGGAGCCGCGAGCACGGCGGCGGCGAAGGCGGACGCCGCGTCGGCGTCCCCGGCGGCCCGGGGCGCCACGAGAACGAGCCCCCCGAGGGACTCCGGCGAGGGCGCGATCCCCGAGGGCGGGACGACGCGGGCGGCCAGCCCCCGGGAGCCGAGGGCCGCGGCGACGAGGGCGGAGAACCCGTCCCCGGAGTCCGTCACCCACACGACGGCGTCGGGGGCCACGGCCACCGCCTCCCGGGCGGCGGGCGGCGTCCACGGGACCGCGCGGACCGCCAGCCGGCGCAGGGCCGCCGTGGGGGCCGCCGTGGGGACAGTCCCCGGAGGCGGCGCAGCCGCCGCAGGGGACTGTCCCCGGTCCTCCCCCACCGCGGCCGGCGCAGCCGCCGCCGGGGACTGCCCCGCGATGTGGTCGACGATGTCCTTCAGCGTGCGGAAGGCCCCCATGCGGTCCGGCCGCACCGCCGGCAGGCCGGGGATCCGCTCCTGCAGGGCCGAGAGGATCTCCACCCGCTTGATCGAGTCGATGCCGAGGTCCGCGTCCATCCCCATGTCGAGGTTCAGCATCTCCGCCGGGTAGCCCGTCTTCTCCGCCACCGCCGCCAGCAGGGCCGCGGCGACGGAGTCGGGGACTGTCCCCGGCTCGGAGCGGAGCGAGGAGCCGGGGGCCGTCCCCGGTTCGGCGCCCGCGATGTGCTCGACGATGTCCTTCAGCGTGCGGAAGGCCCCCATGCGGTCCGGCCGCACCGCCG
>CAZWGT010000235.1:0-5558 GCA_964633345.1 uncultured Planctomycetota bacterium
CTATTCCTGAAGTGGCAGTATGGTCGGGTGATACGGTACGCATGGATGAGGAGGGGCATCAATACCGGCAGCCCACGGGTGAGGTCGGCGGCCTTTCCTCTTACTCCAGCTGGCGCGGGATGGGAGGAGTGGGCGGTGCCGCGGGCGGGATCCAGCCGACGACGGCTCAGGAACCGCGACTGCCCTACAACATCGGGACTGGCGGGTTCGAGGAGTGGGTGCAGAACAAGAACGGAGCCGGTGCCGTCGCCAACCAGGCCGACGCGGAGATGGACCTCCTCGAGGAGGTCCAGGACATGGACGGCACGATCTCCGGCGAGGACGCCGCCACCGCCTCCTACCTCGCCATCATCGAGAACCCCTGGATCCGCCCCTACGGCGAGGCCGCGCTCTCGACGTTCTCCATCGACGTGGACACCGCCGGCTACTCCATCGTGCGGCGGAGCCTCATGGAGCAGAACCGCCTCCCGCCCCCCGGCGCGCTGCGGGTCGAGGAGCTGGTGAACTACTTCCCCTACTCCTACCCGGGCCCCGTCACCGCCGACCCGTTCGCCGTCCACGTGGACGCCGCCGCCTGCCCGTGGGCGCCGGCCCACCGGCTCGTGCGCATCGCGCTCAAGGGCCGCGAGGTCGAGGAGGCCGTCCGCCCCGCGGCCAACCTCGTGTTCCTCCTCGACGTGTCCGGCTCCATGGCCCAGCCGAACAAGCTCCCCCTCGTCCAGAAGTCCATCGCGATGCTGACCGAGCGCCTCACGGCCCGCGACCGCGTCGCCATGGTCGTCTACGCCGGACAGTCCGGACTCGTCCTCCCCTCGACGCCGGCCGGCGACCACGCGCCCATCCTCGCGGCCCTCGATCGCCTCGGGGCCGGCGGGTCCACCAACGGCGGGGCGGGGATCGAACTGGCGTACAAGGTCGCCCAGGAGAACTTCGTCCCGGGCGGCATCAACCGCGTCGTGCTCGCCACCGACGGCGATTTCAACGTCGGCGTCTCCGACCCCTCCGCCCTCGTGAAGATGGTCGAGGAGAAGGCGAAGAACGGCGTCTTCCTCACCGCCCTCGGCTACGGCTACGACAACCTCAAGGACTCCACCCTCGAGCAGCTCGCCGACAAGGGCAACGGCAACTACGGCTACGTGGACACCCTCGCCGAGGCGCGCAAGGTCCTCGTCGAGCAGGGCATGAGCACGCTGCACTGCATCGCCAAGGACGTCAAGATCCAGGTCGAGTTCAACCCGGCGAAGGTGGCCGGCTACCGCCTCGTCGGCTACGAGAACCGCATGCTCGCCGCCCAGGACTTCGCCGACGACCAGAAGGACGCGGGCGAGATCGGCGCCGGCCACACCGTCACCGCGCTCTACGAGGTCGTTCCCGCGGGCGTCGAGGTCCCGGGGGCGCCCGTGGACGAGCTGCGCTACCAGCGGCCCGGCGCGTTCTCCGGCAACGCCGAGTCCCTCGTCGTCAAGCTCCGCTGGAAGGAGCCCGAGGGGACCGTCTCCACCCCGCGCGAGTTCCCCTTCGTGGACGCGGGCCTCCCCTTCGACTCGGGTTCCGACGACTTCCGCTTCGCCGCGGCCGTGGCGGCCTTCGGGCTGGTGCTGCGCGGATCGACGGAGGCGGGGTCCGCCAACCTCGACATGGTCCGGGAGATCGCCGTCGGGGCGCTGGGCGCCGACGCCGGCGGCTGGCGCGCGGAGTTCGTCACCCTCGTGGAGAAGGCGAAGACGTTGAAGCGGTAGGGGGCGGGCCGAACCTCCCGCGTCCCCGTCCGTTCCTCTCCCTGGACGCGCCGACGATGACTCGAGACACCAGGGAGGTGGCCCATGACCCCGGATCCGGCTCTCCGTACGCCCGTGACCGTGTTCCTCGTGGTGGTGAACGTCGCCCTCTGGATCGCCCTGGCGATGGTGCTGCACCGGCCCGATGTCTTCGTCCTCCGGCCCGCCGAGGCGGGGATCGGGGACCCGGGTGTGGCGATGGAGATGGAGGAGGCGATCGAGCCCGAAGTGGTCGAGACGATCGCCATCGACGAGGCCGAGCAGTGGATTCAAGGCGATCCCCGCTTCAACAGCGACTCGCCCTTCGAGGGAAGCGGAACCAGTACCGCCATCGGCATCGGCGCGGCGGCGGGGGGGACGTTCGCCTGCCGCGGTTCCGCGAGGGCGCACCTCCGCGCCGGGGGCCCGGCCGGGGACCCCGTCCCGACCGGCACCGCCTCCTTCGAGGCCGCGGAGGAGCCCGGTTTCCGCATCCCGTTCCGCGACGGCGTCCTCTCCACCTTCTCCGTGGACGTGGACACCGCCTCCTACGCCCTCGTGCGGCGCTTCCTCGCCGAGGGGCGGCTCCCGCCCGCGGGCGCCGTGCGGATCGAGGAGATGGTGAACGCCTTCCGCTACGGGGACGCTCCTCCCTCCGGCGGGGAGGCCCTCGCCCTGCGGGTGGACGCCGCCTCCTGCCCGTGGGAGCCGCGGCACCGCCTCGTCCGCATCGCGCTGAAGGGGCGCGAGATCCCGGAGGCGGAGCGGCCGGCCGCCAACCTCGTCTTCCTCCTCGACGTCTCCGGGTCGATGTCCCCCCCCGACCGGCTCCCCCTCGTGAAGACGGCGGTACGGATGCTGCTCGACCGCCTCGACGCCCGCGACCGCGTCGCCATCGTCGTCTACGCCGGCGCGGAGGGGTTGGCCCTCCCCTCGACGCCGGCGGGGGACCGGGAGCCGATCCTCGACGTCCTCGATCGCCTCGGCGCCGGCGGCACGACCAACGGCGGGGCCGGCATCGAGCTCGCCTACCGGATCGCGGAGGAGAACCTCGTGCCCGGCGGAATCAACCGCGTGATCCTCGCGACCGACGGGGACTTCAACGTCGGCGTGACCGACCGCGACGCCCTGGTGGACCTCGTGGCGAAGAAGGCCGAGGGGGGCGTCTTCCTGAGCATCCTCGGCGTCGGCGGGGACAACCTGAAGGACGCGACCCTCGTCCGCCTGGCCGGCCGCGGGAACGGCAACTACAGCCACATCGACGGTCCGGAGGAGGCGCGCCGGGTCCTCGTGGAGCAGGGTCTGGCCAATCTGCAGGTCGTGGCGAAGGACGCGAAGATCCAGGTGGAGTGGAACCCCGGCATGGTCGCGGGGTGGCGGCTCGTCGGGTACGAGAAGCGCGCCCTCGCCGCGGAGGACTTCCGCGACGAGCGGAAGGACGCGGGGGAGATCGGCGTGGGCCACTCCGTCACCGCGTTCTACGAGGTCGTCCCCGCCGGCGGGGAGGTGCCCGGCGCGTCCGAGCGGCCCGACTTCGGGATCGGCGGCGGCCCGGCCGCGGGGGACGCGCTCCTCACCGCGCGGGTCCGCTGGAAGGACCCCGTGGACGGGGCGGTCGCCGAGATCGAGACGGCCTTCGCCGAGTCCGGCCTCGCGTTCGATGCGGCGCCGGAGGATTTCCGGTTCGGGGCGGCGGTCGCCCTCTTCGGGATGCTCCTGCGGGGCTCCCCGCACGCGGGCTCGGGGAACCTCGACCTGGTCCGGGAGATCGCCCTCGGCGCCCTCGGCCCGGATCCCGACGGGCGGCGGGCCGGGTTCGCCACCCTCGTCGGGACGGCCAGGGATCTCCTCGCCGAGTCAGGGGACGAGCGCCAGGGCGTCGCCTCCGAGTAGGCGGGCCAGCTCGTCCCGGGAGACGACGTTGACCCGCCCGCCGCCGAGGGGATCCCCGATGCGGTAGCCGCCCCCCGGCTCCCGGCCGAGGAGCACGACCGCGTGGCCGACGAGGAGGCCGCCGCGGATGCCGAGGAGGCAGGGGGCCGGGAATGTATCGATGTCCGATACGGTGATACGGTCCCTCGCGAGGACGCGGAGCGGGCTCCCCTCCTTCCGCAGCTTCAGCGTGAGCCCCCGCACGAAGCGCGGCAGCGTGGTCCCCCGGTACGGCATCGTCAGGCAGAGCTCCCCCATCTCCCGCTCCGTCGAGGGGATCCCGTGGGCCTTCAGCAGCGTCACGCAGGAGGCCGCCCCGCAGGACCAGTTCGTCGTCTGCGCCTGCACCGCCGTCGGCGGGGGGGAGGAGGAGAGCTGGGGCAGGTCCTTCGCGTCGAAGACGAGGACCATGTGGATCCCCGCGTAGAGCGCCACGACCCCGGCGAGCGCGGCGACCGCGCGGCGCGTCTCCGGCCGGTCCACCCGGTTCCCCGCCAGCCCGAGGAAGAGGGCGACGCTCGGCAGGAAGTAGGCGAACTCCAGGTAGACCAGCGGCGAGAGCGCCACGGCGGGGGAGAACCGCGCCGGGTGCCAGCGCGCCGCCGCGACGAGCAGCAGCGTGAGGAGCAGCGACGCCGCCGCGACCGCCTCGCCGGCCCCCTTGCCCAGGCGCCTCGCCAGCCGCTCCCCCCGCCGCCAGAAGCCGTACCCGGCCGCCAGGGTGAAGAGCCCCGCAAGGAGGCCGAGCAGGACGGTCACGGGCGGACAATGGCGGGGTCTGACCCCAGACCGAAGGGGTCTGACCCCGCCTCCGCCACGATCTCCGGCCCCCGCGAGGTCCCGAGGCGATCGGCGCCGGCCGCCACGAGGGCGAGCGCCTCCGCCCGCGTGCGGATCCCCCCCGAGGCCTTGATGCGGCAGCGCTCGCCGACGGCGGACCGCAGCAGCCGCACGTCCTCCACCGTCGCGCCGCGGGGCCCGTAGCCGGTCGAGGTCTTCACGAAGTCGAGGCCCGCCTCCACCGCGCAGGCCGCCGCCCGGCGGATCTCGTCCTCCGCGAGGAGCCCCGTCTCGAGGATGACCTTCAGCGTCGCCTCGGGCACCGCCGCGCGGAGCGCCGAGAACTCCCGCCGCACCCCGTCCCAGTCCCCGTCCTTCGCCCGGCCCGCGTGCATCACGAAGTCCACGTCCGTCGCCCCGCGCCCGAAGCCCCGCTCCGCCTCGAAGGCCTTGGCGTCGGGGGAGGTGGTCCCGTGGGGGAAGCCGGCCGTGGTCACGAGGGCGACCGGGCGGCCCTGGAGGATCGCGGCCGCCTCCGCCACCCGGTCGGGCGCCACGCAGACCCCGACGAAGCCGAGGCGGAGGGCCCCCTCGCAGAGGGCGCGCACGTCCGCCGCCGTGGCGTCGGGGCGGAGCAGCGTCTGCTCGATGCGGAGGCGGAGGTCGAGGCCGGCCATCCGCCCATGGTAACGGACCCGCGGGGGATCGCCCGGGGGTGCGGCAATGGGAGGGCGACGCTGGAACCACGGAGGTGCACGATGAGGAAGGCCCTCGCGCTGCTGACGGTCGTGTCGGTCCTCGCCGCCGGGGGCGCCGCCCTCGCCGGAGAGGGTTTCGCCTGCCAGAACATGTGCCCGCTGGCCAAGCAGGCCAACGAGCGCCGCTCCTTCGGGGCCGAGGGCTCCGCGGCCCGCCAGGCCGCCCTCGCCGCCCAGGTCGTGAAGGGGCTCGCCAAGGTCTAGTCCTCGACACGCGCGGGGCTGCTGCCGAGGCACCCCGCGTTCCCCCGCTGCGGGGGCCACGCGGCCCCCGCAGCAACCACCCCGGGGTTCCCCATGCGCTCCCTCCTCGTCGCGGCCCTCCTCCTCG
>CAZWGT010000236.1:0-5466 GCA_964633345.1 uncultured Planctomycetota bacterium
GCCGGAGGGTTGGGCACGTCGAAATGCCGGCTGGGTGGCCGTCGCGTCCCTGTTCTTCGGCGGCTGGATGGCGCTCCTGGGTCCCGGCGCCATGCCCTCGGGCCGTGTCGCCGTCCGAGGCACTTCGGCTTTCAAGGGCCGCGTGATGGGGCCGGCCGAAGTGGCCCGGATGGGGAATGACGCCGCCGAGGAGTACCTTCGCGCCCTGGATGGCGGTCGGACCATGTCCACCGTCGAGGCTGCGCGGTGGGCCGTCGTCCGCGTCGCCATCAGCTGGAACAAGGCCATCACCTGGAACAACAAGAAGGGGGATGAACAAACACAGTTTCTTGGGACCGGGGTACTGGTGAACGGCGGGCGGCACGTGCTGACCGCGGGGCATGTTCTGCAGGTGGACGAGACGCTACCCCACGTGAAGTTCCTCATCATCTTCAGCGACGGAAGGGTCTTCGCCGGCGGGTTCCCTGGCGTGCGGGGCGGAGTCGGTGGGGCACCGGACGGGGACTGGGGGATGATCGAGTTGGTGGATCCTCCGTCGTCCGGTGCCCCTTCCCTTGCGTTCGGAAGCGCTGCCGTCGGTGACTCGGTCGTCCTGCTGGGCTACTCCGGTGGACTGGGCCTCGACGCCGGAGGAGACATCATGCCGGTGGAGAAGGCGCGGGGCGAACGCCCCCACCGCCCCCTGAAGTCGCTGGCCATCGTGGGGAAGGCGACGCATGACGAATCCGGGCGGGCCGAAGTCGTTGCGGGTGCCCAGCCAGCGGGCGGTGCCAGCGGCGGCGCGATCATCGACCTCCAAGGTCGCCTCGTGGGGGTGAATACAACCAGTTGGCACACGAGTGTGAACTGGTACCAGGAAGGCGGGAGTGCGGAACAGGAAGGCCCGGGCTTCTCCGAGTCCATCGGCTTCCAGGGAACGCCTCCCCGGGTCTTCCGCACCTTCGTCGAGGGACTTTGGAAGCGCTGAGGCGCACCCCGTTTCCCGCCGCCGAGTCGCCGTGGGAGAATGTGCCCATGTCCGTTGAGGACCTCCACGCCCGGCTGGCCGCGGCAGGGGTGCCGTTGTTCGACGCACCCGTGGTCCCGGCCGTCGTCCTCGACGCTCCGGCGCTCTCGTCCCTCCTCGCCGACCTCCTGGAGGGGGGGACCGCCTCCCTGGCCGTGGCGATCCCGTGCCTGCTCGTGGCCCAGGACCGCCACGCGGCCGAGGCCGTGAGGACGGTCGCCGGCCACCTCGCCCCGAAGGCCCGGATGCGGCTCGGGCTGCTCCACCGGATGGCCCGGAGCCTCGCGGCCTCGCGAAGGCCCGACATCGAGGACTGTCTCGGCCGCCGCGCGTCGCTATCGCCGTGGGACGGTGAGCCCGCCGACCTCCCGGACCCTGCGGAGCGGTGGGGAGATTCCTGCATCCGCGAGGCCCGGGACGAGGAAGTCCACCCCGAATCCGCCGGGATCGCGGGGGACGCAGAGCGGACCTTCGATCAGTGGCTCCGCATCCTCGCCGTGGAACGGGGGCGCGCTTGAGTCCGAGGGAGGATGTCACCCGGGAGAGGATCCTGCGCCTCCTTGAGGCGATCGGCCGGGAGTTCCGCCATCCCGCCCGCCTCTACCTCTCGGGAGGCGAGGGACTCGTCTGGCGCGGGCTCCGGGCCTCCACGAAGGACGTGGACATCTCCTTCGAGATCGACTCCGCCCATCACGACGCGTGGTACCGCTGCCTGCGGGGTCTGAAGGAGAGCCTCCGCACCTCCATCGAAGAGGCCTCCCCGGCCGACATCATCCCCCTGCCGCCGGGCCACGAGGCCAGGGCCAGCCACATCGGCCGATTCGGGTCGGTGGACGTCTACCTCCTGGACCCCTACTCCGTCGCCCTGAGCAAGGTCGAACGCGGGTTCGACGGGGACCTCGAGGACGTGCGCGCGCTCCTCGCGGCGGGGGTCCTCGACCCCGGGGAGTTGCGGCGGCTGTTCGAGGCCCTCCAGCCGGAGTACGGCCGCCGCAGCCTCAAGGCGGACCCCGCCCGCTTCCGGCGGATGCTGGAGGCATCCCTCGGGCCACGGCCGCCCGCCTGACGCGGCCTTGCAACCCGGAGGGACGGTCGCCATGATTCCCCCTCCCGGCGCTCGGGCCGGAGATGAGGAGTGGGTTATGCGACACCTTGTGGCGGCGGCGTGCGTCCTCGGTCTGGCGGGAACGGCTGCGGCCGACACCCTCGTGGTGCCGAGCGAGCCCTACCCGACCCTCCAGGCGGCCGTGGACGCCGCGGGGACCGGGGACACGGTCGTCCTCCTGGCCGGGAACTACCCCGGGCAGCTGAACATCCTGGGGAAGGCCGACCTGCGGATCCTCGGCAAGGGGACCGTCGTCCTCACCGAGAACGCCGAGGTGAACATCGGGAACTGCGTGGACGTGGAGATCGCGGGCCTGTCCATCCAGGGCGCCAGCAACGGGATCTACGTGTACGACTCCAGCGGGGTGCGCATCACCCGGGTCTCGATGGACGCCATCGCCAACGAGGCCCTGGCCATCGACGGCTGCCAGGACGTCGTCGTCTCCCGCTGTACTGTCACCACGGTGGGAGGGAAGGGGATCCAGGACGCCGGCTCCACCGGCGTGGTCGTGGACCGGTGCGCCTTCACGGACTGCGGCGAGGGGGCCATCGTCCTCTCCCCGACCGCCGAGCCGGGCCTGGGCTCCGACGGAGCGAGGGTCACCCGGTGCGTGATCACCGGGACCGGACCCGCCGTGACCGCCACCGGCACGGGGATGGTCTTCGACCGCAACCAGTTCACGGTGGACGGCGGGCTCGCCCTCGACCTCGACGGCTTGGCCGGGGCCGACGGGGCGGTGATCACCCGGAACATCTTCTCCATGACGGGCACCGATCGCTGCCTCGACTTCGCCGGAACGGGGGTCGTCGTCTCCCGCAACCGCAGCGCCGGGGGCGGGATCATCGAACAGGGCTCGGGCAACCTCCTCGAACGGAACGTCATCACGGGCGGGGACTTCGGGATCTCCACGAACGGGAGCGGGGCCGTCCTGCGCGGGAACCGGGTCTTTGACCTCCAGGGGAACGGCCTCGACCTCGGGGGCGGCGCCCTGGTCGTCGAGAAGAACGTCGTCGAGAGGTGCGGCAACGCGGGGATCGCCTCCCAGGTCTCCGGTTCCACCTTCACCGGGAACCGGGTGGCCGACGCCCCCTACGCCTTCCTCATCATCTACGGCGGGAACACCTTCTCGAAGAACCGGGCCACGGGCACGACCACCTACGACCTCTGGGACCAGCAGGTGGGGGGGACGAACACCTACGGGACGAACGCCTTCCGGACCACCCTGTTCGGGGACTGAGTCCCGGAGCCCGCCGTCCCCCGGTTTCCTTGCCCGTTGACGGGGGAGTCCCTATCGTGGACGGGTTGGACAACCTCGGTCACGGGAGATTCATGCCGGACCCCACGGCCCCCCTCATCGTTCAGACGGATCGGACGATACTGGCGGACACCTCGGCGCCTGCCTACCCGGAGGCCCGGGACGCCCTATGCCGCTTCGCGGAGCTGGAGAAGTCCCCGGAACACTTCCACACCTACCGGGTGACCCCGCTCTCGGTCTGGAACGCCGCCGCCGCCGGGATGCCCGCCGAGGCGATGATCCAGGCGCTCCGCACCCACGCCCGCTACGACGTGCCCCCCAACGTCGTGCAGTTCCTGAAGGACACGGTCGAGCGGTTCGGCCGGGTGCGCCTCGTCCGGGATGGCGGCCGGATGTACCTCGAGACCGCCGACGCGACCGTCCTAACTCTGGCCTGGAACAACCGTTACACGCGACAGTATCTCCTCTCGGAGCCCGCCGGGGGCAGGGTCGAGGTGGACGCGGCTCTGCGCGGCCACGTCAAGCAGGCCATGATCCGCCTCGGCTACCCCGTCGAGGACCTCGCGGGGTACGTCGAGGGGGGGGCCCTCGATGTCCACCTGCTCGCCACCTGCCGCTCCGGAAAGCCCCTCCACCTCCGGCCCTACCAGCAGGAGGCGATGGACATCTTCCATGCCGGGGGGTCGGTCAAGGGGGGCTCGGGGGTCGTCGTGCTGCCCTGCGGGGCGGGGAAGACCCTCGTCGGCATCGGGACGATGACGAAGGTGCTCCGCAAGACCCTCGTCCTCACCACGAGCCTCACGGCGGTGCGCCAGTGGAAGTCGGAGCTCCTCGACAAGACCAGCCTCGGGCCGGACATGGTGGGGGAGTACACCGGCGAGGTGAAGGACGTGCGCCCCGTCACGATCACCACCTACCAGATCCTCACCTACCGCCGCTCCCGCACCGAGGCCTTCGTCCACTTCGACCTCTTCCGCGCCTCGGACTGGGGGCTCGTCGTCTACGACGAGGTCCACCTCCTGCCGGCGCCGGTCTTCCGGGTGACCGCGGAGATCCAGGCGCTCCGCCGCCTCGGGCTCACGGCCACCCTCGTGCGCGAGGACGGGCGGCAGGACGAGGTCTTCACACTCATCGGCCCCAAGCTCTACGACGTCCCGTGGAAGGTGCTCGAGCGCCAGGGCTGGATCGCCACCGCCGAGTGCACCGAGCTGCGCGTGCCCCTGGACCACGACCACCGCGTGCGCTACGCCGGCTCCGACCGCCGCGAGGGCTTCCGCCTCGCCTCGGAGAACCCCCAGAAGCTCATCGCCCTGAAGCAGGTCCTCCGGCGCCACGCGTCCGACCGGGTCCTCGTCATCGGCCAGTACCTCGACCAGCTCGTGGCCTACGCCAGGGAGGTCGGGGCCCCCCTCATCACCGGACGCACCCCCCAGAAGGACCGGGACTTCCTCTACGGGGCGTTCCGCGACGGGCGGATCCCGCTGCTGTTCGTCAGCAGGGTGGGGAACTTCGCCATCGATCTCCCCGACGCGAACGTGCTGGTCCAGGTCTCGGGGACCTTCGGCTCCCGCCAGGAGGAGGCCCAGCGCCTCGGCCGCGTCCTGCGCCCCAAGAGCGACGGCTCCATCGCGCGCTTCTACACCATCGTGACCCGCGACACCTCGGAGCAGGACCCCTTCGCCGAGAAGCGCCAGCGCTTCCTCACCGAGCAGGGCTACGCCTACTCCATCGTGGACCTCGGGCGGAACCCGGAGCCCCGGCCCGAGCCCGCGGCGGCGGGGCAGTGACCGTGCTGAACCTCAAGTCCTTCCTCGAGTCCAAGCGCGTCTCGGAGCTGCAGGAGTTCCACGTCTTCTGGTCCGACGGGAACGGCCAGACCCCGGGGAAGCGGGAGGACCTGCTCTCCGAGCTCGTCCACATGATCCGGGACCAGGGCCGCGTGGGGGCGCGCCTGAAGCTGCTGGCCGAGAAGCCCCTCCTCGTGCTCCACCTCCTCGTGCGCGCGGAGAACTTCGCCGCCGACCTGCCGGGGCTCGTGAAGGCCGCCGACGGGGCCTCCATCGAGGGGTACGAGGTCGAGGCCGCCGCCCGGGCCCTCGG
>CAZWGT010000237.1:0-5366 GCA_964633345.1 uncultured Planctomycetota bacterium
AGGAGGAGGAGAAGGGCGACGACGACGGGGACGATCCCCCGGCGGCCGAGGGCGTGGATCGACTCGATCGCGAACGGCACGAGGAGCGCCGCGAGCGGAATGGCGAACCGCGGATCCGCGAAGGGCCACGCCGACTGCATCGCGAGGTAGGCGAGGAAGAACGCCTCCGCCGCCGCCAGGCAGCGCCTCCTCAGGACCCCCTGCACCAGCGCGAACCCCGCCAGCCCCCACAGCACCCAACCGGCGCAGTTCCAGAAGGCGCCCGGGTGGGGGAACGCGAAGGCCGGCGTGTTCGGGAAGTAGAGGTCCCGGAACCCCTTCCAGCCCCGGACCCAGAGACTGTCCCCGCCCGCGGCGAGCTGATCCCCGTAGCCGCCCGCCGCCCCCGCGATCGCCCCGTACACGAACCACAGCCCGCAGCCGGCGACGAGGGAGCCCGCCGCGATCCACGCCGCCTTCCCCCGCGTCCGCCGATCGATCGCGATCATCGCCGCCAGGGGGAGCACCAGCGCCAGCCCCGCCGTCCGCGTGTAGAAGGCCAGCCCCGCGCAGACCGCGGCGAGGGCGATCCGCTTCGTCGGCAGACGCTCCTCCGATCCGGGATCGATCAGGACCAGCGCCGCCGCCACGAAGAACAGGAAGGGCAGTTCCGACAGCACCTCGCAGGCCGTCTGCAACCAGAGGATGGAGAGGGCGGGGACGAGAGCCCCGGCCGCCGCCGCCACCGGCGGGAGGCCCCGCTTCTCGAAGAGTCTCGTCAACAGATACACCGCCCCCGCGCCGAACAGCGCCACCAGGATGTGGCATCCGAGGAACGACCCCGGCGCCCCGCCGACGAAGGGGACGAGCAGCAGCGGGAAGAGCGGGGGGTACTGCGTGTGCGGCACCTTCGGCCCCGGGTGCCAGCCGCTCGCGTAGCCGTCGAGGGAGGCGATCGACTTCGCCAGCAGCACGTACTCCGCGTTGTCCCCGCCGAGCGTCCCGAGTTCGCGGGAGAGGAGGGGGAGCACCGCCGCCAGCGCCACCACCGCCGCCGCCGGGGCGGCGAAGGACCGCGCCCGGGGGGGGTCGTCCGTCACCCCTCCAGCCTAGAACTCGTAGGCGACGGAGACGGTGAGGATCTTCGCCGCGTAGTCGTCCACCGAGCGGCCGTCCTCGAGGTAGGCGACCCGCCGCCCCTCCACCCGCAGCTCCGCCTCCGGCACGAACCGCCAGCCGACCCCGAGGGAGAGGTCCGACTGCACGTAGGGGGAGTCCCCGTCCCCGTCGGCCCAGCGGAGCGACCCGAAGGCGCGCAGCGGCCCCCAGACCTCCTGCGAGAGGCCCACCGTGAAGGCCGTCACCGATTCCGAGTAGCGCAGGCGGTGGGGGGAGCCGGCGGGGTTCGAGGAGGCGTCCACCACGAACCGCGTGTCCGCGGAGGTCCGGAGGTCCTGGCGCGAGATCGTGAACTCCAGCGATCGGTCGTCGGCGGCGTGGCCCATCGAGTACCCGTAGTTGTCGTAGCGCGAGAAGGCGTCGGCGGAATCCTCGCTCCGCTGCTTCACCCGGGCGAAGGCCGTCGCGTGCCAGCCGTCGGGCCGCCGCGCCCGCAGGCGCAGCGACAGCGAGTTCCCCTCGTCGAGGGAGAGCGCCGTCGCCGCGTCCCGGGCCCGGGCGCCCCGGCCGAGCAGGCTGGCGTCGAAGCGGTCCGAGGGGCTCCAGTCCGCCCCCGCCGTCGCGGCCACCGTCGTCGGGGACCACTCCCGGGACTCCACGGAGAAGCGGTCCTCCTGGTCCGAGGTGATCCGCTCCCGCACCTGCTCCGCGCCCGCCCGGAAGCGCCACGCCCTCGAGGCGCGCCAGCGGGCCTCGGCCCCGACCCGGTTCAGGTCGGCGTCGGAGCGGGTGGACTCCGGAACGGCTAAGTAGGGGCCGCCCGGGGGCTGTGGGGGAGGGACGTCCCGGACCCTCGTGTCGGCGCTGCCGACCACCGCGTCGGTGCGGTCCTCGTACCGCCCGAGGATCTCCCAGTCGGCGTGGGGGAGGACGAGGACCTCGGCCCGCCCGAACCAGCCGCGGGCGTTCGCCTCCGTCACGGCCCGGAGGTCGGTGTACCCGACGCCGACCCCGGTGGACGGCGTCACCGCCTCCGTCCCGCGGACGACGGAATCCGTCTCGGCGGCGTGGTAGCCGCCGGAGACGGAGACGTCCACCGTCCCCCTCGCGGACTTCCATCCGGCGCGGCCGACGGCGGACTCCGTCGAGACGTCGGAGACGTTGCGGTAGCGGCCCGTGTCCCCGGCGTTCGGGGCGGGGGCCTCCAGGGTGCGCATGGAGTCGTCCTCGGAGCGGCCCCAAGAGAAGGTCCCGCCGAAGCGGAGCGCGCCGGAGGTCCCGTCGAACCCCGCCGAGCGGAAGTTCCCCTCGTAGTCCAGCACCGCGGCGGCGGGGAAGGGCTGGTCGTCGCGGTACTTCATCTCCACGTCCCCGTCCCCCTCGCGCCGGAGGCGGTCCGTCGAGAAGCGCAGGACGAGGCTCTTCGCCAGGTTCACGGAGAGGCTCATGCCCGTCGCGTCCCGGGTGGTGTCCCACGGGTTCGGGTCGGCGGTGGCCCGGTAGATGTACTCCTGGCGGTCGGCGTGCACCCGGAGGTCGAAGGAGTCCTCCGCTCGCAGGCGGAAGTCCATGAGCCGGTTGGGGTCCCCGAGGCCGACGACGGAGAGGGAGAACGCGTCGGCCCACAGCCCCTCCTGGAGGGAGGTCCCGGCGATCTCCGCGGAGAGGAGCCGGAAGCCGCCGTCGAGGTTCACGTCCTGCTCGTACCGCCCCTCCTTCCCCGTCACCGCGCGCACGCCGGCCTCGAAGCCGCCGCGCAGCTCCATCCAGTCCTCCTCCCCGGAGGAGAAGAGGGGGTGCTCCTCCGCCGCGGCGGCGCCCGCCGCGAGCAGGAGGAGGGCGGTCGTGGCCGCCGCGGGCCTCACCGGAAGAACCGCCGATCCACGTCGGACCCGTGGATCTCGATGTGGCACCGGAGGCAGTCGCGGTACGCGCTCCCCTGCTTCTGCTCGTGGCTGAGGGGCAGGTCGGGGTGGCAGGAGAGGCAGTTCATCCGGACGTCCCTCGAGTCCATCAGCCGGGGGCCCGCGGACCCGTGGGGCCGGTGGCAGGCGATGCAGCCCTCCAGCGACTTCGCCTCGTGCTCGAAGACGAAGGGGCCGCCCTTCTCCGGGTGGCACTTCAGGCAGACCCCGCGGGAGAGCTCGAAGCGGTGGAAGCCGGCCTCGTTGGCGTGGGGGTCGTGGCAGTCGTTGCAGGTCAGCGCCCCCTCGAGGACGCGGTGGCGGCTGGGGAGGCGGAACTCCGCGCCGGTGTCCTGGTGGCACTTCAGGCAGAGGGCGGGGTCCTCGGCGAGGAGGGTCGCGCCGCGCCGCGCGTTGGGGTCGTGGCAGGCGACGCAGGCGACGTTCTCCGCCTTGTGCTCGGAGCAGGTCCACCTGAGGGGGGGCTTCAGCGACCCGTCGTGGCAGGCGACGCAGGCGGCGTCGGACTTCGAGGCCTCCTGCTTCGTGGGCTCGAGGATGAGGTTCTTCAGGCCCCCCGAGGCGGCGTGGAGGCTCCCGTTCCCGTGGCACTCGGCGCAGGCCTTCCCCTCGAAGGCGAGGTCCCGGTGGCCGCTCTGGGCCATCTCGGGGTGGTAGTCGGGGTGGCACTTCAGGCAGCGGGCGGGCTCGACGAACGCGGCCCCGGCCGCCTCCAGCTCCGCGGCGTCGGCGAAGGGCCCCTTCCCGTGGGCCTCGATGCGGGCCTCGCGGTCGACGTGGACGCGGTGGCACTCCGCGCAGGCGACCTTGCGCTCCGCCACCCACAGGGGGTGGGCGGCCACGGGCCGGCGCGGGTCGAGGACGGAGGCGTGGCAGCGGAGGCACACGGCGTTGCTCTGCTCCCGGGGGGCCTTGCGGGGGTCGCGGATTCCCCGCTCGTCCCCGAAGCCGACGTGGTCGAGGCCGGGCCCGTGGCACTCCTCGCAGCCGACGGAGCCGGAGTTCTTCAGGACGAGGTTGGCGTGGAAGGAGACCGAGAGGCTCTTCACCCGGTCCTTGTGGCACTCGGCGCAGGAATCGCTCCCGGTGAAGTCCTCCCGGGGGGCCTTCCGGTCGGGGTCCTCGGGCAGGGGGGCGGCGCGCCCGACGGCGGAGCGGGGGGCCCAGCGGGCGGCGGACTTCGGGGGGGGCGGGGCGCTCCCCGGGGACCGCCCGGCGCAGGCCGGCACCGCCGCGACGGTCCCGGACAGGAGGAACGCGGCGGCCAGGCGCAGGGGCGCCGCCAGGGAGGAGGCCTTCGGTCTCGGAATGGCTGTCTGCTTTCTGCTTCCCCCGCCGGAACCCGGCCCCATTCTGCTCCCGCGGGCGGCGGGGATCCCACGATCCCCCGACCGCCCGTCACGGCGTCGGCCCTATCCAGACCCCCCCCCGGAGGGGTAGAGTCCCCGGCGTGGGGGGGGCCGGTTCCCCCCGGGAGGCACGGATGATCTGCATCGTCTGCAAGAAGCACGCGACGTTCGAGCACACGGTCTTCAAGGGACCGAGTCCCGTGAGGGTCACGCTCTGCCCCGACTGCACCACGACGACGGGCGCCGAGGGGCACATCGCCGCCATGAAGGCGGCGCCGGACAAGGTGGCCAAGCACGCCGCCGTCGACGCGCTCCTGAAGGCCGTCGGCCGCTAGGGCCGTCCCGGCAGGAGCGCGAAGGCCCGCGCCTGCGCGCCGCTCCCCCCGCGAAGGGGGATCGGGGCGATCACGACGATCGCCCCGGACGGGGGCAGCCGTTCCAGGTTCGCCAGGTTCTCGGCGAACCACCGGCCCATCCCGTTCCCGAGGCGGTGGACGGGGAACTCCTCGTCGATCCCGCGGTCCACGCTGAGCGCGTCGATGCCGAGCCCCTTGACCCCGCGGTCCACGAGGAGGCGCCGGGCGGCGTCGAGGCCGTAGGAGGGGAATCGCAGGCGCCCCTCGGGATCGAAGTTGCGGTAGGCCTCCGCGTCCCCCCACCGCTCCCCCCACCCGGTGAGGAGCAGCGCGATGGCCCCTTCCGGGATCCGGCCGTGGGCCGCCTCCCAGGCGTCCACGTCCTCCGCGGTGAGCGCGGCGTCGGGGTCGGCGGCGGCCCGCTCCCGGATGTCGAAGACGACGGCGGGCCCGACGAAACGGTCCACGGGGACGGCCTCCATGGTGGCCTGCCCCTCGGCGAAGTGCACCGGCGCGTCCACGTGGGTCCCGTAGTGCTCGGGCACCCTGTAGGCGCGGCTGAAGGCCTGCACCTCCTCGAACCGCGCGAGATCCCACGCCTCGAACGGGAAGTACTTCGCCCCGGGCCAGTGGGGGAC
>CAZWGT010000238.1:0-5358 GCA_964633345.1 uncultured Planctomycetota bacterium
GGCGTCGGAACCGCCCCCCCCGCCGCCGCCGCAACCCGCCGCCAGCGTCGCGACCAGGACCGCGCCGATTCCGAATCCCGGACTTCCGATCGCCATCGCGCCCTCCTTTCGCCGCACGCGACGACCGCTGCGGCGGAATCCGCCCCCCCTCCTGCCTTCCCCGCAATCGGAGGCGCGGCGCCCACGCTACAGGGGGGGGATGCTTGACCATGTCAATGGTCGGAAACGCGACATTCCCCGGGGCCGTCGGGAGTCCGGGCCGCCCCCTCCCCCGCCGCCCGCGACGCGGGATCAGTCCGGGATCGAGACGTCGTCGTGCAGGGCCACGGCGGCGAACTCGATGGTCGCGCCCGCGGGGCCCGGGATCTGCCACCAGTGGAGGCGGCGGGCCGACGGGGTCCCGTCCTGGAGCGCGCACCGCCACGCCTTCGCCCCGTCCGCCGCCCGGGTCCGTCCCGCGCTGCCGGGAGCCCCGGACCGCAGCTCGTGGACCGAGCGGCCCTGGATCGCGCGGGCCCGGCCGCTGGCCACCTGGGCGCAGACCTCGACCACCTTCCCGACCTCCACGCCGTCGAGGTCGCGCAGGCGCGCGAGGAACTCCCGGCCGACGCGCATGCGCTGGAGGGGGTGCGCCGCCCGGTCCGATTCGTCGAAGCGGCGCGCGTACTCCACGCGCACCGCCAGAAGGAAGGCCGGCTCGCTGGAGGTGGGGTCGAGCCCCGCGGTGAGCCGCCCCTCCAGCGCGCGCAGCCGGTCCTCGGCGCTGCGGACGTCCCTCTTCAGGGCGGCGTTCTGCTCGTGGGCGGCCGCGCGCTGGCGGAGGAGGTCCTCGCGGTCCTGGAGGGCGGAGTCGAGCTCCTCCTTCCAGCGGCGGGCCTCGGCCTGGCCGGCGTCCGCGGCCGCGTCCGCCGCCTCGCCGAACGCGGCGGCCGTGCCGGGGCCGTCGGCGAGGAACGGCTCCTCCCCGGGTCCCGCCGCGATCGCCCCGTGGACCGGGGCGCCGAAGGCCTGCTTGATGGAGACGCTGCACTTCCGGATCTCGGGCTCGAGCGTGAGGATCTTCACGCGGACCAGCTCGCCCCCCTTGTAGAGGTCCCCGGGGTGGCGCACGAAGGTCCAGTCGAGTTCGCGCACGGGGACCAGCGCGTGGGCGTCGGGGAGGAGCTCGACGAGCATGTGCCCCTCGCCCAGGCGGGCGACCCGGGCGCGCACCACGTCGCCGACGGCGTACTCCCCGGCGATCCGCTTCCACGGGTCGCGGAGGAGCCCGCGGACCGAGTAGGAGGGATCGCGCTGGCCGGGTTCGGCCACCTCCCGGACGGGGATCCTCTGCCCGGGGCGCAGCTCCGCCGCCAGGCGCGCCAGGGGGACGTCGGCGAACTTGACGGGCCCCTTGCGGTCGCCGACCCGCACGCGGATGCGCCCGCCGTCGAGGGAATCCACGACGGCGTCCAGGACCCGGCCGGGGGCGGCCGTCGGCCCCCTCGGATCCTCGACCGGGGCGGCGGCCGGGACGGGGGCCGGAGGTTCCGCCGGCCCGGCGCGCCCCGCCCTCGGCTGGCCGTGGGTGACGGAGGCCACGATGCTCCGGAGCACGCGCGGCGCCTCCTCGGCCGACCAGAGGAACACGAGCGGGTGGGCCTGGGGATCGGACGCGGGCGTCAGCCCCGGCCACCAGATGCGGGCGGCCCCGCCGTAGACGTCCATCCGCTTCGGGAGGAGCGCGCCGAGGGCCCAGGCCGCCTCCCCGGTCTCGATGGTCACGACGTCCGCCCGGTCGCCGAGCGCCTCGGCCAGGACGGCGGGGTCGAGGAGGAAGTTGCCCGCCTTCCCCTTCGTGGAGACGGCCACGACGGGCCTGGCGCGGGTTCTCGAGTAGAGCACGTCCCGGACGAAGCCCGCCGCGTCGGCGGACGAGACGCTTCTCACGGTCGCCATGGCCGTCTCCCCTGAGGGCGCCCGGGGGGTCCCGCGGGAACCGGCCGTCGTCGGCGGCCTCCGCCGCGGCGCGGGTGTGGCGGAGAGAATGGGATTTGAACCCATGGTACGAGCATTACCCCGTACACCGGTTTAGCAAACCGGCGCCTTAGACCACTCGGCCATCTCTCCGCCGGGGGATTCGTCCGCGGCCCGCGCCCTCTTTCAAGAGCGGCGAGTCTACCCGGGCCGCGGCCTCCGCCCCGCCGAACCTAGAAGCGGAAGATCACCCCGCCGGCGATGTCCATCGTGTCGAGGTCCTTGATGTCGCCCGTGGTGCGGGTGTACCCGCCCTCGAGGAAGACGCCCACGTCCATCGAGAGGTAGACGTCCACGCCGACCCCGAGGTTGACGAAGACGCCGTTGTCGTCGATGCCGGGGATGTCGGTGTCCACCCAGCCGTACCCGACGCCCACGAAGGCGTAGGGCTGGGCCTGCCCCTTGCCGAGGTAGTACTTGCCGCGGACGCCGACCTTCGCGAAGTCGAGCTCCGTGGACGCGATCCCCGCGTCCAGGCCGTACCCCGTGAGGCTCTCGACGCAGCCCTCGACCGCGAGCCCCTCGGCGTTGCGGTAGCCGCCCCGGAGGGTGATGCCGAGGTCGGAGTCGTCGGCGTCGAGGCCCGTGCCGCCGGTGTCGAACTGCTCGAAGCCCTGGACCACGCCCACGGCCGCGTAGCCGCCCTTGCGGCCGTACTCCTTGCGGCCCGTCGGGCTGCCGGAGTACCACTCCTCCCCGCCGCCCTTCAGGTCGGTCGAGGATCCGCCCTCGTACGAGGGGGCGGCGCACGCCGGGAGAGCCAGGGCGAAGGCGAGAACCGTCGCGAGTTTCATGGTCGTCCTCCCCGGGGGCGGCCGCGATCCCCCAGCCCTTCGGGATCGCGGGCCCCGGACCCCGGAGAGGCTATCACCCCCCGCCGTCGGCGGCAACCGGGGGAGCGGGGGGAACGGGCCCGGGGTCACTCCCCCGCGCGCGCCGATGGCGGCGGCCCCGCCGGCGGGGCCGAAGGCGCCGGGCGCCTCGACGACGAGCCGCCCGTCGAGGTAGAGGCGCGCGGTCCCCTTCTCCTGGGCCAGCACGACCTCGGTCCACCGCCCCGGCACCAGGCGCACCGCGGCCCGGGCGAGCCCCTCCAGCCCGCCGCGCAGGGTGACCCCGACCCCCTCGGGGGTGAGGAGCGCCTCGTCGGATCGCCCCTCCGACCGGTTGACGCGGAGCAGCAGCCCCGCCCCGGGCCCGGCGCGGACGACGGCGCGGACCGCGAACTCCCCGCGCCACTCGCGGTCAGCGCCGAGGAGCGTCCAGGAGTCCGCCCCCTCCCCGCGGAGGAGCCCCTCCTCCCGCGTCCACCGCGCGGGGAGGGGGTCCGCGTCCGCGACGAGGGGGACGCCGGCCTTCGCCGCCAGGCCCGCGGGGATCTTCGCCGTGGGGAGGAGGAACTCCCGTCGCACGGCGTCCTCCTCGGCGTCGGGGACCGGGGCGGCGGCCAGGCGCGCGCGCCACTCCCCCTCCAGGGCGTCCCATCCGCGGCCGAGGATCGCCTCCGCCCTCCCGGGCGCGGCGTAGAGGGCCTTCACCTTCGCGACGCCGGTCGCCAGCAGCCCCTCCACGAAGGAGCCGGCGGCGTGGTAGGGGTGGAACTCCCGCGGCGGCCCCTCGGGCCAGCGATCGCGCAGATCGGCCAGGGGGGGGAGCAGGCCGAGGCGCGCGTAGACGGCCGCGAAGGACGAGACGGGGATCCCGCGGTCCGTGCCCTCCATGGCGGCGGCCAGCCCCTCGCGGAGGAGCCCCCCGGGATCGGCGGCGGCGGCGGGGGGATCGGAGCCCGGGACGGGGAAGCGCCGGGCGAGGAGGTGGGTCAGCTCGTGGCGGAGGGGGGCGCCCCGGGGGACGTGGAGGCTCGCGTCCCCCTTCGCGAACCCCTCCCAGGCGGCGGGGGCGCCGGTGCGCGCGCGGAACTCGGCTCCGTCCGCGTAGAGGAAGACGTGGACCTTCCCCTCCCACCGCGTCTCGAGACGCGCCTCGAGCCCGGCGAGGACCTCCCGCGCGCGCGCCGCCTCGGCCCCGGCGTCGGAGGCGGGGACGGTCGCCGGGTCGAAGTGGACGACGACGGCGCCGGACTCCCGCGTCCCCGTGAGCGCCTCGAGGACGCGCCGTTCGAGGTCGGTGACGTCGGCGGGAGCCGGTCCCGCGAGCGCGGCGGCCGCGGCGAGGAGGAGCATCCGGGACACGATACCCGCCCGCTCACCGGAAGCGGTGGAGCCCCAGCGCGTCCCGCGCCGCGTTGAGGGCGGCCAGCGCCGGGGGGTGGTCCCCGAGGAGGCGCACGAGCTGGGTCGGAGTGCAGGCGAGGACGGCCGCGGCGCGCGCGGGCTCCCAGCCCGCCGCCGCGAGCACGTCGAGCGCCTCGGCCAGCAGCGCGGGGAAGTCCGCGTGGCCCTCGTTGCACGAGACGCGCCCGTCCCGGCACCGGGAACGCCACAGCGGCGAGGGCGCGGCCGCCGCGTCGGCGGGCGAACGGACGGCGACCGCCAGCGCCAGGCGGAGCCTCCGCACCGCCACGTGGCGGTTCTCCGGCTGGCTCCGCCGCTCCCCCGCCTGGCCGGCCACGCCCGTCGGGCGGTGGGTCAGGACGACCTTCGTCTCCACCTTGTTCCGGTGCTGGCCCCCGGGGCCGGAGCCCTTCGTGCGCCGCTCGTCGCACTGCGCGAGCAGGGCGTCCTCGGGGAGGCGCGCGGGGTGGTGGGGATGAGGGGAGGTCACTCCCCCTCTCCCGCCGCCGCCCGCTCCCCGAGCCGGCGCCGGACCATCTCCGCGAGCCGGCCGTCCTCCTTCCACCGCGCCAGGGCCGCGTTGAGCCTCCCGCGCAGCTCCCCGTCCCAGGGGCGGACCGCCCACGCGAGGTCCTCCTGCGTGAGGCGCCCCGGGAGCACCGCGAGGTCCTCCCCGTCCTCGCCGTGGACCGCCGCCCAGAGCGTGGGCGAATCGTGGACGAAGGCGTCGATCCTCCCGGCGCGCAGCGCGGCGATGCCCGTCGCTCCGTCGGGGAAGGGCACGGTCGCGGCGTTGTAGAACCGCGTCTTGACGAAGGCCTCGCCCGTGGTGGCCCGCTCGAAGCCCACGGTCCGCCGCGTGGAGACGAACTCCTCCGCCGTCCCCGCGGCCGCCGCGTCGGCGGCGCGGACGAGGACCCGCTGTCCCGACCGCAGGTAGGGGTCGGTGAAGGAGACGGTCCGCGCCCGGCCCGGGGTGATCGACATCCCGGACATGACGACGTCCACCTCCCCCGCGATGAGGGCGTTGATGAGCCGCGGGAACTCCCGCCGCACGAACTCCACGGGGACGCGGGAGTCCTCCCCGAACGCCCGCGCCATGTCCGCC
>CAZWGT010000239.1:0-5320 GCA_964633345.1 uncultured Planctomycetota bacterium
GCACTCCTACTTCGAGAAGGTCTGCCTGATCCAGGTGGTCCTCCCCGGGGACCGGATCTGGATCGTGGACACCATCCGCGTGAAGGACCTCGCCCCTCTGAAGGCGGCCCTCGAGGACCCCTCGGTGCGCAAGGTCCTCCACGGGTCCGACTACGACATCGTCTGCATCAAGCGGGACTTCGGGATCTCCCTGCGCGGGACGTTCTGCACGATGACCGCGGGGCTCCTCCTGGGCCTTCCGAAGTTCGGCCTCGCCGACCTCGTGGAGACGAACTTCGGCGTGCGCCTGGCCAAGGCCTTCACGCGGTCCGACTGGGCCGCGCGCCCCCTCTCCGCCGGCCAGATGGAGTACCTCGTCCAGGACGTGCAGTTCCTGCTGCCGCTCGCGGACCTGATGGACGCGCGCCTGCGGGAGGCCGACCTCGTCGAGGAGGCCGCCTTCGAGTTCGAGAGGCTCGAGCGCCGCCAGCCCGCCCCGAGGGAGTTCGATCCCTGGGCGTTCCTCCGGGTCCGCGGGGCCCGGACCCTCCCGGAGCGGGGCCGCTCCGTGATGCGGGCCCTCGTGGAGCTGCGGGAGCGGAAGTCCCGGGAGGCGGACCGCCCGCCGTTCAAGGTCCTCGCCAACGAGACCCTCCTCAAGATCGCCGAGGTCAAGCCGGACTCCGAGCACCGCCTCCGCGGGATCAAGGGGGTCACCCCCTACGTGCTGCGCCGCTACGGCGAGGAGATCCTCGCCGCGGTGAAGAAGGGGGTCGAGGACCCCGAGACGGTGCCCGACCGCGCCCCCCACCGCGAGGGGCCCGACTCCGAGGAGCGCCGGATGTCCTTCGCGGCCCAGAAGCGCCACGGCCGGCTGAAGGAGTGGCGCTCGGAGAAGGCGGCCAAGGTGGGGCGCACGACGCTCTCCATCCTGCCGAACCCCTCCCTGTTCGAGGTCGCCAAGGATCCGCCCCGGGACCTGGCGGCCCTGGCGAAGGTCGAGGGCGTGGGACCCCACCGCGTGAAGCTCTACGGGGAGGAGATCCTCCGGGTCCTGCACGGGAAGAGGCGGTCCGACGCGCCCGCGGCCCCCGGCGGGGGGACGCCCGCGGCGGACGGGGACGACGGGAACGCGGCGGGGGACGCGGCCTCCGGAGGCTGACGGACGGGGCGGGGGGGCGGGAGGCGGCACCATGGCGAGCCCGGACGGCCCGGCCGCGACGCCTCCCCCCGGCGGGACCCCCCGCACGCCGTGGCGATCGCTCCGCCCCCGCACGCGGCTCTTCCTCGCCGGGACCGGAGCCGCCCTGATCCTCGGCGCGGCCCTGCGCGCCGCCGTCCACGGGCAGCTGTCCACCGCGGACCCGACCTACGACGAGCCCTCGATGGACGGACGCATCTTCATGGAGTGGGCCGCCCGCATCGCCGCGGGGGATCTCCTGGGGTCGGGGGCCTTCTTCTTCAACCCGCTCTACGCCTACGCCGTCGCACCCGTCGTCGGCCTGGCGGGGGACGGGGCCCTCGGCGCGATCCGGATCCTGCAGGGGATCCTCGGCCTCGCCACGGTGGTCCTCGTCGCCGGCGCGACGCGCCGGCTCCTCGGCCGCCGCGAGGCCGCCGTCGCCGCCCTCCTCGCCGCGGCCTGGCCCGCGGCCGTCTACTTCGAGGGGATCCCCATCGGCGCGACCCTGGGCGTGTTCCTCAACTCCCTGGCGCTGCGCCTGCTCGCGGGGTACCGCGTCCGCCCGGGGCCGGGGCGCGCCCTCGGCGCCGGGTCGGTGATCGGGCTCGCCGTCCTCTCCCGGCCCAACGTGATCCTCTTCCCCGCGGTCCTCCCGGCGTGGCTCGTCCGCCTCTTCCCGGGGGAGGGGCGCCTCCGCCGCACAGCCGCGGCCGGGGCCCTCGTGCTCTGCGGCGTCGCCCTGCCCCTCCTGCCCTCCCTCGCCCGCAACCTCGCGGTCCTCGGCGAGCCGGTGCTCACGACCACGAGCATGGGCGTCAACCTCCACCTGTCGAACAACCCGCTGGCGTGGCGGACCGGGCGCATGGACAGCCCCGACATCGCCTTCAATCCCTTCCTCCTCGAGGAGCAGGGACGCGTGCGCGCCGAGGCCGGGGCCGGGCGGCCCCTCTCCCCCGGCGAGGTCTCCTCGTGGTGGACGGCCCGGGCCCTCGAGGACTGCGCCCGCGAGCCGGGCCGGGCCGCCCTGTTCCTCGCCCGCAAGTCGCTCTACTTCTGCGGCGCCCACGAGCTGCCCTCGAGCGAGAGCTTCGAGCAGGCCCGCCGCGATTCCCCCGTCCTGCGCCTGCTCTCCGTCCCGCTCTCGTTCGCGGCGATCCTCCCCTTCGCGATCCTCGGCGCCGCTTCGGTTCTCCGCCGCAGGCGCCGGGCGCTCCCCCTCGTCCTGCTCGCCCTCGTCTACGCCGCGGGCCTGGTCGTCTTCTTCCCCCTGTCCCACTACCGGCTCCCGGTGATCCCCGCGCTCCTCCCTCTGGCCGCCGCGGGGCTGGTCGGGCTCGGCGGGCTCCTCGCCCGGGGAGCGTGGCGGGCCTCCGCCGCGCCCCTGGCCCTCGTCGCGGCCGGGGCCCTCCTCTCCCACGGGAACCTCCTGGCCGCCGCGGCGGGCGTCCCCGCGCTGGGCCCCTTCCCCGAGCCGGCCGCGTGGATCCTCTCCAACCGCGCCCACTCCCTCGTGGACCGGGCGCTGTGGCGGAGCGGGAAGGGGGACGCCGCGGGCAGGGCGCGGGATCTCGATCTCGCCGGGCGCGAGGCGCGCCGCGCCCTGGACGTCGCCGCGGACGGGGACAACGCGACCTGGCTCGTCCACGCGGCCCTGGCCCGCGTCGCCGCCGCGCGCGGCCTCCTCGAGGAGGAGGCCCGCCACCTCGGGACCGCGCTGGCCCTCAGCCCCGGCCAGCCGCGGCTGCTCGCGGATTCCGGGCTCAACCTGCTGCGGCGGGGGAGGCGCGCGGAGGCGATCGAGGCGGCGCGGGCGGCGGCGGAGGGCGGAGCGCCCCTCGACCCGGAACTCGCGGAGGCCCTCGCCGCCGCGAAGTAGCGGGCGCCCCGCTCACTCCCGCGGCGGCAGCAGCGCGAGGAGCGCGGCGCGGCAGGGCGGGCAGAGGTCGAAGCGGCGCACGACGGCCACCTCCTCCGTCATCGCCCGCGCGTCCCCCTCCTCCATGGCGCGGACGAGGCGGCGGATCTCCGCGTCGAAGTCGCGATCGAGGTCGGCCCGCGTGATCTCGGGGGGGTCGTACGCGGCGGCGATCTCCACGCGGGCGAGGTAGCGGATCCCCTCGTCCACGAGGAGGCTCTTTCCGCACCGGTCGCACGACAGTCCCTGCATGATCCCATCATCCCCCGGACGCGGGGGGGGAGGGAAGGGAAGGGGCCGCCATGGCGGAGCGCGGGGAGGCGGGCCGGCGCGGGCCGGCGCGGTGGATCGGCGTCGTGGCCCTCGTCGCGGGCGCGCTCCTCCTCCTCCGCCTGCTCGGCCCCGGCGGCCGCCCCGCGGAGGAGGAGAGGGGCCCGGCCCCCGCCGTCGGCGGGAGGATCCTGCGCGCCGACGGGACCCCCGCGGCCTCCGCGGTCGTCGAGGCGGAGTTCGAGCGGGGAGGGGGGGCGGCCCCGCTCTCCCTCCGCTCCCCGCCCGCGGGGGCCGACGGGCGGTTCGTCGTTCCGGGCGCGCCGGCGGCGTGGACGTCGCTGCGCATCCGCGTGCGGAGCGGGCCGCTGCTCATCGAGGCCGACCTCGGCGACGCGCCGGGCCCCCTCGACCTCTCCCTCCGCCTGCCGGACACCTTCACCGTGGCCGGCCTCGTCGTCTCCGCCGAGGGCGGCCGCCCCCTCCCGGGGATGGAGGTCCGCCTCGCCGGGAAGGAGACCCGCACCGACGACCTCGGCCGCTTCTCGTTCCCCGATCTCCCCGGGACGATGGCCGGCCGCGAGCCCCCGGTCCTCGAGGTCACGGGCAAGGGCCGCAGGCCCCACCGCCGCGCCATCGCCTGGGAGGACGCCACCGACGACCTCCTCCTCCGGATGGACCGCGACGAACGGTAGGGCCGACCGGGCCCGCGGGACCGTGGGGTGCCGCCGTAGGGGCCGTGGTAGGGGCCGTGGTAGGGGCCGGGCGCAGCCCGGTCCGCCGTTCGGCCCGCCCTGGACGCCCGGCCCGCCGTTCTCCGCGGAACCGTGCGGATTCCCCGTCGCCGGGAGTACAAGATCCTCCATGAAGGCCCTCCTCGTCATCGCCGGCATGGCCGTGGCCACGGCCCTGGTCTCCGGCGCCCTGCTCGTGGGCCGGGGCGTCGGCGCCGCGCCGGCGCCCCCGGCCCCGGCCCCCGCCGGACCGGCGGTCCCCGGGAATCCCGGGGAGGATCGCGCCGCCCTCGCGGCGCTCGAGAGGAGGCTCCGCGTCCTCGAGGCCCGGATCGAGGAACTCGGCGTCCGGTCCGATCCCGTCCCCCCCCTTCCGGGCGCGCCGGGCGGGGCGGCCGCGGCGGAGGCCGCGGTCCCCCCGGAAACGGACGACGGGACCGACTCCCGCGGAGGCGACGGGGCCCCGCGGACGGAGGTCCTCGAGACGCTGGAGGAGAGGGTCCGGGCGCTCGCCGCCTCGTCCTCCTCCGTGAAGGAGTCCCGGCGCGACGCGGAGATCCGCCGCCGCATCGATCGCGCCGTCCTGGCGATGGGGCTCACCGCGGACGAGAGGGCCCGCGTCGAGGAGATCGCCCGCGAGCACGTCGGCCGCTCCGACGCCATCGTCCTGCGCGCGAAGGAGGCCCTCAAGAACTCCCCCTTCGGGTTCTCGGAGGCCGACCGCGCCCTCGTCGAGCAGCTGTCCCTGGACCGCGCCCGCCTCGACCGGGAGACGGAGCAGTCCCTCGTGCTGCTCGTGGGGGCGGATCGCTGGAAGGCCGGCCTCAAGCTCGAGAAGGAGCAGGAGGCGAAGGAGAAGGCGGTGAAGCGCCTGGAGAAGCCATGGTGACACGGGCCCCGCGATCCCCCCTCGCCGCGTCCGCCCTCGCGGCGGCCGCGCTCCTCGGACTCCTCGCCGTCCCGGCCCGCGCCGACGTGGTCGAACTGCGCAACGGCGCCACCCTCGAGGGGGAGGTCATCGCCGAGACCGAGACGAGCGTGACCCTCCGCTTCCAGGGCGGGCAGGTCACCTTCGAGAGGAAGCTGGTGGCGTCGATCCGGAAGCAGCCGCTGCCCGAGATCCCGAAGCCGGAGCCCCCGAGGCCCGAGCCGCCGAAGGCGGGGCCCCCGGGCTCCGGCGGCCCCGAGTTCGTCCCCCCGGAGCACGACGCCCCGCGGCCCGCGACGCCGAAGCCGGAA
>CAZWGT010000240.1:0-3323 GCA_964633345.1 uncultured Planctomycetota bacterium
CCCGGATCGCGATCGTCCGATCCGTTCCGGACGATCGCGATCCGGGAGCCCCGCGACGCCGAAGGCGGCGCGGTACGCCACCCGCACGATCCAGCGGGGAACCGCCTCAGCGGGCCGGTTCGAAGTCGGCCGTCTCGATCTGGGCCCCGGCCACCATCACGACGGAGCTGTTCGGCAGCAGGGTCCACGCCGACACGAACTGGCCCATGGGCTCGGAGACGATGGCCCGCGCGCCCTGGTCGAAGAGGTCCTTCGTCTCGGGCCGCAGCGTCCAGAGCTCCTCCGCCTCGGGGCTGAGGTAGAGGGTCGGGGCGTCCCCGTCGCTGGCGTACCGCACCGCCCAGAGGTGCTTCCCGTCGCTGACGCACACCGTCATCCACAGGGCCTCGGCGATCCCCTTGCGCCGCGCGGTCAGCTCGATGAGGCCGGCCATCCTCGCCAGGGCCCCGGGCGGATCCCTCTCGAGGCCCAGGGTCAGGGCGAGGTGGAACATGAGCTCGGAGTCCGTGGTGCCCTGGATGTTGGAGAAGTAGGCGTCGTCCACGGCCAGCAGGAGGTCGCGGCGGATCCTCTCGATCTCGGCGATCTCCCCGTTGTGCACGAAGAGCCACCTCCCCCACCGGAAGGGGTGGCAGTTCGTCTCCTGCACGGAGGCCTGGGAGGCCGCCCGCACGTGGGCCATGAACATCCCCGAGGAGATGTGGGTGGCGAGGTCCCGGAGGTTGTTGTCGTTCCACGCGGGCCGGATGGACCGGAAGACCCCGGGCTCGGCCCGGTCCCCGTACCACCCCAGGCCGAACCCGTCCGCGTTGGTGGGGGTCTCCTTGGAGTGGGAGGCGATGCTCTGGTCGATGAGGGAGTGCTGCGGCCGGAAGATCAGGGACTCCATGGGGATCCGGTTCCCCGAGTAGGCCATCCAGCGGCACATGGGCGTCGTCCTCCTGCGGGTCCCAGGGGCGCGGGCACTCTAGCGCGCGGGGGCCCCGGGGTCCACGGGGGAGGGGAAGTTGCGGGCCGGGCCGGGGCGCGGGGAGGATGGGGCGATGGCCACGTCGATGGAACTCGCCGATCTCCTCGAGCGCACCGTCGCCGCCGAGCGGGCCTGCCTGCTGGCCGTCCCCGACGGACCCGCCACCGCCCGCCCCAACCGCCCCTCCGGGAAGGGCTGGTCGATGCGCGAGGAGCTGGGCCACCTGCTCGATTCCGCCGTCAACAACCACAACCGCTTCGTCCGCGCGGCCCTCGAGCCGTCCTACGAGGGCCCCGGCTACGACGAGAACCCGTGGGTGGACGTCCACCGCTACGTCGAGCGCCCGTGGACGACCCTCGTCCACGAGTGGCACGCCCACAACACGGTCCTGGTCCCCCTCCTGCGCCACATCCCCGACGCGAAGCTCGCCACCCCCTGCACCGTGGGCGGCGGGGCCCCCGTCACCCTGGAGTTCCTGATCGACGAGTACGTCCTGCACATGCGCCACCACCTCGACCAGATCCTGCGGCGGGAGGTCGTGACGAGGTACCCGCGGGGCTGTGCGGGGAGCCCCGCCTACACGGGCGCCCTTCCGCGGCTCCGCCGGGGGGGTCGGGAGACCCGATGCCCGAACGACCGGGCATCGGGTCTCCCGACCGATCGAAGGCGAAGCAAGTCCGTACTGTCTGCGTGAACCGACGGGGACTCACTACCCCTCGGCAACCGCCAACCATGAAGACTTGGCCGTCGCCGTCCATCGGTCGGGTTCCGTGAGGCCCGGCCTCTCGGGCCTCACGGAACCCGACCCCCGCGGCGGAGCCGCGGAACGGAGAACGGAGATCCCCGCCTACCCCCTCAGAGGGAACTTCGGTCCGTCGTGCGCCGGCGGCTCCGCCTTGCGCCTGAGGCGGCGGACCAGGCTGGTGGGGTCGTCGATGAGGATCTCCCCGTAGCCCAGGGAGATCAGCCCCCTCTTCTCGAATCCCTTGAGGACGGGCTGGAGGGTCTGGCGCGAGACGCCGAGCATGTCGGCGATGTCCTTCTGGCGGACCTCGAGCTCGGGGCGGGGACGCAGGCGGCTCATGTCGTACAGCAGCAGCAGCGCCCGGCGGGCCAGCGTGTCGGCGCCGAGGCTGAGGACGGAGGCCGCCGTGCACCAGTCGAGGCTCGCGCTGCGGAGCGAATCGAGGAGGACCGCCCGCGGCGCCTCGTGCTCCACGTAGGACAGCGGGACGATCGAGGCGGTCGTGGGGCTCAGGGCGGCGTAGCGGAAGAGGTTCTTCCCGAACTTGAAGGCCTCGACCCCGAACCAGCGGCCGTCCCCCGCCACGATGGCCGTCGCGCGGTTCCTCGGCGCGAGGGTGCTCCTGTCCCAGACGCCCCTCACGAGCCCCTCGACGATGTACCCCACGTAGGAGGGGCACCGCGGGGGCGCCGGCCCCGGGCGGGAGGCGTCCGCCGGCGCGAAGTCGGTCGTCTCCAGGAGGGAGTTCTCGATGAGGGTCGCCCCGCGCTCGAAGAGGACCGGGGGGAACGCCTCGAACAGGGTCTCGAACGCGGCCTTCCTCGCGCCCTCGCCCGCCTCGTCCATCGTCATCGACCTCCCCGGAACCGGGCGACCCCCCGACGTGGAAGGGGTGATCCGGCTCCCCATCGTGCCCCGGAGTGGGGCGTCGGGGTCAAGTGTTGCCCCGGTCCGGACCGGGCAGATCCCCCGGGCGGCGCCATCGACCCCGGTGCCGGCGGGCGCGCGATCAACGGGTCCTCCGGAAGGCTTGCGGCCCCCATGCCTTTCGGCATGGAGGCCGGTTCGGGGGGGCCGGAGTGGCCCAGCCCCCCCTGCGGGCGTTGGAGTGCTAGTACTGGACGCGGACGCGCAGGCGGTCCACGAAGGGGACCGGGTCGGTCCGCTTCTGGCCGTCCTTGAGGGTGAAGGTGATCCGCAGGCGGTAGAACTGGTAGCCCTTCCCGTTCATCTGGCCCGTGATGTTGATGAGGCCGAGGTTGGGGTCCTTGAACGTGGCGAACTGGCTGGCCTTGCTCAGGTCGTTCGAGACCTGGGTGGCCGCGTTGATCGAGGTGGTGTTGGCGTGGCCGAAGTTGGCCGAGTCCTCGATGGCCATCTGCATCTCGTACTTGATGGTGCAGCCGGGGTAGTTCTGCTCGACGAAGTCGAGGTTGGTGAAGGGCTGCAGGATGGGGTCGAAGACGCCCATGTTGAACCAGTTGCTGACGAAGACCGAGGGCGCGTCGGTGGCGGTGCCCGTCGGGTCGAAGCGGCCGGTGTAGTAGTCGGGGACCATGGTGGCCGTCGAGGTGCCGGAGATCACGCCGTCCTGGTCCTCGAGCTGGA
>CAZWGT010000240.1:3423-5200 GCA_964633345.1 uncultured Planctomycetota bacterium
TGATGGTGATGTCGCCGGCCGACTTCAGCAGGATCGCCCCGCCGCCGCCGCCGCCGCCCGCGCCGGCGTTGCGCCAGTTGGTGCTCGTCGGGTAGTAGGTGCTGAACGCCCCGGGGCCGCCGCCGCCCCCGCCCACGCCCTTCTGGTGGAAGGTCTTGCCGTCGTTCGTGAGCACCGAGGTCGGCTGGATTCCTCCCGCCGCGCCGCCGGGGCCGCCCTTCCCGTTCCAGGAGGAGTAGGAGGGGTAGTTGCCCGGATTGCCGTTGTTGCCCTGGTACTGGTGGCCGCCGCCGCCGCCGCCGCCGCCGAAGTCGCGGGCGAGGCTGGACGGGGTGTGGCCGCCGCCGCCGCCCTTGCCGCCGCCGTTGGGGGCGTCGGGCGCGTTGGGGCTGTAGAAGTTCTGGTACACGGTGCCCGTGTAGTTGTCGCCGCCCTTGCCGCCGCCGGGGCCGCCGTTGCCGCCGACGCTGGCCGGGAGGGTGGAGGTCTGGTAGCTCTGCTCCGCGTCGGTCCCCTTGGAGCCGGAGGCGCCGACGATCCCGCGGATGGTGGTCCCCTTGAGGGAGAGCAGCGAGCCCGGGGTGGTGCCGGTCAGGGTGACCGTCACGCCCGTGGGGATGTCGATGGTCTGGTAGTTGAAGATGCCGTTGACCGCGCTGGGGGAGTTGGTGCTGATCGTCGTGCTGGATACCGGCTTGAGGTCCCCGAGGGTCCCGTTGCCGCCGGGGGCGGTGAAGGTGCCCGCGAGCGCGCCGGGCACGCCGCCGTTGAAGTCGGCGTTGGACAGGGCCTTGTTGAGGCCGTCGCCGCCGTTCTCATCGACGTCGAGTCCGTCGAAGTTCGTGAACAGCGCGAGGTCCTTCGTCGGCTCGTCGCGGGTCGAGAAGATGAGGAAGGTGCGCGGGTCCACCTCCTCGGGGTGCGCCAGCGCGAAGGCCGTCAGCGCCGGGTCGAGGCCGGAGGCCGCCTGGGCGCGCAGCGCCGTGCGGGCGGCGTTGTCGGAGACGTCGTAGGAGCCCGTGAGGTCGGTGACGCGGTTCTCCACGCGGAGCACGTAGCGCGCCTGGTCGGCCAGCGGGAAGGCCGGCACGAAGCGCAGCGTCGTCCCCTCGAAGGACTGCTCGAGGACCGGGGTGCCCTGGATGGGACGGTTCTGCGCGACGCCCAGCCGCTCGATCATGGTGAGGGAGACGTTGCCGGTGGTGATGGTCGATGGAGCCAGGGGAACGCGGTTGAAGACGAGCTGGACCTGTGAGTCCGTGGGCACGTCCACCGCGCCGCCCGGCTTCGTCCACGGGGACACGGGCAGGGTGTCCGGGGGGTTGGTGAACAGGATCGTCGGAGGGGGCGGGTCCTTGTAGGTGTCGGTGGTGAAGAGGTCGGGGCTCGTGGTGGCGGCGGTGGCGAAGTCGCCCACGAAGGTCCGGATGAGGGGGCGGCCGGTGTAGGCCTGGACCTGGTCGACCTTGGGATGCCCGGCCACGGTGACCCGGTACTGCGACTGGGGCTTGAAGCCCGCGTCGGACAGGTCGGCCTTGGTGGGGATCTGGGGGAAGAAGGTGACGATGTTGCCCGAGACCTTGAAGTCGCCGAAGGCCTGGATGCCGTACCTGGGCCCGAGGCGGACCTGGATGGTGTCGTGGCGGATGGTCTCGGGGAGGACGAACTCGCTGAACTCGATCTGCATCGGGGTGTTCAGGGAGACGCCGTCGAGGCCGTCGAGATCCATGTCCACGACGTAGAGCGGGCGGGCGCCGACCGAGGCGTCGGAACCGCC
>CAZWGT010000241.1:0-5124 GCA_964633345.1 uncultured Planctomycetota bacterium
GCGGGCGGCCGATGGACGGGGCATGCCTTTCACGCCCTGTCACGCCGCGGCCGCGATTCCCCTCCGCAGGCTTCTGCCGTCCCTGCCCCTGATCCCCCTCGTCCTCGGCACCATGGCGCCCGACTTCGAGTACGTCCTGCGCCTGCGCCTCCGCGGGGAGTTCGGACACACGGCGCCGGGGCTCCTCCTGTTCTGCCTGCCGGCGGGGATGGCGGCCTGGTGGGCATTCGAGACCCTCGTCCGCCCGGGACTCCGTCACCTCCTCCCCGCGGCAATCGCCAACGCCGTCGAGCCCCGCGCCGGCTGGAGGAATGCCGCGACCGCCGTCCTCCTCGGCTCCGGGAGCCACGTCGCGTGGGACGCCCTCACCCACACGGAAGGGTGGGCCGTCGACCGCCGGATCCTCCAGCACGGGAGCACCGTTGTCGGCGGCCTCGCCCTCCTCCTGTGGGCCCTCCCGCGGATCGGGCGCCTCGGCCCGCACCCCTGGCCGGAGGGGGCGGCCCTCCGCTGGGGGCTCGTGCTCGCAGCCGCCGCGGCGGGGGCCCTCGCGAACGCGGCTCGCCTGCCCGGGATCGGCCACGCCGCCGTCGGCGCCATGGCCGCCGCCGCCGCGGCGCTGATGGCGTCCGCCGCCCTCCGGCCTACGCCGTCGGCGGGCCCCCCTGCGCCTTCTTCATCGCCTCGATCTCCGGGACCACGTGCTTCTGGTAGCAGTCGGGGCAGATCGAGTGGCTGAAGCGGGCCTCGGTGCGCCGGGAGATGTAGGCCTCCACCTGCTCCCAGTAGTCCTTCCCGTCCCGGATCCGCTTGCAGTACGAGCAGATGGGCAGCAGCCCCTCCAGCGTGCGGAGGTCCGTCTGGAGCTTCAGCACCCGCTCCGCCACCATCAGCCGCGCCCCGAGCTGGGCCGCGTCGAGGGGCTTCACGAGGAAGTCGTCGGCCCCGGCCTGCATCCCCTCGAGGAACCCCTCGCGCGTCGTCACCGCGGTGAGGACGATGACGTAGGTGTAGCGGGGCCGGAGGTCGGCCCGGATCCGGCGGCAGAACTCCAGCCCGTTCACCCCCGGCATGATCCAGTCGGTGACGACGACCTGGAAGTGCTCCATGCGGTACCGGCCCCACGCGATGTTCCCGTCCTCGGCGGGGACCGGCTCGTGCCCGAACCGCCGGATCTCCGTCTCGATGATCCGCCGGCAGACCGCGTCGTCCTCGGCGACCAGGATCCTCATCCCCCCCCCCTCCCCGGCGGCGCACCCCGCAGCCGGTCCAGTTCGTCCTCCAGCGCGCAGACCTTCGTCGCCAGCTCCTTGATGACCTCGTCGCGCGCGTCGGAGGAGGCGCCCCCGAGGCCCGCCCGGCCCGACTGCAGGAACAGCCGCACCCAGTGGGCCAGGACCCCGGACGGGATCCCGGTGTCCGCGGCGACCTCCTCGGCCGGCTCCCCCGCGACGACGCGGAGCACCGCCTCCATCCGCGCCTCCACGGGAAGCGTGCAGGAGTCGCCGGGGGGGGACGGGGGGGCCTCGCCCGCGGGGGGGGCGGGGACCTTGGCGATCCGCTCCTGGGTCGCGGGGAGCGCGCCCCCCGGGGAGAGCGCGTTGCCCGTGGTCACCTGCTGCACGTTCTCGTTCACCACGAAGATGCGCAGGTTGTTGCTCCCGGGGTCCAGCGGGTAGACGAAGAACCCCAGGCGCGTGGGGTTGTAGTTCTCCGACGAGGCGAACATCTCCTCCCCGTCGCTGAAGGTGATCTTCATCTTGGTCCCGCGGACCCGGAACTTCCGCGGGTCCTCGGGGTTCCTCCGCATCGCCTCCCGCCGCGCCTTGTTCCCCTCGTGGGAGTGGACGAAGAAGATGGCCTTGGCCGACTTCAGCTCCACGTGGGTGGCGAACTTCGAGTCGGCCGATTCCGAGGGGAAGAGGTTGAAGGCCGGCGCGTTGGGGCTGAAGTTGTAGACGAACCCCCGCGCCCGCTTCCCGTCCAGCATCGCCACCACGACCCGATGGCTGGTCCGGCTGCGGCCCGCGGGCGGGGTCGTCACGAGCGGAACAGGACCCAGAGCAGGTCGAGGAGGTCCCGGCCGCGCCGGCGGCGGCGCCCGAAACCGGAGCCCGACTTCATGTCGTCGATGGCCGCCACCTCGTCGGGGACGACCCCCCAGTTCCCCGGGCGCTTGCGGAGTTCCGCGAGGAGGGGGTCGGCGACGAGGCCCGAACGGGCCCCGCGGGCCGCCGGCTTCGCGGCCGGGGCGAGGACCCCCTCCACCCCCCGCGTCCGGGCGATGGCCTTCAGCTGCGCGAGCTCCCCGCCGTCGCACCAGTCCCCGTGGGCGGGGCAGCGGTCGATGATGACGAGGGGCTTCTGGGCGAAGGGGTTCCGGGCCATGCCCCCCCCGCACCGCGGGCACAGGGCGTAGCGGACCGGCTCCATGCCCCCGTGGACCGGTCCCTCCCCGCCCTCCCCCTTCTTCAGGGGGCGCTTCACGGCGGACCGCAGGACCTCCTCCAGCATCCCCAGGCCGAACCAGACCCCGTGGCACTTCCGGCAGAAGTCGGCCCGGAAGCCCTCGTGCTCCACACCCTGCAGCGGGGGGGATCCCGGGCACCGCGGGCACTTCAGGTCCGAGGCCAGCAGCCGCCCCGCCACCCCGTCCACCAGGGCCGTGCCGCCGCAGGACCGGCAGACCCCCGTGGAGGGGACCTCGGCGGCGCAGGAGGGGCAGGAGACCCGGGCGGGCATGGCCGTGAGGTTACAGGGACCGGGGCGCCGGGAGAAGGTGGGGCGGACCGCCGGCCCGGTTTAGGATGACGGGATCCCCCGGGGAGGTCCCGGGGATCGCGGGAGGGACCATGGCCGAGCGTCGGCGCGTCCGGGCGGGGCTCTCCCACCTCGATTCCCGGGGGCGGGCGCGCATGGTGGACACCTCCCCCAAGCCCGTCACCGACCGCCGGGCCGTGGCCGAGGCGACCGTCCGCATGGCCCCCGCCACCGCCCGCCTCGTGCTGGCCGGGAAGGCGCGCAAGGGGGACGTGCTGGCCACCGCCCGCCTCGCCGGGGTCATGGCGGCCAAGCGCACCGCCGACCTCGTCCCCCTCTGCCACCCCCTCGCCCTCACGGACGTCTCCGTGGAGGCCGTGGCGGGGCGGGGGGGGGTGCGGATCGAGGCCATGGCCCGGGCCGTGGACCGCACGGGGGTCGAGATGGAGGCCATGGTGGCCGCCTGCGTGGCGGCGCTGACGGTCTACGACATGGTCAAGGGCCACGATCGCTCCGCCGAGATCCTCGGCGTGCGCCTCCTCGAGAAGTCCGGCGGGTCGTCCGGGGCCTGGAGGCGCCCGTGAGGGTCGCCCTCCTGACCGTCTCCGACCGCTCCTCCCGCGGCGAGCGCCCCGACGCCTCCGGCCCGGCCCTGCGGGCGGCCGTCGAGGGCCTCGGCCACGAGGTCGTGGAGTCCCGCGTCGTCCCCGACGACCGCGCCGCCGTCGCGGCCGGGATCCGGGCCCTCGGGGCGCTGGCCGACCTCGTCCTCACCACGGGGGGCACCGGGGTCGCCCCCCGGGACGTCACCCCGGAGGCCACGCGGGACGTCCTCGAGCGGGAGATCCCCGGCCTCCCCGAGGAGATCCGCCGCCGCTCCGCCGCGCTGGACCCCCGGGGCCTCCTCTCCCGGGCCGTGGCGGGGGTCCTCCCCGGCGGCGCCGTCGTCCTCAACCTCCCCGGGAGCCCCGGGGGGGCGGTGGAGTGCCTGGGCTTCGCGGCCCCGGCCCTCCTCCACGCGGTCGAGGTCTCCCGGGGGCGCGTGAAGGACTGCGCGAAGCCGTGAGCGGGGGCATCTCCGTCGCCATCGCGGGGGCCACCGGCGCCGTCGGCCGGGAGTTCGCCGCCGTCCTCGAGCAGCGGAAGTTCCCCGTGAGGAGCCTGCGCCTGCTCTCCTCGCATCGGAGCGCGGGCACGAGGCTCCCCTTCGCCGGGAGCGAGATCGTCGTCGAGGAGATGACGGAGGGCTCCTTCGAGGGCGTGGACCTCGCTCTCTTCTCCGCCGGCGGCCCCGTCAGCCGCGCCTTCGCCCCGCTCGCCGCGAAGGCGGGGGCGGTCGTCGTGGACAACTCCAGCGCCTTCCGCATGCAGCCCGGCGTCCCCCTCGTGATCCCCGAGATCAACCCCGGGGCGCTCGCGGGCCACACCGGGATCGTCGCCAACCCCAACTGCTCGACGATCCTCTTCCTCATGGCGGTGACGCCCATCCACCGTGCCGTGCGCATCGGCCGCGCCGTGGTCGCCTCCTACCAGGCGGTGTCGGGGAGCGGCTGGAAGGGGATCGCGGAGCTCCGCGCGCAGAACGAGGCGATCCAGGCCGGCCGCGAGCCGGTGGCCTCCTTCTACCCCTATCCCATCGCCAACAACGTGCTCCCCTTCGTCGAGCGGCTGCTCGAGGGGGGCCACTCCCCCGAGGAGCTGAAGCTCCACAACGAGACCACGAAGATCCTCGACGACCCGCGGGTGAAGGTCACGGCGACCTGCGTCCGCGTCCCGGTGGAGCGGGCCCACTCCGAGGCCATCCACCTGGAGCTCGAGCGCAAGATCACCGCCGACGAGGCGCGGGACCTCCTGCGCTCCGCCCCGGGGGTCCGCGTCGTGGACGTCCCGGAGCGGAACGTCTTCCCGACTCCGCGGGACGCCGCCTTCGGGGACGACGTGCTGGTGGGGAGGATCCGGGAGGACCTGGCCTTCCCCACGGGGCTGGCCCTGTTCGCCTCCATGGACCAGCTGCGCAAGGGGGCGGCGCTGAACGCCGTCCAGATCGCGGAGGAGATGATCCGCCGATCGTTGCTGTAACCTGTCCGCTCACGAAGGAGGAAGGCATGACCGAGGAAGGCGCCGCCCAGCCGAGGCCGCGGACGCACGCCCCCGGGGGGCGCATGGACCTCCGGGACGTCAAGCGCCTCGTCCACCTCATGGACCTCCACGGCCTGACGGAGGTCGAACTGGAGGACGAGGGCCGCCGCGTGCGCCTGAAGAAGGGAAACGACGCCCACGCCGCCGTCCCGGCCCAGGTGCTCGCGCCGATCCCCCCGGGCCACGCCCCCGCGCCCGCCGCGGCCCCGGCCGCGCCGCCCCCGG
>CAZWGT010000242.1:0-5119 GCA_964633345.1 uncultured Planctomycetota bacterium
CGCCCGGGACGCCAGGAGCCGACCCCATGCCCGACCCCGCCGGCCGCATCCTCGTCGTGGACGACGAGGCGGACATCCGCGACGCGCTGGAGATGGTGCTGAAGTACGAGAAGCACGCCGTCGCCACCGCGGCGGACGGGGACCGGGCGCTGGCGCTCCTCGGCACCTCGCTCCCCGACGTCGTGATCCTCGACGTCAAGATGCCCGGCCGCGACGGCCTGGAGATCCTCGAGGAGATCGGCAAGCGCCACCCCGGCCTCCCCGTGATCATGATCTCCGGCCACGCCGACCGCTCCACCGGGTGGGCCGCCGCGCGCAAGGGGGCCTTCGACTTCCTCGACAAGCCGCTCGACGAGGGACAGGTCCTCGTCACCGTCCGCAACGCGCTGGCCATGCGCCGCGCCGAGAGCGAGATGGCCGCGCTCCGCGGCAAGGTCGCCGACCGCTGGCGCATCCTCGGGAACTCCCCCCCCATCCGCGAGGTGCTCGCCACCATCGAGAAGGTCGGCCCCACCCAGGCCCGCGTGATGCTCACCGGTGGCAACGGGTCGGGGAAGGAACTGGTCGCCCGCAACATCCACGAACGATCGCTGCGCTGGCGCGGCCCCTTCGTCGAGGTCAACTGCGCCGCCATCCCCCGCGAACTCGTCGAGAGCGAACTGTTCGGCCACGAGAAGGGATCGTTCACCGGCGCCGTCGGATCCCGCGCGGGCAAGTTCGAGCAGGCCGACGGCGGCACCCTCTTCCTCGACGAGATCGGCGACATGGACCTCTCCGCCCAGGCCAAGGTCCTGCGCGCGCTGGAAGAGGGGACCTTCGAGCGGGTCGGCGGCAAGGGACCCGTCTCCGTGGACGTCCGCGTCATCGCGGCCACCAACAAGGACCTCCAGGAGGAGGTCGGCAAGGGCCGCTTCCGCGAGGACCTCTTCTACCGCCTGGCCGTCGTCCCCATCCACCTGCCCCCGCTCTCCGCGCGGCGCGAGGACATCCCGCTGCTCGCCCGCCACTTCCTCGAGGACGCCTGCAAGCGCAACGACCTCGAGCCGCGGCGGAGGTTCGCCGAGGACGCCGTCGAGACCTTCTCCCGCCAGGAGTGGCCGGGGAACGTGCGGCAGCTGCGCAACCTCGTCGAGCGCGTCGCCATCCTCTGCCCGGGGCCGGAGATCCGATCCGCCGACGTCGAGCCCTACCTCCAGCCCCGCGGCGCCGCCCGGCCCGGGGACCCCTTCGCCACGTGCGCCACCTTCGAGGAGTTCAAGGAGCAGGCGGAGCGCATGTTCCTCCTCCAGCGCCTCGAGGACAACGCGTGGAACGTCAAGCACACCGCCGAGGTCCTCGGGATGCAGCGGAGCAACCTCTACAAGAAGATCGACAAATACGGACTGCGATGAAACCCGGCGCCTGGATCCTGGCGGCGGCCGCGCTCCTCCTGGCGTGGGAGGGGATCGACAGAGAACCGGGGACAGCCCCCCGGCAGGAAGAACCGGGGGCAGTCCCCGGGCAGGAAGAACCGGGGGCAGTCCCCGGGCGTACCGACTCCGCGCTCGACGCGGCCCTCGACGCCGTCGCGGAGCGGTTCCACGCGCTGGAGAGGGAGGCGCTGCGCCAGGCCGAGGCGCTCGCCCCCGCGGTGCTCGCCGCCTCCCCCTCCCTCGCCGAGGACGCGCCGTCGCGGGCGGCGATCTTCGACGCGCTCCGGCGGGAGATGGGCGAGGGGTCCCCGCCGGTGTTCGGCGCCGCCGTCGTGGACCGGGACGGGCGGCCGCTGGCGTGGTGGGGACGCATCAATTCCGGGAGGTTCCAGGGGCCGCCGGGCACCGAGCCCTCCACCCGCGCCTTCCAGAGCGCGGTGTACCGCGTCGTGCGGGCCGAGGTCCCCCTGACCGGGCCCGGCGGGGACAGGGCCGGGGCGGTGCGCACCTTCGCCCCGTACCACGCCAGCCTCCCCCTCCACAACCGCTACCTCCGCCCCCTCGACTTCGAGGCGGAGGCCGAGGAGGCCCTCGACCTCGAGAAGGTGGACCTGGAGTTCGACCCCGCCCCGGCCGGCCCCCCGCCCCCCCTCGGACCCCGCTCCGCCCGCCGGCCCCTCGAGGGGATCCTCGGCACGCGGCACGGGACCCTCGAGGTCACCCTGCGCCCGCCGGAGGAGGCCGGGGCCCGGGCGCGGGAGGAGCGGGGGCGGTGGCGGCGGGGGCTCCTCGGGGGGATCGTCCTGCTCGCACTGCTCGGCGCCGGCGGGGCCCGGGGGTGCGTCCAGGCGGGCCTCGTGCTGGCCGCGCGGGGGGCCCTCCTCCTCCTCGACGTCCCGGGGGAGCTCCTGCGCGGGGGGCTCTTCGACACCTCGCTGTTCTCCGTCCCGGGGTTCGCCGGCGCCCTGGGCTCCCCCGGCGACGCCCTCCTCACCGCCGCCGCGGGTCTGGCGGCCGTCCTCCTCCTCCTCCGGGAGCTGCCCCGATCCGCCGGCCCCGCCGCCCGGGCCGCGGCGGGCATCGCCGCCGTCGCCGCGGCCGTCGGGGGGGGGCGCCTGCTCCTCGCCCTGGCGACGGAAGCCGCCTTCCGCTCCCGCGTGGGGCTCCTGCCCGAGGACCGCGTCCTCCCCCACGCCGCCGCCGTGGCCCTCCTCCTCGCCCCGGGGATCGCCGCCGCCGCGGGCCTCGCGGCCTCCCACCGCCTCCTCTGCCTCGCCCTCGGCCGCCCCCTCCACCCGAGATCGGCGGCGGGGGCGGGGCTCGCGCTGGCCGTGGCCGGGGGCCTGCTCGCGGGCGGCGCGGTCCAGTGGGAGATCCTCCAGGCGCTCCGCGCGGACGCGCTGGCGGCCCTCGGGCGCCTCGAGCCGACCCGGGAGCGGGAGGAGCGGGCCGCGCTGGCCGGCCTCCTCGGGCGCATGGCCGCCCCCGACGGCCTCCCCGCCCGCGTGCTCCGCGGCGGCGGCCAGCGCCCCGAGGAGGCCGCGTTCTACGCCTGGGCGGAGACCCCGGAACTCAACGGGCGGCCCGACGGCTGCACCCTGGAGATCGTCCGCGCCGACGGCCGGGTCGTCTCCCGTTTCGACATCGACTCCCCGCCCGGCTCCTGGCTCCCGCCCCCCCCCGACGTCCCCCCCGCGGGCGCCGCCGTGGAGGTCCGCCCGGGACTCAAGGGGGCCGCCGGCAGGACCTTCCTCGTGGCCGCCGCGCCGGTGCGCGACGCGGGGGGGGCGCTCCTCGGCTCCCTCCGGCTGGCGCTCCCCGCCGGGTTCCCCTCCGGCCGGGGTCTCACCCGCCCGGAGATCCTGCGCAACTACGGGGGCCTCCTCCCGCCTCCGGCGGAGAGGGAGATCCACGTGTCCACCTGGGAGGGGGACCGGCTGGCGGACTGCTCGCTCGCCGACATCCCGCGGGGGCGGCGGGCCCCCGCGGAGGCGGTGGAGCGGGTGCTCCGCGGCGGCGAGCCGGTCCTCTGGACGCGGGAGGAGGTCGCCGGGGTCCCCTACCACGAGGCTTTCCTCCCCCGCGCCGTGGACGGCCGCGTGACGGGGATGGTCTCCGTCGCCTTCCCCTCGCTCACCGCCCGCCCCCTCCTGCTCAACCTCTCGAAGGTCCTCCTCCTCCACCTGCTCGCGGCCCTGGCGATCGGCGCCGCCGCCGGCGCCGCCGCCCTCGCGCGCGGGGGCGCGGCGCCCCCGGCCTTCGGCTTCCGCGCCAAGGTGCTGGCGGGGTTCATCCTCGTGGGCGCGGTGCCCGTGGCGGGCCTGGCCCTCCTCGAGCGGTCCCTGGCCGAGGAGCGCGCCCGGGAGGCCATGGACCGGGAGATGGGCGAGAGCCTGGGGAGGGTGGAGGCGTCGCTCCGGGACGCCGGCATCCTCGACGAGCTGCTGCGCCTGGCCGCCGGGCGGGCGGGCCCGGTCCCCGCCGACGAGGTGCAGGCCGGGATCCCCGACGACCGGGTGAAGGAGATCGCCTGGCGCGCGGGCGTGCCCGTGAACCTCTACCTCGGGGACATGGTCGTCGCCTCGAGCGAGCGGGGGATCTTCGCCACGGAGCTGTTCTCGCGCCGGCTGCCCGGCTCCGCCTACGAGCAGATCGTGCTGCTGGGCCGCGGCTCCTACCTCGCGCGGGAGCGGTTCGGCTCCTACCCGTTCCTCGTGGGATACGCGCCGGTCCGCGGTCCGGACGGCACGGTGGCCGGGGTGATCTCGGTGCCGCTGCTCTTCCGGCAGGACCAGGCGGACCGGGACCTCGCGCGGACGACGACGGTGGCGCTCGGGCTCTACGTGCTCGTGCTCCTCGGGGTGGCGGCGGCGGGCCTCCTCCTCGCGCGGCGCATGGCGCGGCCGGTGGAGGCGCTCTCCGAGGGGACGCGGCGCGTGGCGGCCGGGGACCTCCGGACGCGGATCCCCCGCGGGGCGAAGGACGAGCTCGGCGCGCTGGTGGACTCCTTCAACCGGATGACGGAGGGCCTGGAGGCCGGGCGCGAGGCGGAGATCCGCGCCGAGCGCGAGGCGGCGTGGCGGGAGATGGCCAAGCAGGTCGCCCACGAGATCAAGAACCCGCTGACGCCGATGCGCCTGCACGCCCAGCACCTGCTCCGGGCGCAGGAGGACGGCTCGCCGGACCTGCCGGGGATCACGCGGAAGGCGGCCGAGGTGATCCTGCGCCAGGCGGAGGCGCTGCAGCGGATCTCGACGGACTTCGCGGCCTTCGCGCGCCTGCCGCGGCGGCGGCCGGAGTCCCTCGACCTCGGTTCGTTGGCCCGGGAGATCGCCGACCTCTACCGGGTCGGGGAGGGGATCGAGGTGACGCTCGACGTCGCGGAGAACCTCCCGCCGGTGACCGCCGACCGCGAGGAGATGCGCCTGGTCCTCGTCAATCTCTGCGGCAACGCGATGGAGGCGATGCCGGAGGGGGGGCGGCTCTCGATCCGACTGCGTCACGAGAAGTCCGTCCTCCTCGAAGTCGAGGACACCGGCGTCGGGATCGCCCCGGAGGACATGGCGCGCTTGTTCGATCCGGCGTTCTCGACGAAGACCCGCGGCACCGGCCTCGGCCTGGCCATCGTGAAGCGCGCGGTCGAGGACACGGGGGGGACCATCGCGGTCCGCTCCGAGCCGGGGAAGGGGAGCGTGTTCACGGTGACG
>CAZWGT010000243.1:0-5107 GCA_964633345.1 uncultured Planctomycetota bacterium
CCCTTCCCGCCCGACCGCGATCCGGGAGCCCCGCGCCGCCGACGGCGGCGCGGAACGACCCCCCGGTGGAGTTTCGTTGGAGTTCGCCTCCGACACGGAGCGTCCACGGGCCGGTCCCGGGTGGATCGGTCCGGGGCGCCCTAGACCCTCACGAGTTCGATCCGATCGCCGAACCGCCGGAGCAGGTGGTCCCGCAGCGGCCGGTGCTCCGGGAGCAGGAGCTCCGGATCCCGCGCCGCGAGCGCGAAGGCCGCCTCGCGGCAGCGCGCCAGCAGGGGGCCGTCGAGGAGCGCCTCGGGGAACCGCAGGTCGGGCAGGCCGCTCTGGCGCGGGCCGAAGAACTCCCCGGGCCCGCGGATGGCGAAGTCGAGCTCCGCGATGCGGAAGCCGTCGTCGGTGGAGACCATGGCCTCGATGCGCCGGCCCGCGTCCCCGCCCCCGGCCCCGGTGAACAGCAGGCAGGCGCTCGGGTGGGGACCGCGCCCGATCCGCCCGCGGAGCTGGTGGAGCTGGGAGAGGCCGAACCGCTCGGCGTGCAGGACCGCCAGCACGCTGGCGTTGGGGACGTCGACGCCGACCTCGACCACCACCGTGGAGACGAGCACGTGGATCCGCCCGGCGCGGAAGTCGTCCATGACCGCGCGCTTCTCCTTCGCGTTCATCCGCCCGTGGAGGAGGCCGACCCGGAGATCGGGGAACACGTCCTTGCGCAGCCGCTCCGCCTCCGCCTCCGCGGCGCGGAGATCGAGGTCCTCGGATTCCTCGACGAGCGGGCAGACGTAGAACGCCTGGCGCCCGGCCTTCGCCTCCCTCCGGACCAGTTCGCACGCCTCCGCCTCCCCGTCGGGGCCGACCACGAGGGTGCGCACCGGGCGGCGGCCCGGGGGACGCTCGTCGAGGACCGAGACGTCGAGATCGCCGAACAGGGTGAGGGCGAGGGTCCGGGGGATCGGCGTGGCCGTGAGGTAGAGGAGATCGGGCCGCAGCCCCTTGTCCCGGAAGTCCCGGCGCTGGTGGACACCGAAGCGGTGCTGCTCGTCCACCACCGCCATGCCGAGGTCCTTGAACTCCACGTCCCCCTCCAGCACGGCGTGGGTGGCGACGAGGACCCCCACGAAGCCCCGCCGCACCGCCGTCAGGAGATCGCGGCGCGCCTTCGCCCCCATCCCCCCGGCGAGGAGTTCCACGCGGACGCGGGAGCCCTCGAGGAAGCGGCGGAACCCGCGGAAGTGCTGCTCGGCGAGGATCTCCGTCGGCGCGAGGATCGCGGCCTGCCGGCGGTGGGCGACGACGGAGAGCATCGCGTAGAGGGCCACCGCCGTCTTCCCGCTGCCGACGTCCCCCTGGAGGAGCCGGTTCATCGGGTGGCCCTCGCGGAGATCGCCGGCGATGTCGCGCACCGCCCGGTCCTGGGCCGCGGTGAAGGGGAAGGGGAAGCGGTCGCGGATGCGCCGGTCGAGCTCCGGCGTCAGCCGGTCGTAGGAGAACCCCCGCTCCTCCCGCACCAGGGAGCGCCGCCGCAGCGCCAGGGCGGCCTGCAGGCAGAACACCTCGTCGAACCTCAGGCGCCGGCGCGCCGCCTCGACCGCCTCCATGTCCGACGGGAAGTGGATGGCCGCCACCGCCTCGCGGAGCGGGAGCAGCCGCTCCCCCTCGAGGAGGGCGGGGGGGAGGGGGTCGGACACCTCGCCCAGGTTGTGGCGGAGGGCCTCGTCCACGGCGCGCCGGAGGTCCCGCTGACCGATCCCCTTCGTCAGCGGGTAGATCGGCACGATCCGCCCCCAGCCGAGGTGGACGCCGTCCTCCCCCTCCCCGGGGTCGAGCTTCTCCACCTCGGCCGCGGTCATGCGCAGCGGCCCCCTCGCCTTCCCCGCCGAGGGCTTCCCCGAGACCACCAGGGAATCCCCGACGGCGAACTGCTTCAGGCGGAAGGGCTGGTTCCAGAACTCGAGGAAGAAGGAGCCCGAGTCGTCGCCGACCTCGACCCGGACGACGCTGAGGGCCCGCCGGCCCCGCCGGCCGGGGATCCGCCGCAGTTCCAGGTCCACGACCTTCACCCGGACCACCGCGGGGCTGCCCTCGACGAGCTCCGCCGCGCGGGTCGCCCGGCGGCGGTCCTCGTGGGCCCGGGGGTAGAAGTGGAGGAGGTCCACGGGGGCCCGGACTCCCATCTTCCCGAGGAGCCGCGCCCTCGCCGGGCCCACGCCCTTGAGGAACTGCACGGGAGGGCCCTCGGGCGCGTCCGGCTTTCCGGAATCCGGGAGGGGGGGCATGGCGCGGTGCGTATCATAGGGCAGGGGGAAGCCATGACCGCTCACCGCGCATGGGTGCTCGCGCTGGCCGTCCTGTCCGGCGTCTCCGCCGCCGCTCCGGCGCAGGAGACCCCGCCCGCGCCCCCGGACGCGGCGGCCCTGGCGTCCCTCAAGAAGGAGCTCGAGGACACCTACCTCCAGATCCAGAGGGACTTCGACCTCCTGACGGGCCCGAAGGCCGCCGAGACCGTGGCCGCCCTCGAGGCCGCCGTCGCGGAGGAGGCCAGGGCCCGGGCCGGCGCCCCCCTCGGCACCGAGGAGTTCCCCTCCCTGTGGACGAAGCGGCGGATCCTCGGCCCCGTCGTCGCGGGCCGGCTGGCGGCGCGCGTCCCCGAGGCGACGGTGAAGGCGACGGAGGAGAAGGGGGGCGAGGCGAGCACCCTGGGGGACGCCCTCCGGATCGCGGTGAAACAGGTCTTCCCCGAGGCCACGATGGCGGACAACTGGGATCGCCATTTCCTCGACCTCGACGTCGTGCGCCGCTGGGCCAGGGCCAAGGGGGCGCCGCCCGCGGGCACGGAGATCGGCCGGGCCGCCTCGACCCCCGACCCCGCCGACATGGTGGCCGTCCCCAAGGGGGAGCTCCCGATCCCCGAGCAGCGCGGGAGGGGCTGGCCCCACGCCGGGCAGAAGGCGGAGAAGCGGGTCGTGCGGGCCTTCTACATCGACCGGACCGAGGTCACCGGGGCGGCCTACGCCGCCTTCCTCCGCGACGTCAAGAGCGTCAAGGTCCGCGAGAAGCTGCTGCCCCTGGGGTGGAAGCTCGACGAGAAGGGCGCCCCCTCCCTCCCCGAGGGGGCCTCCGCGCTGCCCGTCTGCGGCGTCACCTACGAGGGGGCGAAGTCCTTCGCCGAGTCCCTCGGCAAGCGCCTCCCCACCGAGGACGAGTGGGAGCGCGCGGCCCGCGGGAACGCGGGGCTCCGCTACCCCTGGGGGCCGGAGTTCACCGAGGGGAGCGCCGTGGTCGGCGGGAAGCCCGGGCCGGTCGCCGCGGGATCCACTCCCGGGGACCGCTCCCCCTTCGGCGCCATGGACATGGCGGGCAACGTCTCCGAACTCTGCGCCACCCACCCCGACGGCAAGCCCGTGAAGGGGCTCCCCCCGGCCACGGAGCAGGTGGTCATCCGCGGGGGCAACTTCAAGGACCCCGCCGACGAGGCCGCCAACGACTGGCGCTACGTCATCGGGCCGTCGGCCCGCTCGGAGAAGGTCGGCTTCCGCTGCGCCATGGACGAGAAGGAGTTCGAGAAGCGCCACGGGAAGAAGTAGGCGCCGCTCCCGGCCTCAGGGGACGAGGTGCACGTCGAGGAGCACCTCCCCCTTCCACTTCCCGTCCCCGCCGAGGCCCGAGGCCAGCAGGCGGCGCAGTCCCGGCACCTCCGCGAGGGCCGCCTCCCACCGCGGCAGGTCGGCCGGGGCCGTGCGCGCCCGGACCACCCGGACAGGAGGCGGGTTCCTCTGCCCGGAGCCGGGGGGAGCGTGATCTCCGGCGTCCCCGCAGCCCCCCGCGGTGGCGGGGTCGAGGATCTCCGCCCCGGCCCCGGCCAGGGCCGCCTTCACGGCCAGGGCCGCGTCCACGACCCGCTCCGCGCGGAACACCCGGAGCGCGATCCCGCGGTCCGTGGCCCCCCCCGCCAGGGCGGCGCGGGGCTCCCCCGCGTCGGGCACGAGGAGGTGGTAGTGCGTCCCCGTCCCGGGCGCCCCGGGGAAGCCGTAGGAGTAGCCGGGGAGGGACACTGCGGGCCCGGCCCCCTCGTCGTGGGCGCGCCGGCTGTTGGGGGGCACCTCGCCCGCGGGGCCGCGGCGGGAAGGCGAAACGGGAACCGGGGGAGCGGGGGGCGCGGGGGCGGTGGGCGGCGGATCGCCGCACCCCGACACCAGGACGGCGCCGGTCCACAGCGCCCGACGGAAGCCCCGGGGGATCAGCGCTTCTCCGGGTCGGCGGTCTCGAGGTGGATCTCGACGAGCACCTCGGTGGTCGCGGCTGCGGCGGTCGTCGGCCCCTCCTTCGCCGGGGGCGGGGCGTCGGCGAGCCTCTTCAACTGCTCCGGCGTGAGCTTCGGCGGCGGACCGGCCTCGGGCTCCTCCGCCTTCCCGGCGCGGTCCCTGCCCGCCTCGGGGCCGGCGCTGAAGCCGGCGGGAGGACCGGGAGCGGGCGTCTCCGCCTTCCTCCCTCCGGCACTCCCAGCGACCAGGAGCCGCGCCACCTCGGGGGGGAGGGCGCTCCCGCGGTCGAGGAGTTCCACCGTGGACCCCCGGAGGCCCGAGGCGCGGTCGAGGGCCGCCCGGAGCTTCTCCAGGTTCTCCGGCTTGACCTGCAGGAGGAGGACCCGGCTCTGCTCCTGCCGCGCCTCCCCCGCCACGGGCGCCTTCCACGTCCCTCCGCGGGTGGCCAGGCCCCGCTGGGCGAGCAGGGTCCCCTCCACGGACTGCTGGCCCTCGGCGAGGACGGGGACCCGGTACCGGAACGCGATGCGCGTGGGCGCGGCGGTCTCCAGGATCCCGTCCTTCGTCTCGTCGTCGGCGGAGGCCTTGGACTTGTCCCGGGCGTCGGCGTCCTCGGCCGGGGGGGCGCCCATGCGCTTCTTCGCCTCCATGCGGTCCACGCCCTCCTTCTCGACCGGAGCCTCGGCCGCGTCGGCCACCGCCGGCTCCGGAGGGGCGGGAGCGGCGGGGACCGGGGCGGGCGCCTCGGCCGCCGGGGCGTCGGCCTTCGCGCCTGCCGGCTTGGCCTCCTCGAGGGCGGCGCGCAGGCCGGCGGGATCCGACCCCGGCATCTCCACCGCCGGCGGCGG